>JALWMP010000139.1 GCA_026996165.1 Campylobacteraceae bacterium
CAGTTTTTGGAACAACCTATATTAGAAAAGGCACAAAAATAGATAACCTTATTCAGATAGGACATAACTGTGATATTGGTGAGCATTCATTAATGGCAGGTCAAGCAGGTGTAGCAGGTTCAACTAAGACAGGTAGAAATCTTATCTTAGGAGGACAAGCAGCTATATCAGGACATTTAGATATTGGTAATTTTGTAACTATTGCCGCAAAGAGTGGTGTTACAAAGTCTCTTAAAGGTGGAAAGACTTATGCTGGTTTTCCTGCCATAGAACATAGAGATTGGTTGCGTCAGCAGGTTAAATTATCCTCTTTGTTGAAAAAATAGATGCTTTTTATAGATAAAAGTAAGTTTTATGCAAAGATTATCTACTTTAAAAATCTCTTTAATGAGTTACATCTTTCTTAAATTTTGATTTCTTGAGGAGAAATAAAATATTCCCCTCCTACTAGACAACTTCTGTTATTGAAAATTGCTATACTTCTAAAAAAATATAGGAGCATAGCATGACACAACTTATTAATTGGTTCTCAACCACCTATCCTAAATATAAAAAGGCACTTTTAAATTGCCATCACAACTTTGATGAATATGAGACAAACCCTTACCATGTTGAGGGGGACTGTTGGTCACATACTATGATGGTTTGTAAGGTAGTTGAGTTAAAAGCTTATGACAAAGTAGTAGAGGTATCTGCTTTATTACATGACCTTGGTAAACCTCAATCACGAAAAATAAATCTAAACAATAAGCATGTTCAATTTTTTGGTCATGAAGAGAAGTCTGCTTTGTTGGCTAGACCTCTGCTTGAAGCATTAATTAGAAAAGGGGAGATAACGAAAGATGAGTCTTTAGAGATAGAAGAGCTTATTTTATTGCATGGAACTTTATATAAGATGAATCATGAAGAGATTATTAAGAAGTTTAGAGGTAGAGAGAGCTTTTTTAAACACCTTGTAGAGTTGGTAGAGTGTGATGGTTTGGGTAGATTTACAGATAGTTATAATTTTGATAAAGAAGAGTTGTTAAATCTCTTTAAATAGACAGTTTTTGTCTAAAAATTCTATTATAATACAGCTATAAATCAAAAAGGAATATTATGAAACAGCTATTTTTACTATTTTCACATACTTTAACTCCAACTCAAGAGCTTGATGCCAAAGAGAGTTTAGGGGTTACTCACATTGTAGCTTTGCCAAAAGAGTTACAAAATTTGTGGTCAAATATTCCACCTACACTAGAGAGACTTAGTGACTACTTAGCACCTTTAAAAGAGTATATTCGAGACAAATCAAAAGAGGGCGATGTAGTATTGATTCAGGGTGACTTTGGTGGTTGTTATGAGATGGTAAACTATGTGAAGTCATTGGGATTAACAGCAGTTCATTCTACTACTAAGCGTGATGTGGTGGAGAAGATTGTTGATGGGAAAGTTGTTAAAACTTCGGTTTTTGAGCATATTTTGTTTAGAGAGTTTTAGGAGGAGGATATGATAATTAGTATTTTGGGAATGTCAGGTAGAGATAGAGATAAAATTAATAAAACAACTGCTTATTATGATTGTGATGTATTAAAAAAGAAAAGTGGTAATTATCATAATGCTACAGATTTACTTTTAAGAAATTATAATGATAATTTCTATTTTTTAGGTACACAAAGAGCAATAGATTTTCAAAAAGAGTTATTAGAATATGATGAGAATAGAGTAACATTTATTCCAATTAAAGATAATAGTTTAGATGATATTTTTGAAAAAGTATTTGCTTTAATTTCTAAATCAAATGATAATGAAAGTATTCTTCTTGATATTACTCATGGATTTAGACATCAACCTATTTCGGCTATTTTTTCAGCTACATTACATAAATTTTTAAATTATAGTAATCTAAAAATAATTTTTGCAAAACAGATAGTAGAGTTTAAAGAGTATGAATATATCTATTTAACAGAGTATATTGAAATGACACAGTTGTCATTATTGTTAACTGGATTTATTCGTACCTTGAATTTTGTCAATAGTATTGAGATTGAGAATTTAAATACTTTGGCATTTGAAAAGTTTTCAAGAGCTTTACTCTCAAATGATTTTAAAAGTTTGGTAGCCTCTTATAAAAATTTAGAAATAACATTAGAACAAGCTAAAAGCAATAAAAAGTTTAACCATCTTAAAGAGCTATTTGTACAAGTAGAGGAAACTCTTATTGAATTTAAAGGGTTTGAAGATAAAGAGTTTTATGAAAAATATATGATTTTGGCAAAGTTAATGTTTGATAAGAACTATTATCTATTATCATTGACTTATCTATTTGAGGCTATACGATTATATGCTAGTTATTCATTTTATAAAAATAGGATTATTAGTTATCATGCTTGGAATACTTTTGATAAATATGGAATAAACAGAGATGTTATGTCAACCATTACCCAGAAGGAATTTGGAGATGATTATAGAAAAAACTATTATGATAGAAGATTTCCAAATCTTTATAATCACAATAGTAATGTTTTTGAAAAAGTAGCTACAGAGTACAAAAAGTTAAAAAACTTAAGAAATAGTTTGACACATATTAACCATGATGAGTCTCAACCGAATATAAAGAGTGATTTAAGAAAGCTTTTAGAAAGTATTGGTGAGATTATTAGAGAAAATAGTTTAAAAGAGATAAAAAAATAAAATGGCACTAAACAAAAAAACAACAGCCCTTTTCAAACTAATGGAACTCTTTTTAACTAAAAAAGAGATAAGTCCTTATGATGAGGTAATAACCAATGAGTTTGGGTGTAATAGAAAAACAATAGAAAGATATTTAAAAGAGATAGAGTCACTATATTCTCATATTATTACCATAAAACGAGATAGAAAAAATGTGTGGAAACTCATAACTGTCTCTGCAATCTTTGAAGAGTTCATTAAAAATAGTGAAGAAATCTCACAACTATTTTTAATGGCACAAGAGTTTGACCCATATATCTTTAAAGAGTTAGAAAAAGGAACTCTCTCAAAAATAGCAAAAAATGATGAGAATATTTTTCTGTTTAAAAACTCTATTATGGAAGAGGTTCAGAGCAAAGAGGCAAAAGCAAGGTTTAAGAGCATAAAAGAGGCTATTAGAAATCATGAATATAGAGATATTAAATATATTAATGGTGGATTTAAAAAGATATTTACTGATATTAAGCCGATTAAATTAGTATTTATGGATAATAATTGGTATGTTGCTGTTGTTGATAATGGTAGATTTCTTTTTCTTCGTATGAGTTTTATAGAAGAGATTAAAAAACGTGCCTCTCAACGCCATTTTCAGACTAAAGAACTAAAGCCCTATATTGAATTTTTATTAACCGTGCAAAACAGTATGACACTCTATGGTCAAAAGCGACAAAAAGCAACTATCAAAGCTTTACCTCCTATTGCTAAATATTTTGAAGCCGATATGAAAAAGTTTTTGAACTCACAAACTTTTATTAAAAAAGATGAAGATGGTTCTGTTATTTTTACTGTAGAATATACACAAGAGCTTGAAATTTTGCCTTTTATACAGAAGTGGTTGCCACATCTTGTTATAGTTGCACCACAAGAGTTACAAGAAGCCTTTAAAAAGAAATTGCAAGAGGCATTAAAAATCATGTAGGGCAGGGGAGACCTCCTAGAGACCTAAACTGTGTAAACCAATTTCAGTAAGTAAAAGTTACTTGGTATATTTTGACATAATTTCACTTTTTACTCTAAATTGGCTTTGTAGTGAAAAATAGACTTATCTATTTTAAAGAAAGCAAAGCTAAATGATATTGCAAATATAATTAATTTCATCATCACTTAAATATGGATTCATAGGAAGACTCATAATCTCATTAGATACCATTTCTGATACAGGAAAATCTTCTTTTTTATATCCTAAATAACTAAAACACTCTTGAAGATGTAAAGGCATAGGATAATGCACAGCAGTAGGAATGCCTTGCTCTTTCAGTTTAGCTTGAAGTTCATCTCTATTTTGTACTCTTATTGAATATTGAGCCCAAGCAGAAGTAGCTCTATCATCTACAAATGGTAAAATCAACTCTTTATTACTCTTAACTCTTAATTCTTCACTATATTTAAGTGCTACCTCTTGACGAAGAGCTAAATCTTTTTGATAATGCTTTAACTTTACATCTACAATGGCACACTGAATGGTATCCATACGTCCACCCATTCCAATATATTTGTGATGATAACGCTTTGACTGTCCATGAACTCTAAGAGACTTTATTTTTGTAGCTAATTTATCATCATTAGTAAAAACAGCACCACCATCTCCAAAACAGCCTAAAGGTTTAGCAGGGAAAAAACTTGTGGTTGATATATCTCCTAAATTAGAGTCTTTTTTAGCACTGAAAGTACTTCCAAAACTTTGAGCTCCATCGACTATTACTTTTAACTTGTGTTTATCGGCAATAGCCCCAATAGCATCCATATCAGCAGGTTGTCCGTAGAGACTTACAGGTATAATCGCTTTTGTTTTTGGTGTAATTTTCTCTTCTATTTTAGTAGCATCTATATTATAAGTTTTTTCATCTATATCTACAAAGACAGGTTTTGCACCTAAAAAAGCAATGGTTTCAGCTGTAGCAATAAAGGTAAAAGGGGTAGTAATAATCTCATCATCAGGTTGAATGTCAAGTGCCATCATTGCTAAAAGTAAGGCATCTGTTCCACTTGAACAACTTATTGCATGTTTAGCACCTGTAAAATCTTGTAAGTTCTCTTCTAAGTCAGATACTTCATTTCCCATAATGTAGTTTGATTTATCAAGCACACCATGAATCGCTTGGTCTATCTCCTCTTTGTAGAGTTGATATTGATATTGTAGTTTTGCGAAATCTATCTTCATTTTTTTATAACCTCTAAATTGTTATCTTCTACTCTATATGTAGCAAACTCATCATGAGCAATATTATCTATAAAATCTAGTGTATTCCCACTAATACCAACCCAACCTATCTGCTTAGCAGGGACACCAACCATAAGGGCATAGGCTTTTACATCTCTGTTAACTACTGCTCCACTCCCTATTAGTGCGTACTCTCCAATAGTTACACCACAAACAATAGTAGCATTTGCTCCAATAGAGCAACCATTTTTTAAAAGTGTCTTTTTAAACTCATCTTTTCTTTGAATAAAAGCTCGTGGGTTAATGACATTTGTAAAGACCATAGATGGACCTAAAAATACATCATCTTCTACCTCTACACCCTCATAGATTGAGACATTGTTTTGAACCTTTACACCATTACCAACTTTTACCTTTGGACCTACTACACAGTTTTGTCCAAATGAGCAGTTAGCTCCAATGGTTGTGTTGGAAAGAATATGAGAGAAGTGCCATATTTTGGTATCTTCTCCGATAGTAACATTATTATCTACAATAGCTGTTTCATGTGTAAAATAACTCATTATTGGTGAACAACTTTCTTACAAAATGGATGGTAGTTTCCTTTTAATCCAATAGCGTCCAAATTTCTTATGGTAGAAACAGTACTAATAGAGCCATAAGCTTCATCTAACCCAAACCCATTACCTTTTAATATCTCTTCATAACTTCTTGTATGTAAATCTGTAAAGCCTCCACTAAACTCTATTTCATCTCCATCAACAGTTATACTTCTATATGTTCTCTGTCCTAAATCTTTTATATTTTGTGGAATATAGTCATAATTTACAGATAAAAACCATCTTACATTTGCATTTTTAAGTTTGAATGAACCTGCATTACAATCAGGAGTTTTTACATGCACAATATTCTCCTCTACTTCTCCAAATATCCAAGTAAGCATATCGTAAAAGTGTACCCCAATATTTGAAGCAATTCCACCAGATTTTGCTTCATTGCCTTTCCAAGAGATAAAATACCATTTACCTCTACTAGTCAAATAGGTCAAGTCAATATCATAAATTTTATCTGGATTTACTTTTAACTCTTTAGTTACTTTCTCTTTGAGTGCTATAATTGATGGGTGTAATCTAAGTTGTAAAATATTGTAGACTTTATGCCCTGTCTCCTCTTCTATTATCTTTAGTTGGTCAATATTCCAAGGATTTAGCACTAAAGGCTTTTCGCATATAGCATCTGCATCACTCTTTAGTGCAAAACGTATATGAGAATCATGCAAATAGTTAGGAGAGCATATAGAGACATAGTCTATCTTATTTCCTGTATCTCTTCTCCACTTATCGACAAATCTATCAAAGCGTTCAAACTCTGTAAAAAAGTCTGCCTCTGGGAAATGGCTATCCATAATACCAATACCATCATACGGGTCAAGAGCTGCTACAAGGTCATTTCCTGTCTCTTTAATTGCTTTCATATGTCGTGGAGCAATGTATCCTGATGCTCCTATTAGTGCAAAATTTTTTTTGTCCATAATAAATTTTATCCTTTTTTAAATTATAAAAATTATTTTATCAAATAAAAGAACATAAATAGATAAAAATATTAATAAATTAATAGAGTTTTAAAAGGTTTATTTTTGTTATAAAATATTATAATATGTTGCATTTTTTGAAAAAATGTAATTTTAAAAAAAGGAAAAATTATGAAACAGAAACATATTTTTCAACTATTCTTTATAAGCCTCTTTTTTACAGAGTTTCTCTTGGCAAATATGCCTATTATAGGTCAAATTGATACTGACCACTACTCAGAACAAGTTACACTAAATAGTGCCGAGACAAAAGCTTTTATTACAAACTACTCTAGTGGTTTTGATATTATAGATATTTCAAATCCTTCAAATCCAACAAAAATTGGTGCTTTTACAGATACTAATGGTGGTAGGGTATTTGATATTGCTCTTAATAGTAGTGAGACTATTGCTTATGTTGCTTTAGACCAAGATGGTATTGTGATTGTAGATATTTCAGACCCATCAAATGTTACTATATTGGGAAGTTATAATACAAATGGAAGAGCAAGAGGGGTTACCCTCTCAGATGATGGCACAAAACTCTTTGTTGCTGACTATTTTGATGGTTTAGTAGTGCTAGATGTAACTAATCCAAATACTCCAATTAAAATAGGACATTATGTAACAGATTATCAAAACAATGGTAAGGTCTGGGATGTTGTCTTGTCTGAAGATGAATCAAAAGCGTACTTAGCTGACCACTCAAAAGGTCTACTTATTCTTGATGTATCAGATGTAACATCTATCTCAAAAATTGGACAATACGACACAAATGGAACTACACTTGATGTTGCTATCTCATCAGATGAGACCAAAGCTTATGTTACTGACTATGATAATGGTTTAGTTGTTATTGATATATCAAACCCTGTTTTACCTACTAAGATTGGACACTTTATTATGCCACCAATAGACTCTGAAGAATACTCATGGGCATGGAGATTAAAACTCTCATCAGATGAGAGTAAAGTATTTATAGCATACAGAGACAATGGACTAGTAGCAGTTGATGTATCTAATCCATCAGCACCTACATTTATAGATAAACAGTCAACAGGTGTATATACATTTGGAGTTACACTCTCTAGTGATAATACAAAGGCTTATACTGCTGATTACTATAGAGGATTATCAATTATTGATATATCTGCTCTACCATAATCTTTTAAATTAATATGGTACGATAGCAATCGTACCCTACATTAGAACTAATGGCTTTAATATTTTAGAGTCTACTTTTCTTATATCAAAATAGGGTTTTTGACGTGTACCAAACTGTCTATAGGACTTTTCTATAGACTCAACCATACTCCCTTCAAAATCAAATCGATTACACTTTTTAGAGCTATCTTTAATAATCTCCCATAATAGAAGAGTACCAACTCCACTATTTCTATAGTTACTATCAATAGTATTAATAAGATGATACCCACTTATACTATCCCAAATATAAAGAAAGGCAGCAGCGATATTTTGACTCTCTTTATCTATAGCATATATAGTTCGACCATGATTATGCTCATAGATGCTACTATATAGACGCTTAAAGTGTTCAAAAGAGTAGGAGATGGTATCACCCTTAGTTGCTAAACTCTCTTTATGGTGTTCATAGAATATTTTAGCATCTAAATCAAACTTTACCTCCATAACTCTACTAGCCTTTTGTATATCTTTACGCTTTGCATTGCTAAAGTTACTATAGACCTTATCTAAATTTGATAAATCTTCAATAACATAGGTATATTTTGTTGTAGCATCATACCCCTTTAGATAAAAAGGCAACCAGTTAGTTACACTATAGTGAAAAGCTTGATTATAGTAGTCAACCTTAGGTAGTTGCTCAATAAGTCCATGCATTATCTCTTTTTCATAGACCAATTTTTTTTCATACTTCTGTTTTTGGGGTGGGTACTTTATGTAGACACCCATATTTTGAATATGTTTAGGCATAGTAATTATAGAGAATATAGAGTATTTTCTCTTTTTATAATAGGGAAGTGAGCCAACAACCTTTCCTCCCTTTTCAAAAATGGCTACGTCCCAATTATCTTTACCACAAATTGCATCTAAAAACCAATCTTGACTAAAAATAGGAATTGCTTTTTCAGTTTTACAAAAGTTATGATACTTCTCTTTGTTGTTCATCTAAATACTCCATAAGATATCTGTTTAATTATAAAGAGTGAGATAAGTTGCATAATAGAGATAAAAACACTTAAAGATATAAGAAAATTTTTAAACTCTACCTCAAAAGATGAAGATAGAACAATCAACAATATACTTCCACTCAACAGTACAATCTGCCAAAGAAGCTCTACCTTCAACTCACTAAACATATCGTAAACTATGCTTAGTGCAGTTACTACAAAACGAATAAAAAACATAGGAATAACAATCTGTGCATACTCTCCTGCTACTGCCCACTTTTCTCCAAAAATTAATATAAAAAGAGGTTTAACACTCCAAAAAAGAGCAAAGAAGAGAGGAAAGCCAATAAAAATGAGTTTTTTCAATGTATGATTAAAAAGCTCTGTGATTTCACCCTTTTGATGTTTTAGTCTAACTCCCTCTTCATAAAAGACTTGACCTATTGACTGCCCAATTAGAGCAGATGGAATACCTAACATTCTTTGCACCAAAGAGTAGAACCCCAAAGTAGCAACAGAGAAAAATGAGGAGATTAATATGTTAGTTAGATGGTTTGCTAAGACATTAATTAGAGCAGAGGGCAAAGAAAATAGAGGAAACTGTCTATATCTTTTTGCTATAGCTACTATCTTTTTAAAATTGAAGCTCTTTTTAAAATTCTCTTTTTGATAGATATTTTTAAAAAGTCGTAAATTGGCAAAAAAAGCAGAGAGTATCTGCCCCGATATTAATCCTATTGCTCCGCTCTTTAAAAGTCCAATACCTACTTGAACTACCCCCATAACAACTGACTTTAATACTGTTGCTTGTGCAATATCTTTATAGTTTTTCTGACGATTGTTAAAGAGAGTCAATAGGTTAAAAAGCCCTACAAAAAAGAGTGTTAGAGGAATAAAATATAAGTAAAAAGCTATCCGTCTATCTCCTAAAAGCTCTGTAATAGACTCATTAAAAAGAAGAACAACTACAAAAAGTATTAACGAGATAGTGGTGTTGATTAGAAATCCCAATATAAAGATAGAGAGAGCCTCATCTTCATTTTTTGGTAACATAATAGCATTTTCATACCTAAGATTCATAACAACAGAGAAGATAGACAAGATTGCAAAGAAAAGTGCAAAAACTCCAAAATCATCAGGAGTATAGATTCTGGTTAAAATAGGAGCTATGGCAATAGGAATAGCCTGAGCAATAACTGTACCACTCATTAGGGTTAAAACATTCTTTGTAAAATCAGAGCGTAGTGTAATAGACTTAAACATTTTGTATCTTTATAACTTTAGCAGGAACACCAACAACAGTTGCATTGTCTGGTACATCACTAACTACTAGTGAACCTGCACCAACAATTGCATTTTTTCCAATAGTTACCCCTCTTTTACCAGAGACAATACTTACTCTCATACCAATATAGCTACCCTCTTTAATATGAATTGGAGTATGTGATTGTCCCTTTCCATGACAAGTAAAGTAGCAGTTACATGAGACAGTTACATTATCTTCCATCGTTAATAGCGATGGATTTATCTCATCAAGGTAGCACTTCATGCCAATGTCGGTATCTTTTCCTAGCTTAAACCCTACTAGACGATAGAGTGCGACTCTCAATCTTAAAAATGGTACATTGGGTATAATGACAATATTAAAAAATTTAATAATTGGTTTCATTATAATCTTACCCAATGAGTATTTTGCATAGTAAGGAACATCTTTTTTTAAAACTTTTTCATAATATAGCTCTATGATTCGCATATTATCCCTTTTTTAAAAATAAAAACATATTATAACAAAAATTAACCTATTTGACTAGATAATACATACTATTTTTTCAATATTTCTCTCATCTATACTATTAAGCTTTTCAATAATCTCACTACTACTCTTTTTTAATTTAATAACAATAGCAACTAAATCAACATATTGAATAAGAATATCGCTAATAGGATACTCCCCTAATGGAGGAGCATCTAAAAAGATATAGTCATACTGCATAGAGAGTCTATTTAGCAGAGTCTCTATCTTAGGACTAAAGAGTAGTTTTGGACTATTGTGAACAATAGGACCTGAAGGTAAAATATCAATATTTGAGCTGATATGATGAATATAGTTGTTTAACTCAATATTTTCAATAGGTTGTTTACTGGTCAAAATGGTACTTAACCCACTATCTGAATCTATATTAAATACTCTATTTGCTTCTACTACATCGACATAGTTATAGTTAATAATCAAGACCTTTTTTTCAATATTTTTAATGCCTAAAGCTATCTGCTCTATTACTGGTACTCGATTTTCTATTATACTATTTGAACTAATTAATATCTTTAATGCACTATCTTTTAAGGTACGTCTCTTCTCTAAAAAAGATATAAGTAACCATAAAGAGTCTCTCTTTGTACCCTCTTTATCAAAATGAAAAATAGTTTTGTTTGTTAATGCTATCTCATCTTCACTATAAATTTTTCTGTCTGCTCTCATTCTTAATGAAGCATAAAGAACAGAAAGAATCAATCCTAAAATAAGACTAGATAGATATAGAAAAGCCTTTTTAGGTTTAATAGGAGCAGAGGGAACTGTTGCCCCCTCAACAATTGGTATATCTACTGTTGTATTCATAGAGA
>JALWMP010000140.1:0-1187 GCA_026996165.1 Campylobacteraceae bacterium
TAATAGTAAGCCAAAACAGCACTAAAGGTCTCTCAAAACGACAAAAGCTTTTAGCCAAACAATTAGGTGAGTTTAAACCCAAAGCCCATAATGGAACTTTAGTTTTACTACATGGAAAAAATGGACGCAAAGAGGACTTGTTGCCTGTAGCTGAACGTTATGTCTATTTGGGCTTTAGGTGTCTGCTTATTGACTTGCCACATCATGGAGAGAGTAGGGTTAAGCACTTGTACTACGGAACAAAGAGCTATGAGCAACACTATGTAGATGAGGTTTTAGATGATGCCTCTAAATACATTACTATAGATGAATCTCTGTTCATGTGGGGAATGTCTCTAGGTGGTGCTTTTGCCATTACCAATGTGGCTCACTCTAAATACAACTATAAGGCTATGGTTTTAGTCTCTACTTTTGACAGCTTAGATGAGGTGTTAAAAAACAAATCGGCAAGTATATTTGGTAGTTTGTTTGGTAAGCTTCTCTACCAAGGTTTAGAGAAAAGTTTAGCACTCTTTTATAATTTTAACCCAAGCGATGCAGACTCTGCTAAAATTGCAGAACGATTAGAGATACCGTTATATATGGTGCATGGGAAAAGAGATGAACTCATTTCACCCAATCAAGGCAAAAAGCTTTTTGATGCTTTTGCTTCTAGGAAAAAAGTATTTTATTTAGACGAAGAGGGCAATCACCATAATATTTTGGTGACAGAGCATAAGTTTTATAAAGAGAGTGGGGAGTTTTTAATAGATAAGATAAAAAAATAGATTTTTAGCTAAAAATATGTACTATACCACATATTTAAAAGATGTTTTAAGTACTATTCATCTATAATAGATAAAATATGCACTATACCACATAAAAGGAACTCAATGAGAAGAGCAGATTTAGCTTATTTTATAAAAGAGCGACGAAAACAGCTTAATCTCTCTCAACTAGATTTAGCAGAGTTGAGCGATGTGAGTGTTCGGCAACTATCGGACATAGAGACAGAAAAATCTAGCCCTACCATTGAGACATTAAGTAAAATATGTGAAACTTTAGGACTAAGCATTGAGCTTAAGGTAAAAGGTACTGATGTATGAGAATGGTTAACAATTGAACAAAGTTTTTCTCGCAATCCTCTTCCATAATCTTTGATTTGGGAGAGGTTAGAGAAAAAGAGAATGTTTGTGTATTCTAAATAA
>JALWMP010000140.1:1197-2651 GCA_026996165.1 Campylobacteraceae bacterium
TAATTAAGCACTGTCCTAAAATAAGAGAAAAAGACTTAATTAATTATTCCTAAGTTCTTTAAAATCTTAATGTATGAGGTTCTGATTAGATATAAAAGCTGTAATCAGGTAAAACATTAACAGCATAAAACCCTTGTCTGAAAAGTTAAGGTTGCAAGTTGAGGCAAAAGTTCCTTGGCTTGTAGACAGAGCCAGTCATAATTTGTCTTCGTTAATTAAGTTAAGAGAGGTTGCTTAGTTCTGCTAAGAATTACTTCTTTTATCTCGTATTCATGACAAAGGAAGCCTCTCCCATAATCTTTGATTTGGGAGAGTGAGGTTCACATACCTACTAGACGTACAATACAATGGCAACAAAAACGCAGTGGTAGCCTGTTTAGGCATTAAAAATTGGGAAGATGAAAAAGCAGAGTATGCTAAACAGCATTTTATAGAGCAGATTGAACCCTATGCCTCAGGTGAGTTTTATAAGCGTGAGTTGCCTTGTCTGTTAGAAGCCCTAAAAGATTTAGATGATATAGAGTGCATAGTGCTAGATGGCTATGTGTGGTTAGATGAGCCGACACATAAGGGTTTAGGGTTACACTTGTATGAGGCTTTAGAGAAGAAAGTACCCATTATAGGAGTAGCAAAGGCAAAGTTTGGCAACACCCCAAAAGAGTGTGAACTCTTAAGAGGCAAGAGCGAGAAGCCTTTGTATATTACCTCTAAAGATATGGAGTTAGAGGAGGCAAAAAAAGCTATTGGCTCTATGGATGGAAAGTATAGGTTTCCTACTCTGTTAAAAGAGGTTGACTCTTTGGCTAGGAGAGGATTTAATTAGTACAAAAAACCAAACAACCAAAGAGGAATCTTATTGTTAGCTCCTATCTCAATATTGTCTGAAACAATGTAAGAGTTAGAGACATCTTTTATTTGCTTATTTGTTTTACCTCGACCTCCTACCTCGAATGTATATTTTTCATTGACTATAAAATCCCCATTTTTAGGATAATCAAGTTGATGAGAGTAGGAGAGTTGAGAAGCAAAAAAGGTCTCTCGCACAGTTCCCTCTTTTGGAGCTTTACAGTAAATAGAAAAGAGATTGGTATTGTCAAGATAGAGCTTTTCAGGCTTTGAGATAATGCTAACTCCATTTGACTTTGCTCCAAGAATCCGAATGAGTCCACCTGCTTCTAAAATGGTCAAATATTTATAGAGTGTCTTCTGATTTAATCCAACAGCCCCACAAAGTTTTGAGATATTGATGTCGAAAGGTTCACCTTGACAGAGCATTATCATCATCTTTTTTAATGCATTTATCTTGTCGTACTCGATGTTGTAAATGGCAGGTAAATCAGTAGAAAGCACTTGGGTAGTTGCCATTAATAGCTTTTTTAAGTAACTCTCTTCTCCATCAAGATAGAAAGGGTAAGCTCCATACTTTAGATACTCTTCAAAATACGCCAAAGGCT
>JALWMP010000141.1 GCA_026996165.1 Campylobacteraceae bacterium
CATTTTTCGGCACTTTATCTTAAGTTGGGAGCAGAGAAGTTTAGAGCATTTATCCAAAAACTAAAAGAGAACAGAGTAGCTCTGTTGGCAGGAAATTCAGTTGTCAAAGATGCAGTAGGAAGAGGAGAGTTTTTGTTTGGATTGGTTGATAGTGATGATGCTTTGGTGGGGATAGAGAGTGGATTGCCTATTGATATGGTCTATTATAACCAACAGGGTGATGGGGTCTTTTCTATCTTTGGTACGGTAGCAATGTTAAAAAATGCACCACACCCCAAAAATGCTAAACTCTTTATTGATTATCTGCTTACCAAAGAGACAGAACAGAGGCTTATAGAGCTTAAAGCTGTGCAGTATGGGTTGATTGGTGGGGAGAAGATGCCTTATAGGAGTTGGAGTGAGAAACCATCTCTTTTGGTTGAGTCGCTTAGAGGGAGTGTAGAGATTATGAAAGGTATTTTTGAGTAGTCTTTTTAAAAAATTAGGAAACGATGGCTTTAGCCTCGCTCTGTTCGGGACTAAAGTCTCCGATTCCTTTTGGTTTATATTCTTGGTAGTTATCTTCTCTCCACTACTTCTAAATCTCTATGATTTACTAATGGCTTTAGCTCAAAATAGTGGAGCATTGGACTATTTTTTTAGAGACTCTACATTAGCTCTAATCAAAAACTCTACCCTAATATCTTTTACAACAGCCACTATCTCTTGCCTACTAGGTGGAGTGTTGGCTACTCTCTTTTTTGCATTCTCACAACGGTTAAAAGCGTTCTATATTTTATTGCTATTTGGCTTTTTTGCGATTGAGCCAATTATCTATCTAAGTGCATTTCAAAAAAATATGCTCTTTGGTACTCTATCGCCATTTTGGCAATCTGTAGTGAGTGTAAGTTTCTCTATGGTTGCTCTTTGTGGATTGATATTTATCTTTGCACTCTCATTTATAAACCAAGAGAGTATTAAAGTTGCCTCTATGGTTGCTTCTAGGAGAGATATTTTTAGATTTATTGTTAAACCTCAACTTGTTTTTACCGTTTTGTTGGCTTTTTTTATGGTTTTTATTTTGATATTTACCCATTCAGAGGTCTCATCTATCTTGGGCTATAGAACTTACGCCGAAGATTTTTTGGCTCAAATATCTCTAATGGACAATATTAATCAAACAGCCATTGCCAGTGTGCCATTTTATATTTTAGCGATGGTTTTTTTGATAATCTTGGGGCTTTTTGCAAAGAGATATAACATAAAGTTTTATATAAAAGAGCAGATAGATTTTCTCTTGCTCTCTTTTATAAATCAAAAAGTGGTTTTTACTCTTTTTGCTCTTTTGCTACTTCTGTTTTTGTCTGTTGTGCTACTTTTGGGAGTACAGATAGATTTTTCACAATTTACTATGTTGGTTAGAGATAACACAGAGATACTATTTAACTCTTTGCTATTGGCTTTAGTGGTCTCTAGTGTGGCTGTTATCTTTTCAGTACTTATCTATAGAGCTATGCAGAGAGTTAAAGCTTTTATGGTTGTTATTTTGCTCTTTTTAACGCTTTTAACACCCTCTGCTTTGATTGGGTTTGAGGTCATAAAGATAGTGCAGTTTTTTAATCTACATAGTGACTTTAGCGATTATCTCTTTTTTATTTTGAGTAGTAGTTTTAAATTAACTCCATTGGGGGTTGGATTGGTAGCTATTTTGTACCATAGAGATGTAGAAGATGAGAGTTTGAAGTTTTTTGCTATCTCTAAGGTGGATATTTTTATAAAGATAACACTACCTACCTATGCCTCTAGGTGGCTCTTTATGGTGGTAATACTTTGTATATTTGCCCTTAATGAGTTGTCTATCTCTATATTATTGATTCCTATTGGTTTTGAGGTGATGATTATTAAGATATATAACCTTATGCACTATGGTGACTACTCTGCTGTTACTTTTTTGTCTTTGATGCAGATAGGTGTAATTGTGCTGTTTTTGATGATATTGAGGAGATTAAAGAGATGATGATACTAAAAGATGCTCTATTTCAAAGAGAGAATGGATTTACCCTAAAGGTAGATAGATTACAGATAAAAGAGGGTAGCAAAACCGTTTTAATAGGGGCTTCAGGTTCAGGAAAGACTACATTGCTTAGAGTATTGGCAGGGTTAGAAGAGAACTTTAAAGGAGAGTATAGCATAGATGGCAAGTTGCGAGGAGATTTAGGAGAACTAAAGAGTAGAGGTGTGATGTTTTTATCACAAGAGCTTTTGCTTTGGGAACATCTAAGCGTCATTGAGCATATTAACTTTGTGCTAAACAGAGGAAAAAGTCTAAAAGAGAGCCAAGAGAGCAGAGAATTTTTAGAAATTGTAGGGCTTATTTATAAAAAAGATAGTAAAATATCACAACTTTCAACAGGTGAAAGACAGCGATTGGGATTGGCTAGAGCATTGAGTGCAAAAGCAAAATATCTCTTTTTAGATGAGCCATTTTCCAATATTGATGTGGTTTTAGCTCATGAGTTAATAGAGCTTATAAAGAAGCGACAAAAGATAGATGGATTTGCATTGATTACCTCAACCCATCATCATTTGGGCTTTAGAGATGACAAGAGTCAAATTGTTATTTTAAACAGTGGAAAAATTATACAACAAGGAGTATGGAGTGAGATAC
>JALWMP010000142.1 GCA_026996165.1 Campylobacteraceae bacterium
TAACCACTAAAAAATTACCTGCTAATTTAGATATGAAAATGGGTAAGTTTAGAAGTGGATTTGGTAGGATTAATGCCATTCACCAACATGCTCAACACTTTTCTGACCAACCTTTAGTATATGAGGCGATGTTAGGGGTAGATGGACTTAACGATGCAGGGGTCGCTTTGCATTGGGTTGCTCCTACCGATAACTACTTTATGGCAGGAGTTGAAGCTATGCAAGGTACAAATGAGCGAAGTTTTGGAAAGAGTAGCGAAAACAATCTATATGTAGGTTATCTAAAGAGTGGATTTGACTTAGGTGATAGTACTTTTGTGTTAACAGGAGCAAGTGTTGCTACAGGGAAAACAGAAGATAACAAAGATAGTAAACTCTATAATGGTGAGTTGACACTTAAATATATAATAGATAGTTATAGTAATTTAACTTGGCAAAGTGAGTATCTGTATCGAGATAGAGATGATGTAAAGCAGGGTGGTTACTATACTCAACTGCTCTATAAAAAAGATAGCAACTGGGAGTTTGGAGCTAGATATGGTGCATTAAATAAAAATGCTAAAAACAAACCTGATGACCTTAAAAAGTATTCAGCTATTGTAAGCTATTCACCGTTTGAGTTTTCTAAGATTAGACTTCAAGCTACTAAAGACAAATCAAGAATGTTTGGTGGTGTAAGACGTACCGAAAATCAAGTGCTTTTGGAATTTTTAGTTGAGACTGGGGCTCATGGGGCTCATGCGTTTTAATCTACTGACATAATGTAAACTCTAGACTGGTAACGAAGCTCCAGCTTCGTTACCCAATATTGGAGTTACAATAGCTTTAATTTGTTATTGTTTCTCCCATATGCATCCCAAAGCTGGAGCTTTGGGACGAGTTCAAAATATAAATGTAAAGGAACAAAAAATGAAAAAGATAATAACATTAACAACACTTTTAACAACAGCAATATTTGCACAACTAAACGTAGCAACAACCTACAACTACTTAGGAAAAGTAACCAAACGAATAGGAGGAGATTTAGTAAAAGTAGATGTCTTAGCTTCTCCTAAACTTGACCCACACTTTATTACCCCTAAGCCTTCACTTATTGGTAAGCTTAGACGAGAAGATTTACTCATCATAAATGGTGGGCAACTTGAAATTGGTTGGATTCCACCTCTTTTAAGAAGTGCCAATAACAGTAAAATCCAAAATGGAGGTAGTGGTTTTTTAGATGTAAGTAGAGCAGTTACACTCATAGATAAACCTGTAAATGTATCAAGAAGCATGGGTGATGTTCACCCTGATGGAAACCCTCACTTTGCTACGAATATAGATAATATTGTTCCAATAGCAGAGCTTATTAGTATGAAGCTCTCACAGCTTGACCCAACTCATCAAGCTACTTACAATAAAAATTTTGAAGAGTTTAAAGGAAAAATGGAAGAGCTTAGTAGCAAACTGAAAAAAGAGTATGCCTCATGTCAAGGTAAAAAAGTGGTACAGTATCATGAGCTTTTTAACTATGCTATTGAGTTTTATGGTATAAAAAAGATAGGAGATATTGAACCACTACCAGGTATAAGCCCAAGCTCTAAACATACATTAGAACTTATCAATACTATGAAAGAGCAAAATGTTAAAACCATTCTTCAAGATGTCTATCATGAGAAAAAAACAGCTAAGTTTATTGCCAATAAAACAGGGGCAACAGTTAAGATTGTTCCTCATGATGTAGGAGCAGTTGAGGGAACAGATACGTTAGAAGATTTCTATACTACCATTGGTAAAGAGCTATGTCAATAGTAGAACTCTTCTACCCTGCGTTTATTTTAGCAATTTTGTTAGTCTTTATCCATACAATTTTTGGTTTAGAGATTATTAAACGAGGGGTTATTTTTACTGACCTTGCTATTGGGCAGTTTGCAGCCATTGGGGTGGCTGTAAGTTTGCTTTTTTTTGAGGGGCATTATGCTTTTATGTTGACCCTTGCATTTGCTCTTTTAGGAGCATTGCTTATTGCTATTGCAACCTATAGAGTTAAGCATATTGAGGCTTTTATTGGAATGTTATATGCTTTGGGGGCTAGTGCTATTATTGTAATTCTTTCAAACACTACACAAGGAACAGAACTTTTTAATAAACTTCAAGCGACGGATATTCTCTTTACTACATTAGATGATTTAACCGAACCACTACTGCTTTATAGTTTTGTAGCTATACTCTTTTTTGCTCTCTATCATCGTTTGAGTGGACTACTAAAAGAGGTGCTATTTTTTGGACTTTTGGCTCTAACTGTTACTTCATCGGTACAACTAGCAGGGGTTTTAGTGGTTTTTGTACTGCTTATTGTTCCTGCTTTTTTGGCTCTGTTACAGTCACGCTTTAAGCCTCTGTTTTTTGCTTGGAGTGTTGGCTCAACCATTGTAATTTCAGCAATGATTTTCTCTTATTGGCTCGATTTACCTACAGGGTATACTATTGTTTTTGTGGGGTCATTTTGTGGAATTGTTGGAGCTTTGTGGATTGGGAAAATAAAAATTATTAAAAACTAATTCAATTATTTAATACTATTTTTAAACATAAATTGTATAATCTCTACTATGAAAAATATTATAATATTAATGCTACTACTGTTAGGATTTGGACACGCTACAAAGTATGAGATTGTACATATAAAAAGAGGAAAAGCACTTAATGTTCGTGATACACCTTCGTTAAGAAAATCATCAGTTGTTGGAAGGTTATCTGCTTATACAACAGATGTAAGTGTTAAAGAGTGTTTAGAAGATAAAAGAGGTGAGGAGTGGTGTTATATAAATGTACCTAGAGGTGGGTCACACCTTGAGGGGTGGGTAAACTCTTATTATTTAGAACCAATGGCTAAAACTTCAAAGTTTTCACGGCTTCATATTCAAAACTTTTTACAAAATTTTTACTTGGCAGACCAAGAGAACTTTTTAGATAAATTACAAGTATTTTATGCTTTTCCAATGCAACAATATTTTAGAAGTAGAAATGTCTCTTTAATGGAGTTACGTCAAAAAAAGGTTTTATTTTATCAAAAATGGCCTAAACGACACTATCGTTTTACTTATTTAAAAATTTTAAAACGTAAACATAACTATATTGATGTTCAGACAACAGTACGATGGAGAGTAGAGGGACATGGTGACTATGAAGCAGGAAAAGATATTCAAAAAGTTCGTCTTGTTCCAAGTGGAAATACTTTTAAAGTCTTGGCTATAAAGTATCTAAGACATACTGTCTATCCTAAACCAAAACCAGTTGATGAAAATTCAACATTAGTAATTAATAACGAGGCTAATCAAACAGTAGTTCCAAAAGAAGAGCCTTTAGATGGTAAAAAGTTCTATATTAAAGCAGGTAGTTTCTTCTCTGAGATTAATAAAGATTATCTATCAAGCATATCTAAAAATGGTTTCCCATATATGATTCAGAAAGTACGTCAAGATGACAAAGTGATTCGTAGAGTCTTTATTGGACCATTTAACTCAGAAGAGGCAGTAAAAAAAGCTCTAACAGTAGTTAGAGCTAAAATCAATGAGTATGCTTATATTCAAACAGTTATTAAATAGCAGAGAGTATCTCTTTCTCTCTCCTATTTTTCTTCATTTTGAGTTTAGCTAAAGCTCTCATGTCTTCTGTTGTATCACTCTCGTCCATAATTTCGATTCCTAAGACTGTTTCGACACAGTCTTCTAAAGTTACAATTCCCTCTGTTTGGTCATAGTTATCAAGAACTAAAAACATGTGTTCTTTTTTAGATATAAAGAGGTCTAAAGCTTTTGCAACAGGAATGTTTTCATTAATAGAGAACATATTAAATTTTATCTCTTTTAGGGTAACTGAATCATCTTTTAGTAGTGCTTGTTTAAATAGCTTTTTAACTAATATGATTCCTGTTACATTATCAATAGTTTCATTGTAAATAGGAATTCTTGAAAATTTGAAAATTTCTGATTTTGTCTCTAAAACCTCTTTTACTGTAAGATTTTCATCAAGAGCAAAGACTACTGAACGTGGGGTTAAGATGTCCTTTACTTTATGCTCATCTAGTTTAAGTACATTTTCTATATAGTCAGACTCTTTTTCATCAATGACTCCTTCATCTTCACCCATTAGCATACTTTCTAAAAGTTCATCTTTAGTTAGACTATTTGAGTCCTCTTTTCCTTTAGAAATTTTATCGGTAACAAATAGTGTTGTTAAGATAATAGGATATGTAATCCAGACAAAAAATTGAATTAGTTTTGCTGCCATTGGAGCTAATGATTTCCAATAGATAGCTCCAATAGTTTTTGGAATAATCTCTGAAATATAAAGAATAGCAAATGTCAAGACAATAGAGACATATGCTACAACTTCACTACCCCAAATAGAAGATGCCTGAGCTCCAACAGCTGCTGCACCTAGTGTATTAGCAATAGTATTTAAAATTAAAATTGAAGCAATAGATTTGTTAATGTTCTCTTTGTGCCATCGTAAGAGTTTTCCTACTTTTGGTTTCTCTTTTTCTAGTACTGAAACGTAAGACATATTGATAGACAATAGCACTGATTCAAGGACAGAACATACAAATGAGATACCCACTGATGCAAAAAAGAAAATAATTAATAGTTCCATAAAATGTAATAAACCTTTATATTAAAATGAGGGTCGCAAGACCTAAAAAACTGAAAAAACCAACAATGTCAGTTACTGTAGTTAAAATAACTGTACTTCCAATAGCTGGGTCAACATCCATTTTCTTTAACAGAAGAGGAATTGTTGCTCCAAAAAAACCTGCCATAAGGAGATTAATAAGCATAGAAAGAGCAATAACTACTCCTAATAATACACCATTGTCAAACCAAATAGAGGCAATTATACCCATGATAATAGCAAAAATTGCTCCATTGAGCAGAGAAATACTCACCTCTTTTTTAATAATTCTAGTTGCATCTGTATGAGAGATGTCTCCTAGTGCTAATTGTCTAACAACAACAGTTAATGTTTGTGTTCCTGCATTTCCTCCCATAGATGCTACTATTGGCATTAAGATAGCAAGAGCAACAACGCTCTCTATTGTATCTGAAAAGAGACCAATAACTATTGAAGCTAATATGGCAGTAACTAGGTTAATTCCTAACCAAGAAGCTCTTTTTTTCCCTGCTTTTAAAATATCTTCGTCCTCTTCAGCTTCATCATCAAGACCTGCTAGGTTATACATCTGTTCCGTTGCTTGTTCAGAGATAATGTCATAAATATCATCAGAGGTAATACGTCCAATAAGCATATTTTTATTATTGACAACAGGTACAACAGAGAGGTCATACTCTTCAAAAGTATGAACAACATCGGCAATGTCATCGGTATCTCTTACAGAAATAGGCTCAAAATTTTCATTACTCTCTTTTATATTTTCATGTAAAGTTTTAGAAAAGTCAAAAATGAGTAAATCTTCTAGGTCAATACTGTAGCGTAAAATTTTCTCATTAGTTGTAATAAAGAGAGTATGGACATTTTCTAGTTCATTTGCCTTTTTAAGCTTTGCAAAGTCATCAACCACTTTTTGAACAACTTCATCTTTATTGGCAACAAAGACCTCTGTTTGCATATATGCACCAGCTTGGTCTTCATCATATTTTTGAAGTCGAATAATATCTTGTTGATCCTCTTTATCTAATGACTTAAAGACCTCTGAAGCTATCTCTTCGTTATGTTCTTGAAGCTTTTGCATAAAGTCAGTTTGGTCATCTGACTCTAATTCAGATATAGCCTCTTTAAGTTCCTGAACATCTAGTGATTCAATAATCTCTCCAAAGTACCTATCAGGTAGAGCAAGAGCAACATCTCCTATAATCTCTTTTGGAATTAGTGTAATAGCTTTAGAGAACTCCTCTTCATCAAGTTCTCTTAAAATATTTGCAATTTCAGAGGGGTGTAGTTCGCTCTCTTTGTTCTCTTCTAAATATAGTTTGAGTCTGTTCATGAATCTCTCTCCTCTAATTTTTTTGGAATTATAGCTTATAAAATTAAATTATTAACATAGCATCACCATAGGAGAAGAAACGGTACTCTCTAGCGATAGCTTCTTGATAGAGTTCAAGTGTTTTTTCACGTCCAACAAAGGCAGAGACCAGCATAATAAGGGTACTTTTAGGGAGATGAAAATTGGTTAGAAGATGGGTAACCCTTTGAGGCTTATTGAGTGGGTGCAAAAATAAATCACACTCCCCAAAGGTCTCTTGGGTTCTAGCAAAATATTCTATAGTTCTAGTTACTGTAGTTCCTATGGCTAAAATATCTCTTTTGGAGTTTAAAACATCGGCACTTGCTTTAGAAATCTCAAAATATTCTGAGTGCATAGGGTGTTCAAGAATATTCTCTGCTTCTACAGGTTTAAATGTTCCTGCTCCAACATGTAGGGTAACTTTATATGTTCTATGTCGTTTTTGGAGTGCTTCAAAGAGTTCAGCTGTAAAGTGCAAAGAGGCTGTAGGTGCTGCCACAGCTCCTGCTTTTTTGGCAAAGAGTGTTTGGTAGTCTCTCTCATCCTCTTTGTTATCTTTGCGTTGCATATATGGTGGTAATGGAATATGACCTATCTTATCAAGTAGTTGTACTAGCTCTTCAAAGCGTATCTCTTGTTCTTTATGTTTAAATGTAACAACACGTGAACCATCACTATTAAGTCTCATAACTGTTGCAACTAAATCATCATCAAAAAAGAGCTGAGTTCCTTGATGTACTTTTCCACGTATCATGACTAAGTACTCACGAGCTGTTAGAGGTTTATTAAAGAGTAGTTCTACTTTTCCTCCTCCTTGTTTATTAGCATCTGCCATTTTTTTACCAAATATTCTAGCTTTTATCACCTTTGTATCATTTAGAAAGACATCACACTCTTTTGGTAAAAAATCAAGTAGATATTTAAAGGTAGTATGTGTAGTGGTATTAGTTGCCCTATTGTAGACTAAAAGCCTAGCATGGTCACGAGGTTGAACAGGGGTTTGTGCTATGAGATGAGCAGGAAGCTCATAGTCATAGCTACTAGTTAAAAGTTCTATATCCATTAGTTTTTGTTCTCTAAAAGGTTTTCTTCATCTTCATCATCTTCATGTGGATTGACATACTTTAAAATAAGAATAGATACACCATATAGAATAATCAATGGTGCAGCCATAAGAAGTTGAGTTAAGACATCAGGTGGGGTTAAGAGTGCTGCTAAAATAAAGATAACAACTACAGCATACTTAAAGAAGTCTTTGAGTGACTTATCTGTAATAAGCCCAATCTTCCCTAAAGAGTAGGCAACAACAGGAAGTTCAAACGCTAGTCCAAATCCAGCTAAAATCTTAGTAAAGAAGCCTACATAGTCTTCAATATTAATAAGTGGTGTATAGAGAAAAGAACCAAAAGTAATAAGGAACTGAAAACCAAATGGTGTTACAACATAGTAAGCAAAGAGTACACCTACAAAGAACATAAATGCTCCACCAATAACAAAAGGGTAAACCATCTGTTTTTCATTTTCGTAAAGCCCAGGGGCTATAAACATCCAAAGTTGATAGAGAATAAAAGGTAATGCACCTAAAATAGCAGCAAAAAACGAGACCTTTAGAGCAACAAAAAATGCTCCCCCTACTTGGTGGGTAGTTATTTTACCACCAAATGTATTTTTGTCAACATTGGTTTTAAGTCCTTTTAGAGACTCTTTAAGCTCTTGAACTGCTTTAGTTGCCTCTTTTAGTAGAATGGCTAACTTATCATTAGCTACTTTTGATGCTTCGTTAAGAGCATTTTCAAGTTTAGTAGCAGATGAGAGGGGAGTAGCTTTTTGAGATACTGTTTTATTTTCATCTATAGATGAGGTGTGCCATGTACCTTTGTTTTGTTCATTTACAATTCTACCAACAGCAGTAAGTGCATCGTTAAGTGGTTGAGTAATCCATGTTAAAATAGTATTATGAAAAGTAAATGCAATTACAAAAGCAACTAAAAGTGAAGCCACAGAGAGGCTAAGACGTAGGCGTAGTTCAGCTAAATGGGGTTTTATCTCTTCAAACATTGTTACTTCCCATCACTTTTTTTATTCTCTTTTTTGACCTCTTCTATATTGGTCTCTTTGATTTTTTTCTTTTTAAAGCTAATCTCTTTACTCTGTTTTGGTTCTACTTGGGTAGTTACAGATTCAGTAGGTCGTTGAGTCATACGCTCGAAGTTCTCTTTAACAGAGCCTAAGTTTGCACTCTCTTTAAGTTCATTAATTGGGTTGATATTTTTAAACCCTCTTAGCTCATCATTTGCTTTGTCAAGTTGCTCTTTGTAGCCTAAAGCTTCACGCTTAAGCTCTTCTAGGTTGACCTCGTCATTAAGTGCATTTTTTGCATCACTAATGGCATTTTTTATATTTTTAATAAATTTAGCAATATTTACCATAGCATCAGGTAGTTTCTCTGGTCCTAAAAAGATAATGGCAACAATGGCAATAAAGAGTATCTCGGTAAATCCCATTCCAAACATGTAGTTGTCCCTTGTTTTTTCAATTAGTGTATTTTAGCGAAATAGGTTTAACCTAAGAGATAAAGTACCAATTCATCAGCAATAAAGTAGTTCATATTTTTATAAACTGTACCCTCTTTAACCAACTTATTCTCTTTAACTAAAAAATCAGCTCGTCTTTTCATCTCTTTATCTAGTATCTTTTCATCTACACCAATATTTGAGCGAAGTCCCAAAAAGAGTTTTTCTGTTAGTAACTCCTCTTGGGTTAAAGTCTCCTCTTGAATATTTAGAGGGTTTTGAATATATAGCTCAATATCTGTAGTAGGGTAGTAGCGTCTATCTTTTAAAAAACCAACAGCTCCTGCTCCAACTCCTATGTAATATTTAAGCTTCCAATAGCCTCTATTGTGTTCGCTTTGGTATGTTCCAAAGTTAGAGATTTCATACTGCTTAAAGCCTCTCTTTTTAATCTCTTTTGCTACAAAAAAAGCCAACTCATCATCTGCCTGTTGAACATTTGGAGTAGAGGCAAACTTTGTGCCATGCTCAATGGTGAGTTCATAGGCTGAGATATGGTTGATAGGAAGCTCAAAAGCCTGTTCAATGTCAGATTTTAAAAGCTCTTTAGTATCATCTTGATAGTTATAGATGAGGTCAAGTGAGATATTTTTGAAACCAATCTCATAAGCTCTTTTAATGGCTTTTATGGCTTGTTGTGGTGAGTGGGCTCGATTTAGGGCTTTGAGCTTTTGTGGGTTAAAACTCTGTACTCCAAAAGAGATACGATTTACTCCTAACTCAAACATGCCTTTTAGCCATGTTTTGGTAGCAGAGTTGGGGTTTGCCTCTGTGGTAATTTCAGCTCCTTTTTTAATGAGGGGTTGAATGAGTTTAAAAATGGGTTGGTAGAGTAGGGGAGTAACCGTCGAGGGAGTACCTCCTCCAATGAATATAGTCTCTATAGATTGCTCTGTAACTTCAAAACGTTTGAGTTCAAATTTTAGTTGTTTTTCTAAAGCTAACATATAGTTTTTACGTGTATCAAACTTGTCCACATAGGAGTTAAAAGCACAGTAGTGACATTTGGAATCACAATAGGGAATGTGGATATAAAGAAGCATTTTTTCACCATCAATTAATGAGTATTTCGATAAAATTTTATCGAAATAATGATGAAAGATGAGTAATAAAAATGCAGAAAGAGAAGCGATATAGACCAAATGTCGCAGCTGTTATACTCTCTTCAAATTATCCACATAAATGTGAATTTTTTTTAGGTAAACGTTCCGATGTTCGGAACACATGGCAATTTCCCCAAGGTGGTATTGATAGTGGTGAGACACCAAAAGAGGCACTTCTTCGAGAGCTTAAAGAGGAGATAGGTTGTAATGATGTTGAGATTATTGCTGAGTATCCATATTGGATATCTTATGACTTTCCTGTAGGTGTTAAGTCTCGTAAAATGTACCCTTATGATGGACAGAGACAGAAGTATTTTTTAGTTAAATTACAGGAGAACGCAAAGATTGACCTAGAGAGTTACCATGAACCAGAATTTGAAGACTACAACTATGTAGAGTATAAGCAGTTGCTAAAAAAAGCGACCTATTTTAAACGACATGTCTACCGACGTGTCATAGAACATTTTGTGAAAGAGGGGCATATTGTCGATGTTAATCGTACATAAATATGGAGGAACTAGTGTTGGTTCTTTAGAGCGAATAGAAAATGTTGCTACAAGAGTAGCCAAAGCAAAAGAAGAGGGAAATGATATAGTTGTTGTTGTCTCTGCTATGAGTGGAGAGACAAATAAGCTTATTGAGTATGCTAAACACTTTTCAGATAACCCATCAAAACGTGAGATGGATATGTTGCTAAGTTCTGGAGAGCGTGTAACTGCTGCACTTTTAGCTATTGCTCTTCAAGAGAAGGGTTACCCTGCTATTGCAATGACAGGGCGACAAGCAAGAATTTTAACAGACGATTCTCATACCTATGCAAGAATAGAGTCGATAGACCCTACAGCTATGCAATCAGAAATAGATGAAGGTAAAATAGTAATTGTTTCAGGTTTTCAAGGGATTAATGCTAGTGGTTCGGTTACGACTCTTGGGCGAGGTGGTTCAGACCTCTCAGCAGTAGCGATTGCAGGTGCATTAAAAGCAGATGTTTGTGAGATTTACTCTGATGTAGATGGTATCTATACTACTGACCCACGCATTGAACCAAAAGCAAAGAAGATGGATTTTATCTCTTATGAGGAGATGTTAGAACTTGCTTCACTTGGGGCAAAGGTGTTACAGAACCGTTCTGTAGAGTTGGCAAAAAAATTAAACGTAAAAATAGTAGCAAAGAGTTCTTTTTCTGACGCAGAGGGAACAGTTATTGGAGAGGAGACAGAAGAGATGGAGAAAGTTTTAGTTAGTGGTATAGCTTTAGATAGAAATCAAGCACGTGTAACAATTAGAGAGGTTTCAGATAAACCTGGTATTGCTGCTGAGATTTTTACAAAGTTAGCCGAAGAGCAGATTAATGTAGATATGATAATCCAAAATGCTTCAACAGATGGAAAGACAAACTTAGGTTTTACTGTTCCTCAAAGTGAACTAACACAAGCTAAAGCTGTTATTGAGTCGTTTGACCATGACATTGGTGGAATGGATTTAGATGACTCTGTCTGTAAAGTATCTGTTGTTGGTGTAGGTATGAAGTCTCACTCAGGTGTAGCAGCAACAGCATTTTGTGCTTTAGCCAATGAGAACATTAATATTGAGATGATTTCAACATCAGAGATTAAAGTCTCTATGATTATTTCAGAAAAATATGCCGAACTAGCTGTTCGCACACTACATAACGCATACAATTTAGATAAATAATATGACATCTATCTTAAGCTGGACACTTGATACTATTCGAGAGGAGGACTCTTCTTTCTCTTGGATGGAAGAGTGTCGTTACGACTGGGTTCCTGTAGTTCAATCGGCTGTCAGCAAGATTATAGAGGGTCAAACTATACTTATTTTAACTGATGATAAACGAGGTTGGTACGCTAAATATGTAGCAAGTAAAATCAACAATCTTCAAAATGAACGACCATTTTTACCTGTATATACATTAAAATCAATGTTTCCAAATCTTGATAAGATGAACAATAAACAAGAGTTAGATTTATTAGAAGATATGCTTGACATCTCTTATCCTAATGGTTACTTTATTTGGTATATTGGTTCAGCAGAGAGTGCCTACACTAAGTTTGTTTTTAGAAATGATGAAAATCTTTTATGGATTATCGACGGAGATGTTCCTAACTCATTTTATCTACGTGGAGGAAATGCCTCACTAGATATTAAGCTTATTCAACTATTTAAACTCTTTAACAAAACCATTGATGCTGCTCTCTTTGGTGATATAAGCTTGGATTAACAGATGAATTTGGCATCTGGAATTATCGTTACTTACAATGCAGAAGCCATTTTAGATGAGCTAGAGTCTCAAAGAACCACTGAAAGATTTACTGTTATAAGAAGTGAAGATGACAAAGGTAAACCAAAAGAGTTTTTGGTAGAACATGCTCAAAAAGCGATAGAAAAAGCTTATGTAGCTTCTGAAGAGCTAAACTACATTATCTTAGTTGCTCCAAAATTCTCCGATATTGCACAAAATAGACTCTTAAAAGTTATCGAAGAGCCTCCCAGAAACAAAGCTTTTATCATTATTACCGAGTCAAAATCTGCACTACTAGACACCATACAGTCAAGACTACCTGTAACAGTTCTACATGACATTAGTTCAGAAGAAGAGTTAAGCTTAGACCTAGAGAACCTAAACTTAGCAAGGATTTATGAGTTCGCACAAAAACACTCACGAATCTCTGCTGTTGAGTGTAAAGTTTTGGTTGAAAAAATCTCTTTAGGTGCTATGAAGTCTCAAAAGTATAATCTTGACGAGTCAGCTCTAAAGCTCTTTTCAGACTGTATAAAAGCTCTTGATATGGGGTCTCCTACTGCGTTTGTTTTGAATGGTTTGCTTTTGAAGTTGTTGGCTTGTAAGAAGAGGTAGAGTATTTAATTTGGCTGATAGTGTATCTTTAAATTATAAAAAAAATTCCAAGGAGTCAAAATCACTATGAAAATCTACCAATTAAACAAAATAAAAAACAAAAAAAAGTTCCTAAAAAAACTAAAAGTCCATGGTGGTGGTGTGCCTATTATGGCTAAGAAGATGGAGCTACTTTACTTTCAGATTAAAGGTTTAAAGACCCCTGCTGTTAATATCTTAAAGCAAGATGCACTAAGTATTGGAGCTGAGTTGGCTACTCCTTCTGGGGTGATAACTTGTGAGAAAGAGAGCTATGATTGTCTGCTTATTGGAACACGTAAACATATTGAGATATTGTCTAAAAAGGAGTTGCTTCAACCCTTTGGACTGAAAGCTTTAGCTTTGGAGTTGCAGGAGTTTTTAAAGGTCAAAGAGTACCCTGTAAAGATAATGGGAATAATCAATGCCAATGATGACAGTTTTTTTGAGGGGTCTCGTTTTAGAGATGGTGAGGCTGTTGAGAAGATAGAGCAGATGATAACGCAGGGGGCAAAGATAATTGACATTGGAGCTGTCTCTTCTCGTCCTAATGCAGATGTAGTTTCAGATGAGGTTGAGCTAGAACGTATAAAGCCTATTTGTGATGCAATAAAGGCTAAAAAGCTCTATGAAGAGGTCTCTTTTTCGGTGGACTCTTACACTCCATCGGTTATTGAGTATGCTTTAAAGTCAGGCTTTAACTTAGTCAATGACATTACAGGGGCTTCTAATGATGAGGTGGTGAAGTTAGCTGTAGAGTATGGGGCTAAGTTGTGCATAATGCACATGCAAGGAACACCACAAACCATGCAACAAAATCCAACTTATGACGATATTATGGTAGAGATTTCAGACTTTTTCAAGGAGAGAATAGCAAAGTGTGAAGCGTTTGGAATGAAGCGTGAAGATATTATTTTAGATGTTGGCATAGGGTTTGGAAAGACGCTAGAGCATAACTTAACACTTATAAAAAATATGGGTCACTTTAAGAAGTTTGGGTGTGAAGTATTGGTGGGGGCTAGTAGAAAGTCTATGATAGACAAGGTCATTCCTACCCCAACGCAGGAGCGATTGGCAGGAACTATTGTTATTCATACACGAGCCATAGAGAATGGAGCTTCTATTGTGCGTTGTCATGATATCAAAGAGCATCGACAGGCTTTGGCTCTGTTGGAGGCTTTAGATGCTTAATGTAGTTGTTTGATTATTCTCTTGCTTCTCTTTAACCTCTTTTGTTGCTTGAGTCACTTTGTCTTTAATAACTTGTGGGTCAAGGGTAGGAGTAGGCTCTTTTTTTGTTACAACACTTCTGTTCATTTGAGATTGCATCTCTTTTAATGCACGGTTAATCTCAATAAGTCCATACTCAAGATTACACTGTTTATCATATTTAAGTGTGTCCTCTTTAAGATTCTCTATGGAGTATTTATCTAATGGTAATGCCTGTTTTTTTCTCATCTCTTTGGCAAATCTTGTACGAGCTATCTCTACCCCCTTTTTTATTTCAGGAGAGAGAGCATTTCTATATGCTGTTTTCTCTTCTGTTGACTCCTCATTGTTGTCTAAAAAGACAGCTTTAGCTGTGTTTGTAAGGTAGTCAAGACCAAAGAGCTTACTTACCCCTTCAGCAATATTTATGTAGAGAGAGTTATTTTTAGCTGTATTGTTAGTTTTTTGTAGAGGTTGATTGAGATAGTTGGCACATTGCATATCTGACTTAAGAAGGAACTCTTCCATATAACTATTACGTTCATCAACTGTTGAAGTCTTATTTAGCGAGTGCATAAAGTTATGCTCATTTGTAGAAAAGGTAAGTGTTTTTGTTGTTGAGTTATTATTGAGGTTACTGTTTGTATTGATAGATGGTTGAATACAGCCAGTGACTAAGATTAGTACAAATGTCAATAAAAGTGTTGTAGAAGAGTTCATAATACTATTTCCCTTTAATAGATTACTCTATTATACTTATTTTAGTTAAAATTTAAGTAGAGGGAAATAGTAAATATTAGTTTATTTGTGCAACCATTATTTTATCAAAACTAAGTTTATCTTTACTGTTTAAGATAATATCTTTTTTAAGACCATTATTAAAAGTAATGTCTATAACACTCTTTTTTACTTTATAGGCAAGAGCATAGTAAGCCATATCGGCTGTGCCTACCTCTTTCGTTTCTCTATTTATAACTATCTCTACATGAGCATTATCTCCCTTTGGTGGGTCTATGGTTAGTTTTGTAGAGCCTGAACTCTCTTTCATGGTGTAGATAAGTAGATTATACTTTGTAAAATCAATAGGATTGATTTTTAAAGAGCCAATAAAGTTTCTTTTCTCCTCTTTATTCCAAGAGTGTTCTGTTTTGATTTTATCTATAAAAGTGTTAAAATCACTTTTTGTAGTATAGAGTTTGGTTGTAAGGTTACTGTATCCATTTGCTCTAAAAGGTATAGGTAACCTAAGAATTGTATCTTGACTCAATATCTTTTTAGCTGGATTAGAGATAACAATGGAAGAGCTAGGATTACAAGCAGTAAAAAATAGCGCTATAGTAAGTATTGTAAAAAAACGTAACATAAAAACTCCTTTTTTGTTTTTTTATATTATAAGTTAAAAAAGAAGTTTTGTAAAGGGATTATTAGCTTTTATGTTCTAATCGTTGAACTGCTTCCTCTATTTCTGTTCACATTATATCAAATATGTTACAATTCCTAAAAAACTTTGAGGTCAAGATGAGATTAGACAAATACTTAGTTAAAAAGGATTACTTTGAGAGTCGTAACCGTGCATTAGATGCAATTAAACGTGGTAAAGTATTTGTCAATGGTCAAGTGGCTAAAGCGTCGATGAAGTGTGATGAGAACTCTAACATTGACATTGACCAAGAGAAGTTCTATGTGAGTCGTGCAGCTAAGAAGTTGGAGCTTTTTTTAGAGGAGTACCCTTTGAACTTAGAGGGAAAACGAGCTGTTGATGTAGGTTCAAGTACAGGTGGTTTTGTGCAGATACTTCTTGAAAGTGGTGTTGCGTCTGTAGCGTGTGTAGATGTAGGAATAAATCAGCTTCATCACTCATTGCGTAATAGTAGTAAGGTCTCTATCTTTGAAGAGACTGATGTTCGCCTGTTTAAGCCAACAGAACCCTTTGACCTACTCACTTGTGATGTCTCCTTTATTTCGCTTTTGCAGATAATAGAAGCCATAGATAGACTCTCTAAAAGTGAGATGATTTTGCTCTTTAAGCCACAATTTGAAGTGGGACGCAATGTAAAACGAGACAGTAGAGGTGTAGTTGTAGATAGAGAGGCTATTTTAGAGGCTAAGAGTAGATTTGAAGCTAAAGCTAAAGAGTTAAAGTGGGAGTTGGTCTATAAAACTACCTCTAAGCTTACAGGAAAATCAGGAAATGTAGAGTATGTTTACTACTTTAGGAAGTCATGAAGTTAACAAATAAGATAAAATCTATTACTATCGGTTCATTTGATGGTATTCATTTGGGACATCAAGTATTAATAGAACAAGCTCAAGCAGTAGTTGTCATAGAGCGAAATAGTGGCTACTTAACCCCAGGATATAGACGAAGTAACTACTTAAAAAAGCCTTGCTTCTTCTACCACTTTGAAAAAATTTATCAGCTATCAGCCAAAGAGTTCGTCGATAGACTCTGTATAGATTTTCCTAAATTAGAGACTATTGTGGTTGGGTATGACTTTGAGTTTGGTCATAAAAAAGAGGGCAATACAGCTTTGCTAAAAGAGCTATTTTATGGAGAAGTGATAGTAGTAGATGAGATAAAAATAGATAATATATCTGTTCATTCAAGAACTATTAATAGATATTTAAAAGAGGGGAATTTATATTTAGTCAATAGACTTTTAGGACGACCTTTTAGTGTAGAGGGAGATGTTATTTTAGGTCAAGGACTAGGAAAAAGAGAGTTAGTCCCTACTATTAATCTTAATATATATGACTATCAGTTACCAAAAAATGGTGTCTATATTACACGCACTAAAATTGCTGATGAGTGGTTAGAGAGTATTAGTTTTGTTGGTATTAGACAAACAACAGATGAAGCTTTTGCAGTAGAGACACATGTTATAGATAACGTTTTAGGAGAGCTTAAATGTAACATTACTGTAGAGTTTTTAGAGTCTATTCGAGAAAATAGAAAATTTAATAGCTTAAAAGAGTTGAAAACTCAGATTAATTTAGATATAACTTATGCTAAAAATTATTTTAAGGACAATAGATGAAAAAGACATTGTTAACATTGGCTATTTTAAGTGTAAGTCTCTTTGCAGAGTTTAAGAGTATAGATGTACCAGAGTTTGAAAAGATGAAAAAAGATGGTGTGCTTGTAATAGACATACGAACTGCACCAGAGTGGAAAGAGACAGGTATTATAGAGGGGGCAAAAAAGATTACCTTTTTTTCTGAACGAGGACAAGCTTTGATTGCTGATTGGTTTTTTGAACTTGGACACCTTATTAAAGATAAAAAGACACCATTTATTATCTACTGTGCCCATGCAAGTCGTTCAAAATCACTAGGTGAGGGTTTAGATAGCTTGGGGTTTGAACATGTCTATGAGCTTAAGGGAGGCATTGTAAATGGTTGGATTAAGGCAGGAAAGAAGACTGTAAAAGAGTAAAATTTAAAACCATTTAAAAAAATCTAATATTTTATTCTTGATGTATGGTATAATAGCTCTCTTTAAAACATATAATGAGGTGATACCGTGCAAAAAGAACCAATGTTAAAAGTAACATTTGATAGATTATCTACTGAATTAGAGCAACTAAAAACTGTTGAACGTGCAAAGATAGCAAAGGTCATAGATACAGCTAGAGAGTTAGGTGACTTAAAAGAGAATGCAGAGTACCATGCAGCTAAAGATAAACAGGGGTTAATGGAAGCTCGAATTTTAGATTTAACTGATTTGGTAGGTAGAGCTCAAGTGATAGACCCATCAACTCTACCTCATGAGCGTGTTAGTTTTGGTTCAACAGTTGAGTTGGTAGACCAAGAAGATGATTCGGAGGTGACTTATACTTTAGTTGGTACACAAGAGTCAAATCCTGATAAAGGTTTAATCTCTATTGGCTCTCCAATGGCTCGTGCCTTACTTGGAAAAGAGGAGGGTGATGAGGTTGAGATTGTTCTACCTTCTGGTAAAAAAACTTTTGATGTTGAGGCTATCTATTATAAAGAGATAGAACTATAATGATAAATGTTGGTGTTGTAGGAGCAAGTGGTTATACAGGTCTTGAATTAGTCAAGATGTTGCTTAATCACCCTAAATTTGTTCTAAAATATTTAGCAACTACTACTGGTGATACTCTTATTGAAACATTGCACCCATCATTGGTAGATGTTATTACTTTCTCTGTAGAAAAAGCTTCAGTTGAGAGTGTATCTAAAAATTGTGAGTTAGTCTTTTTAGCACTACCTCATAAAGCCTCTATGGGTTTTGCAAAAGAGTTAATAACTAAAGGGGTTAAAGTAGTTGACCTTTCGGCTGACTATCGGCTAGAGCTTGATACCTATGAAGAGTACTATTGTAAGCATGAAGATAAAGAGCATTTAGATGAAGCTGTCTATGGGCTTATTGAGTACTATAAAGATGAGTTAAAAGAGGCTAAGTTAGTAGCAGGACCTGGATGTTACCCAACAGCTACACTACTTGGTATTTTACCTTTTATTCCATATCTTGACCATAATGCACCTCTCTTTGTAGATGCAAAGTCAGGTGTTAGTGGAGCAGGTAAAAAGCTTTCAGAGACAACTCATTTTGTAACAGTTAATGATAACATTTTTGCTTATAATCCACTAAAACACCGTCATGCTCCAGAGATAGAAGAGAAGATTGAAAAGATACATGGGGTAAAGATGAACGTAAACTTTGTTCCACATCTTATTCCTGCTACTCGTGGTGAGTTAGTATCGGTCTATGCAACTCTAAAGGAGGATATTGAACCTTTAGATATATTAAAAGAATTCTATAAAGATGAGAGTTTTATTCGTATAAGGGAAAGACCAGTAGATATAAAAAGTACAGCAGGAACACACTTTTGTGATATATTTGCTACTAAAAATGGTAATGGGTTATTTGTAAATTCAGCTATAGATAATCTACTTCGTGGAGCATCTTCTCAAGCTCTGGTTGCTGGAAACTTAATGTGTGGCTTTCCTGAAGGAATGGGTATTCCTACTATTGCTTATGTACCATAATAAGAAGAGAACTATTCATTCTCTTCATCTTCATCAATAAGTTTTGGTGGAGGGGTAGGAATAGCCCCTTTATCTGGAAGTCTAATAATAAAGGTTGTCTTTTTGTTTAAAATACTTATAGCTTCAATATTTCCTTTAACTCTCTCTATCATATTTTTTGACATATAGAGTCCCAATCCTGTACCTTTTGTTTTATGTTTAGTTGTAAAGTAAGGTTCAAAAATATTTTTAAGGATTGGTTTTGGGATTCCTCCTGCATTGTCTTGAACAGCAATGACTAACTCATCTTTTTCATGATAGACTCTAATTGAAATTTGACCATTTTCAATTTCACGCTCTTCCATCGCATCACGAGCATTGTTAATAAGATTCATAATAACATGTTTAAAGTCATTTTCAAAACCTTTATATTTAATCTCTTCAGGACAGTCAAGTTTAATACTAATTTCAGATTTAATAAGAGTCTCGTGTATAAGTGAAATAGTTGCTTCTATAGCTTTTTTTACGTTAAAGGTTTGAGGTATATCAGATGACTTATCAACAAATCGTCTAAAGTCCTCAACCGTCTCAGATAAAAACTGAATGGAACTATTTACCTTTTTAGAGAGTTCAGCTATATCAATCTCATCTTCACGTCCAAGTTGTGCTTTAATAAGTGTATCATTCATAATCCAAGATACATGGTTAAGTGGTTGTCTCCATTGGTGGGCAATATTTTCTAAAATTTCACCCATAGAAGCCAAACGAGATTGTTGGTTCATAATAGCATTTTGACGCTTCTCTTTTCGTACAGCATTTTTAATCTTTACCTGTAGGTCTTTGTTAAGGTTATTAAGCTCTTCTGTTCTTTGCTCAACCATATTTTCAAGATTTTCAGCTAATTGATTTAGTTCACTTGCTGTTTTGTGCATAATAGAGTAAAGATTTTTGTTAGCAATCTCAAAAGGACCAATATTTTCATTGGTATATTTGGTTAGTTCTATATAGTCAGATGTTGACTCTGTAATAGCAGCCATAACAAAGGTATGATTATGGTATGTATTTGGTTGGTTTTCAGTATTGAAATACTCTTGTGCTGTACTATAACCAAAGATATGATTATTGCTTTTAATAATTGATATATAGTGTAAAATAGGAATCCTAAAACCGTACTCATAAGAGATACAAGAACCAATCCAAAGTGCTTGAGCAGGTGTTTTACTTAAAAATTCATGAATCTCTTCAACTCTATTCATCATAGCATTGTAGTTACCAATAGAGAGTTGAACAACATCTCCTACCTCTAATGGTTGGGCTACTTTTAGACTTTGATTTTTGAAATCTATATCTAATATATGTGCCGTAGATGAGATATTGTTTTTTGTAATATAGAGTGGAACTTGAATCGATACTGATGGGTCTTCTTCAATATTAGGGAAATATTTTTTATAAATATCAAGAGAAGCAATATTGTCTATAGTTTTAATAAAGTTACCTTCTACCTCTGTAATTCTCTTTTTCTTTGAAATTGGCTTCCAGTCAAATGCTTGAAAAAGCTCAACATTTAGGCTCTCTCCGTGCATAAATATTAAGATAACAGCTTTAGGGTATATGATATTGTTATGAAAAATAAATTCACACTTTTTTTGTTGACTATGAGTTGCCCCTCCTCCAAAGATTTTTAAGTGTCCAAAGTGTTGCCCAATTTGGTCAATGTAAGATGCAGTATATGATTCATTATAGCTTGAAAGAATCTCTAGTGCTTTTGTGTCTGGTTGAAGATGTTTCCCAATCTTTGTAATATCTAAAACAGGAGCTTTTCCTTTAACATAGTTAATCCCAATATCTAGCACTTCACATGTCAAACGACTAGTTTGAAACTCCATAATAGATATAATAGGGTCATTGTTTGAATCAGATATTTGATGATTTGACATAGATGTAAAGCTTTGCATTCCTACAATAATAGAATTGGGAAAGTTGTTGTGCATTTTATTTAGTAATTTTTGCAGTTTTTGCTGGTCAGAGTCTGGAAAGTTAATCTCTATTAGAAGTCTGTTCGAGTCTTTAATATGATGTTCATTGATCCATTTTTGAAAATTTTTATAGCTTTTATAGTAGTGTACAAGTTGTCTCATCTTCTCTTCCTAATTAAATATTTTTGAACCTATACGTACAAGGTTAGAACCACACTTAATGGCAAGTTCATAGTCATTGCTCATACCCATTGAGCAGATGGTTGCTCCATCATATTTTAGTGAATCAAAAATCTTATGTGTTAACTCAAAACTCTTTTGAATCTCTTTTTCATCTTCAACATAAGCTCCAATACACATAACCCCTTTAAGCTTTAGTTGAGGACATGTCTCTTTAATCTGTTGATATATATCAACAGCTTCATCAGCCTTAACACCAGATTTGCTCTCTTCATTTGCAGAATTAATCTGTAAAAGGCATGAAAGTTTTTGATTCTTCTCTACTAATTTTTTATTTAGTGCATTAGCTAACTTTATAGAATCTAATGACTGTAAAAGAGTAGGACGTAGCTCTATAAGTTTATTTACTTTATTGCTTTGAAGATGTCCTAACATGTGCCACTCCAATGGTAGCTCATCTAAGTTTTGCATACGTTGTTGAAGCTGTTGAACTTGGTTTTCTCCAAATGCACGTTGTCCTAGTTCATAGAGGGTTTTGATGTTCTCTTCATCTGAGTATTTTCCTACTGCAACTAGCTTTACAATATGGTGTTCATTAATACTTACTCTTGCTTGTTCTATATTCCAAATAACTTCATCTAAGTTTTTTCTTAATTGTTCTTTCATTTTGTTATCCTATCCAAATAATCTATTTAAGTCGTTGTATAAGCCTAAAAGCATTAGACTAAGTAGTATTGCCCAGCCTAAAAGTGTCAATTTTATCATAACAGAATCACTAGCAGGTCTTCTAGCTATAAGTTCATACAGATGAAACATTACATGACCACCATCTAGTGCAGGAATGGGGAGTAAGTTAATAACCCCTAGATTAACTGAAATTAGTGCTGAAAACATAAGTAGTGCAACAAAACCCATTTGAGAGACTTTTGAAGTGGTATCAACAATACCTACTACTCCACCTAAGTTTTCCATAGGAATAAGACCAGAGATAACTCTTTTTAGACTCTCCACTATATATTGTGAAGCATTTAAAGTTTGATTATAAGCAAATTTTATACTTTTATCTATAGGGTAAGATATAGTTGTATAGGCTTTTGGATTAGGGCTAATACCTAAAAGATAGCGTTTTTTTTCTTCTCCAAATCTATTTTTTGTATCAATAAGTTTTGGAGTAATAGTAAGGTCAATATATTTTCCATCTCTTAAAATAGTTAGTTGATGTTCATTATGATTAAATGCAGTATTTTCCCCAATATCTTGCCAATACTTAATAGGATTTCCATCAATATTGACAATAGTGTCTCCTTTTTTTATACCAGCAAGTTGAGCAGGAGAATCTTTCATAACATCTCCAACATTAGCTAGTGGTGTTTGAATACCAATAAAAGCAACTATTAGGTAGAGTAAAAAAGCTAATAAAAAGTTGGCAAAAGGTCCAGCTAGAGAGATGACAATACGTTGAAGAGGTGTTTTTGTATTGTAGGAGTCCTTATCGTAACTCTTTTTACTTGGGTCACTGTCATCTTGTCCTTTCATACGAACATAACCACCAAGGGGAATTGCAGATATACTCCACTCTGTATTGCCAATTTTTTTAGTGAGTATTCGTTTTCCAAAGCCTATACTAAAGACTTCGACATGTACTCCAAAAAAACGAGCAGCAAGAAAGTGACCTAGCTCATGAAAAAATATTAAAAAGGAAAATACCAATAGTGATATAAAAATACCCATAAAAGTCCTATATTCTTGAATTTGTGTAAAAAGAATTATACCAAGCTTAGGTTAAAATGAAATGTTTTTTTTTTAGAGAGAAACTAAAGTTATTATGATAAAATAATTTACAAAATAAATAAGTCAAAAAAGGAATGATTATGGATAATAGCAAAGAAGAGATAGATAAAATTGTTAAAGAGAAAAAGTCTGAATCTCCAACAGAAGAATTTATTGAGAATAGAGTAGATGAACTTCAAAATGAAGAAGAGAAAAAGAGAGAATCTCAAAGTAATGAACAGATTGATGAAGAGAGTGGTATTAAAAAGGTTGAACCTAAATCTACTGAAATAGTTAAAAAGAACAAATTGTCAGAGGCTAAAGAGTTAATAAAAAACTCTAAAGAGTTGCTTTCAAAAGTTGAAACTGAAGTAGAAGAGTGCAAAGTTGGTGTCTCAAAGGCTGCAGAAGAATTTGATAAAGCTAAGAGAAATTTCAACAATACAACATTTAAAAACTCAAAAATGCTTTTAGAGAAGTTAGGTTTTGACTATAGCTCTTATGATGAAGCAGAACCATTTGAGTTATCACTTGATAAAGATGATAGTGAAAATTTTTCAGTTAAAGATATTAACTCTGGTAAATTTACAGGTTTTATTTTAGCTCTTTTAGTTGCCTTAGCTACAGTAGGAGGATTGGTCTATTTGGCATTAAGTAAATTAAATATAAAGATTGACCCAAAAACAATTACTCCTGAAACAGCAATGGAGCATGTCGACCCTGTATTGAATTGGATTGGAACATTAGGTGGTCATACAGGTGGGAACAGTATGATAGGTGCTATTATTTTAGGTTTCTCTGCACTTTTAGTGGCTTGGTTAGTTTATGCAGTTCGTGTTTACTTTAAAGAGAACAAAAACCTACAAATTGCTAAGCAAACATTAGAGAAGTCTAAAGATTACTATCTAACCAAAAAAGAACATAAAAAAGAGATGCAAAAGATTGACTCTCATCTTCGAGAAGCGACAGCAGAAGTTGGTAATTTTGAGGCTATTTTAAATGAAAAAGTAGGAACATTAAAAAGAATTCTTCATATTGAAGGTGAATTTGACGAAGATAAAGAGTATCACCCAAGTTCAAAAAAGATTATGCGTGAAACAGAAAAAATTATGCAAGGTATTGAAAATTTACTAAATACAGCAATAACAAAAGAGGGTAAATTAAACAGTAAATCTGTTCAAGCCTTAAGTAATGCTAAAGCAGTTTATGCTGATTATTTAGCTCGAATTTATGATTAATTTTTTAAAGATGTAGAAAGGACTACATCTTTACTTTTTTAAAAAAGTCTCTTACATACTCATAACCTGAGTACAATGTAAGAGCAACGGCTATCCATAAAAGTAATTCACCTCCATACCAGTGCATTAATAAAAACCCAATAGCTATCATCTGAACTACTGTTTTTACTTTTCCCATCCAAGATGCTGAGATGTCTATTCTCTCTGCAATAGCTGAAACACGAAGTCCTGTAATAAACAGTTCACGAGTAATAATAAGATATATTGCCCAAGGAGAGGCAGAGCCCAACATCATAAGTCCTAAAAAACCTGCAAGAGTAAGCATCTTATCAGCTAGTGGGTCTAGTATTTTACCCATAGTTGTAATTTGATTAAATGTACGAGCTATATAGCCATCAAAGAAATCTGTAGCTGAAGCAACTACAAAAATAAAAGCAGCAGTATAGTTAAGCCATGATTGGTGAATACCTTCAAATATAGTCGCATCTTGATTTACAAGAAACATAAACATAAGTGGGGCTAAGAGTAGGCGAATAAAGGCTAAAATATTTGGGATATTTATGATTTTATTTTTTTGCATGAGAGGTCTCCGTAGAGTGCAATTTCTATCGCACTAATTTTAAATTAGACTTGTTCCCAAGCTCTAGCTTGGGAATTAATATGGGAGTAAGATAAAGTATTCATAGTTTCAATAGAGGGTTACGAAACTAGAGCTTCGTAACCGTAGTTTATATAGATTATCTAAACGTAGTTCCACCATCAACCACAAGTGTTTGACCTGTAATCCATGAGGCTTCATCACTACATAAGAAATATACAGCTCCTGCTAAATCTTCTGGTTTTCCCATTCTATTTAAGGCAGAACGTTTAATAGTCTCTGCTTTAACCTCTTCATAGTTAGTAAAGGCTTTAAGTGCATCGGTGTCGATTGGACCACCACTGACAGCATTAACTCTAATACCCATATCTCCAAGCTCAACAGCAGCATAACGACTCATAGCTTCAACAGCAGCTTTATTAGTTCCATGACCAGCATAGTTGTCTATGTAGATAAGATTTCCTGTAGAGCTAAGCGTAACTATAGCTCCCCCACCTACCTTCTGCATACGAGTAGCTGCCTCTTGAGAACCTCTTACAAAAGCACCAACAGTTGCAGTATAGATATTTTGTAGACCTTTTGTTGGACGAAGTTTCATAAATTTACCATACCCACCAACAACACTTCTTCCATAAATCATAGCATTACTTACAAAAAAGTCAATTCTATCAAAATCTTCATCAATAGCTAAAAAAAGTGGTTTAAATTGGTCTAAATCTAAAATATCTAATTGGTAAGCTTTTGCTTTAACTCCATATTTAGACTCTAAATCGGATGCAATCTCATTAGCTATTTCAGCATTTGAGTTATATGTAAAGGCAACATTTACCCCTTCACTTGCAAACTTATAAGCAATAGCTTTTCCTATACCTTTTGTTGCACCTGTGATTACTACAGTTTTTCCTTTATTGTTTGACATTTATACTCCTACTATGTTGTAATTTTTTATAACTTCTTCGATTTTCTTCATATTCTCTACAGATGGTGGAACTAAAGGTAGTCGGTACTCTAATGTATCAATAAGACCTGCAATATACATTGCTGCTTTAATTGGAATAGGATTACTCTCGCAGAACATTATTTTATTGATATTGTATAGTTTATCGTTAATTGCTTTTGATGCCTTGAAATCACCTTTTAAAGCTAGGTGAGTAAGTTGGGACTTTAAGTCTGGTAACAAGTTTGCAGTTACAGAGGTAATCCCTTTTCCTCCATTAGCTAATATAGGGTAATCAATAGCATCATCTCCAGAAAATACATAAAGCTCTGGGCGTTTAGCAAGAAGTTCAACTGTTCTCTCAATAGAGCCTGTTGCCTCTTTAATTCCAAAGATATTTGGAACATCATCAAATAGTCTACAAACAGTATTGGCTTGAATATCTACACCTGTTCTGCCTGGAACATTATATAGCATAAAAGGAAGCTCAACTGAAGAGGCTATTGTTTTGTAGTGTTGGTATAGTCCCTCTTGACTTGGTTTATTGTAGTATGGACTTACTGAAAAGATTGCATCAACACTACAATCTTGGGCATGTTTTGCAATCTCTACTGCTTCATGGGTAGCATTGCTTCCTGCCCCAGCTAAAACCTTTGTATTTGTCCCCTTACATACTTCTACTGCAATCTCAATACATCTTTTATGTTCATCATGGGTAAGTGTTGCAGACTCACCAGTAGTTCCTACAGGACAGATAGCATCAATTCCATTATCTATTTGCCGTTGAATTAGTTTGGCAAATGTTGCCTCATCTAATTTACCATTTTTAAATGGTGTAATTAGTGCAGTTGTTGCACCTGAGATTAAGTTACTCATCTACTTTTATCCTATTTACTATTTTTCTTTAATATTAATGTGGTTGAGAAATCATCATTAAAATATTTGTTGGCTACTTTTGTTACCATTTCAGGCGTAATTTTAGCTAAATTCTCTTCATATTCAAGTAAAGGTTTTAAGTTTCCTCTAACAAAATAAGAACCAAAAAGTGAGTTAACACTTGCTGAGTCCTCCAAAGAGTAGATAAAGTCAGCTTTTGTATTAATTTTTACCTTCTCTAGCTCCTCTTGGGTTACATCACCTTTTTTTATTTTATCTATCTCTTCATGAATAGCTTTTTCTAAATCTTCAATTTTTACATTAGGATTTGCAAGTCCCATAAAAAGGAAAATCCCATCATCTGTCATATCCATATTATAAGCATAAACTTGGTTAGCTAATTGTTTTTTATCTATAATTTCTTTATATAGCCTTGAAGAACGTCCTGCTGAAAGAAGTTCTGAAATAGCAGAGAGTACTACTTGGTCTTTATGTTCATAGTTTGGAATAGGGTAAGCAATAGCAATAGTATCTATGGTATTGTTGTCTTTATGTATAATCTGTCGTATACTACCATCTCTTTTGGGTTCAGATAGATTTAGTTTAGGTATTTTGGTATGGTTTTTAATATGTCCAAACTTCTCTTTTGCAATTTTAAAAACCTCTTTTTCATCAATATCCCCTGTAACAATTAAAATAGCATTATTTGGTTGGTAGTATTTAGAGTGAAACTCTCTAATATCATCAATAGTCCAGCTTTGAATATCGTGCATAAAGCCGATTGGTGTCCAGTGATAAGGGTGTTCAACATAGTGTGTGTTAAATAGTCTAAAGTAGAGGTAGCCAATAGGAGGGTTGTCTGTTCGAACACGACGCTCTTCTGCTACTACATTTCGCTCTACCTGAAACTCTTCATCTTTTAAGTTTAAGTTTTCCATAAGCTCAGCAAAAAGTCCTGCTGATGTTTCAAAATTTTTAGAAGAGGATTTTATGTAGTAGTGTGTATAGTCAAAAGAGGTTGAAGCATTGTTAACGCCTCCTTTAGACTTTACAATCTTGTCAAATTCACCAGCTTTAAGGTTTTTAGTAGATTTAAAGTTCAAGTGTTCAAGCATATGAGCAATTCCTGTTTTCCCCATGACTTCATTACGAGAACCAACTTTATAAAAGATGTCTGTTGTAATGACATTGGAGTCATTGTGCATGGGAATAGCCACTACTTGTAAGCCATTTTCTAAGGTTTCAGTGTAGTATTTTGGTAGAGAGTTCGCCATTAAAAATCCTATGGTTGTTATCATTAGTATAACTGTTTTTTTTATCATGATTTTATCTATCCTTACAGTTTAAAAAAGAGTAGTATTTTAACTAAAAAGTATTAAACAATGGTAGATAATGACAAGTGTTCACAAAGTAATACTAAATAGAGGTTAAAAATTTTTAGCAATTAGCATTGTAAAAGTTTGTTATAATACATAAAAAAATGGAATATTATAGATGGAAGAAGAAGTAGAAGTATTTTGGAATTGGTTTAAAGAGCATAAAGATGATGAGATAACTCTCCTTATAGAAGAGGCAAATAGAGAACTAAGAGCTATCTATAAAGGTGTCTTTATTGAGTTTAATTTACAAACTGAGCCGAAAGAGTTAATAGTTACTCCACATGGAGTTAGAGAGTTCTTTGCTACAGCTTATGCTTTAGTCAATAATGCACCTCAAATAGAAGGGTGGAAGATTACTGCTTGTAAACAACCAATGGAGTTTTATGACTTTAAGATAGATGATATAGAGTTTAAGCTATCTGAACTTACTTTTATGCCTTTGGAGTCAGATGAGTACCTTGAAGATATTGCTGTTCGAATCTATCACAAAGATTATGTTTCACAAGAGGGAGAGAAACAAAACCAAGTCATAGAGGGAATATACAGAATCCTAGACAATCTTTTAGGAGAAGAGAGTGTAGCGTTTGATTTCCAATATATAGATTTTGATGATATGCCACACCCAAAAGAGAAGGACTACCCACTTAGCACTCTACCTGCCTTTGTAGCTCATAAAAAAGCAGAGAGAAAAAATGCAAAACAGAAGTTTCCTAAAGATGATATGGTATTACTAGAGGGAAAGTTAGAGAGTCTACCAACACTTTTAGCTACTAATCAAGGGTTAAGGTATTATGGTTTTACAAAAGAGTTCCCTTATCTTTTACATCTCACTTTAAATATAAAACAGATAGGACAAAATGGTCTACCAAATGGTAATACTGATGAATTGTATTTGATTGAAGATATTATCTACTCTGTCATTGTTAAAGAGAAAAATGGGCATTTTATAGCAACAGATACTTTTAAAGGAAAGAGAGATGTTTTCTATTATGTGAATAGTTTAGAAAGTATTGAAAAGGCTTTAAATAGTTTACCAACAGAACCTGTGAGTTGTGATGTCTCTTACACTGTTGAGTATGATCCTTTTTGGGTAAAGACTACAGCCTATATTTATATGTAAAAAATTAGTTATAATACGAATAATAAACATGGAGTAAACCTTTTGGAAACAGTAGATAAAAAAGCAAAACAAGAAAAAATTGTAACGATGTTTGATGACATCGCTTCAACTTATGATTTAACCAACAGAGTCCTAAGCATGGGCATAGATATTCAATGGAGAAGAACAGCTTGTGAAAAAGCTTATGAGATATTGAATAGTAAAGAGTTAGAGCAGATTACTGATGTAGCTTGTGGAACAGGTGATTTACTTCTTTTTTGGAAAGAGTATGCAGATAAAAAAGGAATAGATGTTCAACGATATGTAGGGGTTGACCCTTCTGTTGGTATGTTAGAGGTAGCACGAAAAAAGATAGACTTTGCCGAATTTAAAGAGGGTAAAGCTCAAGAGCTACCTGTAGATGACTCTTCTACTGAGCTTATCTCTATTTCTTATGGTATCCGTAATGTTGTTGATAGAGTAGAAGCTTTACAAGAGTTTTATAGAGCTTTAAAACCTAAAGGAATTGTGGTTATTTTAGAGTTTACTAAACAAGAGCGAGAGGGGCTATTTGATAAAGTGGTAGATTTTGGAATGAAAAAGGTTTTACCTAGAGTTGGTGGGTTAATCTCTAAAAACTATGAAGCCTATAAGTATCTTCCTGACTCTATTGAGGGGTTTTTAACTACAGAAATGTTAGAAAAAGAGCTAGTAGAAGCAGGATTTGAGATGAGATACACCAAATCTTTTACAATGGGTATCTCAACACTTCTAATTGCTCAAAAACCATAAATATGTACCAAAGTTTTACCTTTGGTACAGTCTGATTAAATTTAAACCAATGCCTCCTTTAAGACATCACCTATCTGAGATACAGCAATAATCTCAATAGCCTCTTTTACATCACTAGGAATATCCTCTAAATCACGTTCATAATTTTTTTCTGGAATAAGAGCTTTAGTTACTCCTGCTTTATAAGCTGCTATAAGCTTCTCTTTTAGTCCTCCAATAGGAAGAACTTTTCCTGTTAGGGTTAGCTCTCCTGTCATAGCTATTTTATTGTCTACTTTTTGTTCTGATAAGATTGATGCAATGGCAACTGCCATAGTAATTCCTGCACTTGGTCCATCTTTTGGTGTAGCTCCCTCTGGAACATGAATATGTAGGTCAAAACGTTTGTAGATTTCACTAGCCTCTATGCTTTGGCTAGACTCTTTTTCTTTTAGAGGTATAATGTTTTTGTTAATAGCTAATGAACCATTTTCTATTAAACTTTTGACAACAGAAAAGGCTATGTGTGCTGACTCTTTCATAACATCGCCAAGGCTACCTGTAAGTTTAACAGCTCCTTTTCCTTTGAGTTTAATGGCTTCTATTTTGAGTACATCTCCACCTACTGATGTCCATGCTAGACCATTAACTACACCTATAAGAGGCTCTTTGTCAACATTGGAGATTTCAAATACCTTTTTGTTGGCAAATTTAGGTAGGTCTTTGATTTTAATCTTTATCTTTTCTAGTTCATCATTTAGGAGTAGTTTAGTAGCTACTTTACGCATTATCTCTGCAATTTTACGTCGTAGACCTCTTACTCCTGGTTCTCTTGTATACTCATCAATAAGTAGTTTTAGAGCTTTGTCTGTTATCTCAAATTCCTCCTCTTTGAGTGCATGTTTTTTTAACTCTTGAGGAATAAGGTACTGTTTTGCAATCTCTAACTTTTCATTTGGTGTATAGGAGCTTACCTCAATAAACTCCATACGGTCACGAAGTGGTGCAGGTATCTGTCCAACATCATTTGCAGTAGCAATAAATATAGCTTTGCTTAAGTCAATGTCAAAGTTTAGGTAGTAGTCACGGTACTCTTTGTTCTGTTCTGGGTCAAGAATTTCTAAAAGAACAGCTGTTGGGTCACCTCTGTGTCCTCGTCCTACTTTGTCAATTTCATCTAAAACAACTACAGGGTTCATGCTCTTAGCTGTAATAAACCCTTGAACTAAACGTCCTGGCATTGCACCTACATATGTTCTTCGGTGTCCTCTTAGTTCATTGACATCTTCTAGTCCACCAAGTGCTATACGTACTAAAGGTCTATCTAATGCTTTAGCAATAGAGTTAGCAAGAGAGGTTTTACCTACTCCTGGAGGTCCAGAGAAACATAAAATCGCTCCTGCTGTTCCATCTAATGTAATATCGCGTTGTTGGGCAAGTTGTCGTACAGAGAAGAACTCTACTATTCTCTTTTTTGGCTCTTCTAGTGAAAAATGGTCAAGGTCAAGTCTCTCTTGTACCTCTTTTACTTTTAGTTCTTTTTCACTAAATTTACCAAATGGAAGTTCAAAAACATACTCTAAATAGGTCTGAATCTGTGCAGCGTCAGCAGACTCTGGGTGCATTCTTGCAAAACGGTTAAGTTGTTTTTCTATCTCTTTATAAGCATCTTCTAAAAGATGAGGTTTTAGCTCTTTTAGTTTGTCTCTAAAATCCTCAATCTCTTTTTCTCTTTGGACATCAACACCTAGCTCTTTGTTAATCTCTTTAAGTTGTTCTTTTAAAAAATACTCTTTGTTAATCTGCTCAATCTTTGAGTGTACCTTAGAACGAATTTCACGCTCTACTCGTGCAGACTCCATCTCATTTATAATAATGTCAATAACTTTAAGTAGTCGTTGCTCTACATCGTCATTGGCATAAATCTCATAAGCTTCTGTTTTTGAGAGTTTAAGCAGAGATGAGACCAAGTCTACAACTCTGTATGGATTATCGGTCTCTGAGATAGTCTTTAGTAAATCAGAGGGAATGGAGTTGTTAACTTTTGAAAGAAGTTTAATCTTTTCGTTGAGTAGGGTTATAAGTGCATTTGTTTTTAGTTCATCATACGGTTTATTTTCAAGTAGGTATACCATAGCACTTTGAAAAGAGGTATTGTCATCTATCTCAATGGTCTCTAAATCACTAACAATTTCACCTCGTGCAAGTCCTTGAAAAAGAATCTTAACACGACCATCTGGAATATTTACTTTTCTCATAATAGAGCCAATAACTCCAATCTTGTGAATGTCCTCTTCTTTTCGTGAACCCTCAAAACCCTCTTTTGTAGTAGTAAGTAAAATTAAGGAGTTTTTCTCCATAGCAAAAGTAGCAGCGTCTATGTCCTCTTTTTTAGTTAAAAAAATAGGAGAAATCATAAAAGGGTATAAAAAGAGTTCATCTTCTATGATAATAGGTACTTGTGTAGGAAATGGTTCATAGTTACTTAGTTGCATTGATTCTTTTTATCCTTTAGTTAAAAATACTTTCAAAAAAGCCTACTTTTGGAGGCTTAATATCTGCCATGTTAAGTGGAGAGTTTGCATTCTTTTCTTTATATATTTTAGCTGCTTTCTCTTTACCCAATCTTCTATATAGACTAGCAATATTTTCATTGAGTATATATTGAGCCATATGCAGACGAACTTTAATTGTATCTACAACAGGAAGATAGATAGAGTTTGGGTACTGTTTAACAAATTTATCTACATTGGTTAAGGTATCAAGCATTAGTTTTTGTTCTTTGTTGATGTCTTTTATTCCTAAAAATGCTGCTTTGATTTTTAAGAATTTTGCTTGTTCTATCTTTGTCCCTTTGGCATACTTTTTAAGATACTCATCTAAGTAGTAGTCTGCCATAATATACTCTTGGTCTTCCATATGAGCTTGAGCTAAAAGCATAGTAGCTGTAGGTAAAAGTGGAGAACGAGCATGTTCACTTCTAAGTGATATATAGTAGTTATCTGCTTTGTCTAGGTTAGATGAAGCAATCTCCTTTACAACATGATTGTACCAATAGAGTGCTGGTTTGTCATATTCATTAACAGCATCTTTGTTACTACAAGCTGTGAAAAATAATATAAAGAGCAAAATTGCCCCTATTTTTTTATTTAATTTAATTCTCATCATTAACCTTATATCTTATTTTAAAAAAATATAATACCTCAATATCTATTATATTTTGCTATAATCACCAAAAATCAAAAAGGGGTTTTACTTTGACATTGACAATTATTGGACCTGGTTCTATGGCAATGGCGATTGCTTATGGACTAAAAGATACCTATAAATTAGAGTTTGTAGCACGAGATATAACTAAGTTAGAGAAGATAAAAGAGGAGTTTTCAGCTAAGGTTTATGCTTTAGAGAATTTTGATATTACTAAGAAAAATATTTTACTAGCTGTTAAACCCTATGCCTTAAAGAGTGTAGGGGAGCAACTTAGAGGAAAAGCTGAGTCACTCTACTCAGTTTTAGCAGGTACTACAATAGAGGCTTTAAGAGCTAATGTATCTACTAAAAATGTAGTAAGAGTTATGCCTAATGTTGCGGCTAAGTTTCAAGCTTCTACTTCTGTAATGACAGGTGATGTTGCTAAAAAAGAGGAAGCAAAGGCTATTTTCTCTGCTATTGGAGATGTCTTTTGGGTAGATAGTGAAAAAGAGGTAGACATAGCTACTGCCATAGCAGGTTCTGGTCCTGCACTTTTAACTTTAGTTGCTGAGGCTATGATGGACGGTTTGGTTAAAGAGGGTATGAAGCGAGTTGATGCTATTGGGGTAACTAACTCTCTGTTTAAAGGTTTTGCACCACTTATTGCCTCTAATCACCCAGCACTCATTAAAGATTCTGTTATGAGTCCAGCAGGAACAACAGCTGCTGCTTATGGAGCATTGGAAGAGGGGGCAGTAAGAAGTGCCTTTATTAAGGCTGTTGGGGAAGCTTTCAGGATTACACAAAAATAAATAATAGATAATATTAAAATAATTTTATATTACTTATCTAGTTTAAACTTTAAGAAATTATAAAAATATTATAATTGTAATAATTTATATTTCTTAAAGGAATAACTAATGCTTGCTTTTTTAAAAAAACTTCTATTTATATGGGTACTATTTTTTAATACCTCTTTGTTAGCTGATAGTATATTACTAAAAGATATTTCTATCTCTGATGCCTCTTCTGTTTATGAGTATCAGAACTCTTTACAGTTTGCTGTTACCATAGAAGCTTCTCCAATGTATGGGTCAATTACTGTTCACTATAAGACTATAAGTAATGGTTCAGCAACATCAGGAAGTGATTATACATATACAGAAGGAGACCTTAAATTTACTAGTGATGGTCCTACAACAAAAATAATTACAGTTCCTGTTTTAAATGACACTATACATGAGCCTACAGAGCATGTTACCGTTGAAATTACAGAAAGTGCTTTGGCATATGAGATTATAGACAACCAAGGAAATGGGACTATTTATGATGATGATTTAAAACCATTGAAGTTGACAACTTTTAATGATAAAAGTATAACAGAGACAGATTCAACACAAACTCTCTATATGGTTGCCTATTTTAATCAAAATCTTCCATCTGATGTTAATGTAACTTATCATACCGTAGATAATACAGCTCATGCAGGAGATGATTATGTAGCAGTTTCAGGAGGTACAGTTACAGCTACAGCAGGTAATAATAGAGTTTTACTTCCAATTACAATTAATGGAGATACCTCTCCTGAATCAACAGAAGATTTTAAAGTTATTATAGACTCTATATCTAGTGGAATTATTGGTGATAGCCAAGCAACAGCAACTATTGATGATGATGATACTATTGAGGTATATAATGATTGTAGTCATGTAGAAGAGGGCAATGAAGGAGAAAGTAGAAATTTAGTTTGTCATATATATCTAGCCAAACCATATCCAGAAGATGAACCAGATTTAAAAATTGATTATAATTCAGAAGATGGTAGTAATCCATCAGCAGTAGCAGGAGAGGACTATACTTCTATTAGTGGTACAGTTACTTTTAAAGCAGGAGATACAGAGAAGCTAGTTTATATTCCTACTATTGGAGACAATAATATTGAAGATGATGAAAATGTCAAGTTGGTTATTTCTGGAAGTTCTGCTATTGTTGATGCTGTAGGTAAAGGAGAGATTATAAATGATGATGGAGATTTTCCAGGAGTTAATTTTTCATCAGCAAATGTATCGGTAGTAGAGGGAAATAGCTCAACTAGAACACTTAACTTTCATTGTCAATTAGATGCTGATGCTGTTGCAGATAGTTATTTTTATTATTATACTAAAGATCGTACAGCTAAAGTAAGTGACAATGATTATGTTGCTATCTCTACTACAAGATACAATATCCCAGAAGGAACTCGTGATATTAATATTCAAGTTACAGTCAATGGAGATAAAAAGATAGAAGAAGATGAACAATTTTATTTAAAAGTTAAAAATGAACATAATATTATTATTCATGGGCATACAGCCAAAGGAACTATTGTAAATGATGATGGAACATTGGCAACTTTAAGATTTGATAAGCCATCTTATGAGATTGTTGAGGGAAATAGTAGTACTAAAACATTAAATTTTACTTTAAGTTTGGATAGTCCTGCATTAGCAGGTTCATCTTTTGATTACTATAGTTCTGATAATAGTGCTAAAGTGGCCGATAATGATTATGTTAAAATAGAAGATGATAAACATATATTTAGTGGTGGTGAGACCAGTGTAACTATTCCTGTAACAATTAATGGAGATACAAATATAGAAGATGATGAGAAGTTTTATCTTCATATCTGTAATGAGACAAATCTTACTATTTCAGGAACACAAACTGCTACTGGTAAGATTGTTAATGATGATGGTACTTATCCTAAGTTAGATATAGAAAAGAGTAGTTATAGCACCTATGAGGGAAATAGCTCAACTCATACTATAGATATTAAATTAGTATTAGATAAACCAGCATTAGAAAATACATCTTTAGACTACTATACTTATGATAAAACAGCACAAGACGGTAGTAGCCCTACAGAAGATAATGACTATGTTGCTACTAATGGAGCATTAAATATTCCTAAAGGTAGTACTTCTGCTACACTTAAATTGACAATTAATGGAGACACCAATATTGAACCAAATGAGATGTTTATAATAGCATTAAAGAACCCTAAAAATATTACTTTTGGAAGAAGCAGTAGTGGAGTTTACATCTTAAATGATGATGAGCATAATAATGACCCATTTGTCTGTGATGAACACATGTACCTCTCTAGTAGTAAAAAACGAGGCAGTGAAGAGACAGGGAAGATGTGGTTACATAGAATTGACACAAGTACAAGCCCTTTTAGATTTGAAGTAATGGACGATGCAGGAGAAAATAACCTATATAATGCTATTGGGTATAACCCTGAAGATAACTATATTTATGGACTCTACTATAGAAATTTAGTTAAGATTAGTAAAACAGGAAAGGTTATTGATTTAGGAAAAATTACTAGCTTACCAAAGGCTTTTGACTCTTATCAACTCTTTGCTGGTGCTATTTATGACAATGAACACTATTATGTAGCAGGAGTTGGGCTAAATACTAATAAAATGTATATTATTAATCTTAACGATAAGAGTGTGACTGAAAAAACTCTTTCTAAAAGTATAAATATAAAAGATTTTTCTCTCTCTCCTCATGGTAATTATCTTTATGGTATTATTGATGGTGGACAGTTTGTTAAGATAAATACTATTTCAGGAGTGGTACAAGAGATAGGAGAGGCTCATAGTGGGGAGTTTGACTCTACTTTTTCAGATAAAAATGGTCGATTTTTTGCAAATGATAGTAAAGGTAGTGGATTTTATGAATTTAATACCAAAACTGGTGCAAAAGCTTTCCTATCTAACTCACAACCTGCTACCTTTAACGATGGAACAAACTGTCTAAATGCTGAACTTCTCTTTACAGATTATGGAGATGCTCCTATTAGTTATGGTCCTGCATGGCATAATATTGCAAATGGCATATATCTTGGAGATAAGGTAGACCACGATATTAACTCTTACGATACAGTCAATGCAGATGGAGATGACCTTAATGGAGTTGATGATGATGACGGTGTAACTTTAGTTGATGGAACAGATATTAATGGTACATACTTTGAGACAAATACAACTCATCAGATAAAAGTTAAACTCTCTAAATCTGCATATCTTAAATTATGGATAGACAAGGGTATAGATGGTCATTTTGATGATTCAACCGACTTAATATATAGTTCAAGCTCTAAGTTATCAGCAGGGGAGCATACTATTACTTTTTCTCTTGCTGATGGATTAGTAACCAATAAAATTACTTATCTACGGGCAAGAGTCTCATCATCTGCTAGTATGAATCCTTCAGGGTTTATAACAGATGGAGAGGTTGAAGACTATGCTATCTATTTTGGAACAGGGTTTACTCCAATACATGGAAAGTTTAATGTAGAGCGAACCAATAGTGGTAACTACACTATTAACTCAAATGAACGAAATGCGTGGTATACCCAAATAGTAGGTCGTGACTTTGACTACTCTTTAGTATTTTATAAAGATGATTTTTCAGCAGAGCAAAATATCTCAAAAATCCCTGCTAAGATAGAGCTGTTTGATATAGATAAAAATGTAACTATTTATGAACGATATATCTATATTAGTGATAGTGACTCTAATAGTAGATTTTACTTTCTCTCATCGGGAGAGAATCCAAACTCACCAACAAACGATTTAGGTGAACTCCCTGCATCTAAAGAGGTGATTTTTAGAGTTACTTACCCAAAAGATAGTTCTGGAAATATTATACAATCCGATTGTCTTGGTACGGCTAAAGAGTGTTTTGATGCACAAACAAGTTT
>JALWMP010000143.1 GCA_026996165.1 Campylobacteraceae bacterium
GTAGGCTTAGATGAGGCACTAAAAGCTACAGAAAAGGCACTAAAAGCTCCTTCTAAATTACTATGGAGAGGTTCAGGGAACTTTGGGGTAATGCAAGAGATTACCAATTTGCTATTTGAAAAGATAGATGGAACAACTACCAAAGGAACGCTTTGTGATGGTTCAGGAGATGCAGGAATTATAAACGGAAGAGAGATAAATTATATTTTACCACCTGAACAGATAGCTAAAGCTGAAGTTGTTGTTATATGGGGTAAAAATATTACTGTAACAGCCTCTCATATTATGCCTTACTTAGAAGGGAAAGAGTTAATTGTAATTGACCCTGTTAAGACTCCTATTGCTAAAAAAGCTGACTTACATCTACAAATTTCTCCTCGCTCTGACTTTTTTATGGCTATTATGTTAGCACGTTTTGCAATTATGGGTAACTTTGAAGATAGAGAGTTTATAGATGAGTATGCTACAGAATATGAAGAATACTATGAATTTACTCAAGGGTTTAGAATACGCCCTATTTTAGAGTATATAGATATAGATTTACAAAAAATGGGTACTATTTTAGAGACAATAAAAGGTAAAAAAACAGTCTTTTTAATAGGAAATGGTGTACAAAAATACTCTACAGGTCATGCAACACTTCATGCTATTGACTCTTTAGCTGTACTCTTAGGAAAAATAGGAAAAGAGGGGTGTGGAGTTGGCTTTTTAGGTAACTCAAAATTGAACTTTAAAAATCCATTTGAGGTTAAGACAAAAAGAGTCCAAAAAGCAAATACCCCTTTTGGAAAGTTTGATACAGTTCTTATTCAAGGGGGAAATCCTGTAGCCTCCATGCCTGATAGTAACAGAGTAATAAAAGAGCTTAAAAAGACAAAAACTATTATCTACTTTGGTCTCTATGAAAATGAAACCTCTGATATGGCTGACATTGTAATTCCTGCTAAAAACTTTTTTGAAAAAGATGATGTACGTCTTAGCTATGGACACCAATATGTTAGCCCTATGAGAAAAGTACATGAGTGTGACTATGGTATAAGTGAGTATGAATTTACAAATACTCTACTTCAAAAGTTTGGGTTTGAACCACTAGAGAGTGAAAAGTACTACTTAAACTTTTGGCTTGAACAGTGTAGTAAAATAAACAATGACTACTATCTCCACCCTGCTTATCAAGAGATTCCATACCACAACGGTTTTGGAGAAGATGGTGAAGAGGAGTTTGTATTTCTTGATGATTTTGATGACGATTTTATTAAGACTAAACACTTTACACGAGCTAGAAGAAAATCAAAAAAAGAGAAAGTCATAGAGGACTATTGGCTCTTAAGTCCAAAGGCAAACAAAGCTTTAAATACTCAATTTAAACGAGACAACAAGATTACTCTTCACCCAAAACTTGGTTTTAAAGATGGACAAGTGGTACGTGTTTTTTCTGAACATGGTGAATATAACTTTGTAGTTAAAAATAATGAAGATATGAGAGAAGATAGTGTAGTCATTACAGCTAATAGTATTGGAGTGAACTTTTTAACACCAAGTATTATAAGCGATGAGGGTGACTCAGCCTGTTATCAAGAGGTTAAGGTTAAAATAGAGGCGTTAGGATAAGAGTCAATTTAATCTTCTCTCTATAACTTCTTTAAGAGCTTCTTATTCTTATAGCTACAAGAGAGTGTAAAGCAGCACTACATAGGCAACAACAGATAAATAGTTATTAGGCTTTTATAGATATGATATTCCGTCGAACTGAGGTTTAAAAGAATATAAGGAAAAAAAGATGAAAGAGAAAAACCATTACATCATAGGTGATGTTCACGGAGAGTACAAAACACTTTTGGCTCTAGTAAAAAAACTCCCAAAAGATGCAAAGCTTATCTTTGTAGGAGATTTAATTAGTAGAGGCTCACAAGGTAAAGAGGTTATTAACTTTGTAAGAGAAAACGCCTATTGTTGCATAAAAGGAAACCATGAAGAGTATCTTTTAAAATTTGGCTCTCTTTTTCTAAATGGAGTTCAAAAGCAAGTTGAAAACAGTAGTCTCATTTGGACATATAAATCTCTCTCTAGTACCTTAAAATCTTATGGATTTTTAGAAAAAGGTTCTAATAAAATTACCTTAAATCAAGAGAGTATAGAGCAGATGAAAAAAGATATGGAGTGGGTAGAGGAGCTACCCAGCTATTTTGAATTTGGACATATAGAGGGGTACTCACTTCCTGTAGTAGTTACTCATGCACCTATAGATAAATATTGGCTTTTTAAAGAGAGCCACCCTGACTACTTTGCATATCATGCTAAAAACAATCGCTATACTCCATCATCTTCTGCTCCAATATTTAATATCTATGGGCATACTCCACAAGATGAAGTAGTAATTGGAGAAAACTTTGTATGTCTCGATACAGGTTGTGGACGAGGAGGAGATAGGAAGTTGAGTGCTTATTGTGTAGAGACAAAAGAGGTTGTCTCTGTGGGGTGTATTTTATAGGGTGTTGTCCCCGACAACACCGTCTAAACCAAATATATGATAATAGAAAAAAATGAATTCAAAAAAAGAAAAATATACACATATACAGATAAAAGTAAATTTTATTATAGATTATCAAAATCCTTAAATAGTATGGCTCTATAACCCCTAATGGTTTTACAGTTATGGGGATTACAAGGGGTGGAGTTATATCGTTTTAGAATAGTTCTAGTGGAAGATTGGAGAGTATATTTACTAGAGAGTATGACCATTTTTTGTCGAACTCAGGTTTGTAGAAACTTTTAGCTTCTATTTTGTTCTTTCTCAACTTATTGTTAAGATGGTATTCTTTTTTTACATTTTTTCTTTGGGTTTCAGTTATCCTTTATAAAAAGGCTTATTATATAATTATGATTTACCGTGCTATTTAGCTGAGTTGTAGTTTTAAAATTATGATAATATATCAAAATGAATCAAAAAAATAACATAAAAATAACCATTCAAACCCTACCAAACCAAGCAGGTGTCTATCAATATTTTGACAAAGATGACAAACTACTCTATGTAGGAAAAGCTAAAAATCTTAAAAATCGTGTTAAGTCATATTGGCATTTTACACCTGAACTGCACCCTAATCCTAAGTTGGGGTTACGTATTTTGAGAATGTTGCAACAAGCTGTTAGGCTTGAGTATATAGTTGTTGATAATGAAGCAGATGCACTTATCTTAGAAAACTCGCTTATAAAACAGCTCAATCCAAAATATAATATTTTACTGCGTGACGACAAGACCTATCCATATATTTACATTGATGAGTCACAAGATTTTCCTCGTTTTGAGTTGACACGCAAGGTTATAAAAGGAAAAAAGATAACCTACTATGGACCTTTTCCAAATGGTGGTAAGGTACTACTAGATACCCTCTATGAACTCTTTCCTTTGGTTCAAAAAAAGTCTTGCCTTAGAGAGAAAAGAGCTTGTCTCTTTTACCAAATAGACAAGTGTCTTGCACCGTGTGAAGGAAAGGTTACTAAAGAGGAGTATCAAGAGATTGTCTCACAAGTCAAGAGAGCTATTGTAAAAAGGTCTACACTTATAGAGCAACTAACTGACAAGATGATGGAGTTGGCTATTAGTGAACGCTTTGAGGAGGCGGCTACACTTCGTGACAATATTAAAATCCTAGAGTCCCTAACCATTAGCTCAAATATCGACTTAGCCAAAGATGAAGATTTAGATATTTTTGCTATTGTAAATGGTGAGACAAAAGGGGTTATTGTTAAGCTCTTTATGAGAGGTGGAAGGGTTATCTCATCTTCTGTTTCCACATTTAGAAATGGTGAACTCTATGATGAAAATGAAGCTTATAAACAGGCTCTACTAGAGTTCTACACCATAGATGTTCCTCAAATCTCTAAACATATTTTAGTTGCTCATGCTTTTGAAGACCAAAAGAAGATAGCCACCCTACTCTCGGAGCGTTTTAGCAAAAAGATTGAGATTTTACACCCAAAAAAAGGCTCAAAAGCAAAACTAATAGCTCTTGCTATAGAGAATGCAAAAGAGGTACTAAAACGTGACAAACCAAAGGAGGAGATAGAGCCAAAGATTGCCCAACTCTTTGAGTTAAATAAGACTCCTTATAGGGTAGAGACCTTTGACAACTCTCACCTGATGGGGGTAGCAACTGTTGGAGCTATGGTAGTTTGGAGTGAAGGTAAATGGTCTAAAAAAGATTATAGACGCTATGCACTTGAAGCTAAAGATGAGTATGGGCAGATGAGAGAGATGTTGACTAAGCGTATTAATAGTTTCAAGAAGAGTTCACCTCCTGATTTATGGATTTTAGATGGGGGTGAGACACTAAGAAGATTAGCTATATCACTCTTAGAAGAGGCTAAAGTTAGCTTAGATGTTATTGCCATTGCTAAAGAGAAACTTGATGCCAAAGCTCACCGAGCAAAAGGGTCTGCTAAAGATATTATCTACACCAAAGAGTCTGTTTTTGAACTCTCTACTAACGACAAACGACTCCAATGGGTACAGAGACAACGCGACGAAGCACACCGTTTTGCTATTGCCTATCATCAAAACCAAAAACGTAAAGCTGACACACAAAACTCTCTGCTTCAAAAAAAGGGAATAGGCCCTGCTACTGTAAAAAAACTCTTAAACTATTTTGGAACATTTGAGGCTATACAAAATGCCTCTTATAGAGAAATTTCAGTCGCATCTTCTGAAAAAATTGCTAAAATCCTAAAGAACAGATAGTGTTAAATAGTAATAATTATCTATGTAACAAAACATAAGATATTATTTATTGTAATTTATGGATTACTATATTATTTTACAATAAAAAAATAAGTTTACTTTAACTTTATTCTTAGTTCTTTTATATTAAAGTTGTTTGATTAGTTAAATAGACAAAGGAGTCATGTGCATCATCCTGTACCATTAGATGTTGAATATAAATTTTCAAAAAATCTAATCTATGAAATTGATTTACAAGGTATCATTACCGATGCTAACCAGAACTTCTGTGAGGTGGTAGGTTACCGAAAAGAGGAACTCATAGGTAAACATCATTCCATTTTTAAGCATCCAGATGTTCCAGATGATATATATGAGGAGTTATGGTCAACTAAGAAAAGGTTAAAGCAGTGGTTCTCTGTCTTAAAAAACATGCGACGTGATGGTATGTATTTTTGGTCAGATGTTCACTGTACAATAAAATATGATAAAAACGGAGAGATTTCTGGTTTTATTATCATACATAGACCAACTTCTAAACTAAATATAGAAGAAGAGAGTGAGCGTTATGCTCAACACAATAATATAATATAAAGAGGTAAAAATGTATTACGGATATAATGATGACAAAGAATTAATATTAGCAGATAAAGAGTTTATTGAACTTTTAGGTTTTCTATCATTTAAAGAACTTCGAGACTCTAACATTATGAGTAACTTAACATTTGAAAATAGACAAATTGTTATACGACAAGAGAGACAACTTATTAATGCAACATTTCTTAGTAATGAAGTATATGGAGTTCAAGGAGCATTTAACCTTGTAGAGCTTAAAGATATACATATAGAAGAGATACAACAAAATGGACTAAAACCACAAAAGAGTCTACCAACAAACTATAAACCAATATATCTTGATGTTGAAAAGATTTCAAAAGAGATTGGTCTTAGTGTAAGTGACTATAAGCTCTACCTTGATAGCTTTATTGACCAATCTATTATTGATGAAAAACGTCTTTTAGAGGGGAATGACAAGGTTGTTAAAAATCTTGCAAACCTTGCACTAACACTTAAGATTCCTCATATTAATATTATACTTTTAAAGATACAGAAACTCCCTCATAGAGAGCGTGTACACTTAATTGATGAGTACTATACAAAACTTGCTCTTTTAACTTTAGAGAAACCAGAAGATTATGAAGAAGAGATAGTTGTTGATGTTGTTGAACCAGACAATAGTGATACAGAGAAAAAAGAAGAGGTTCTAAGTTCACGTTTTTCTGAACTACTACAAAATGTAGAAAAAGATAAAAAAAGCGAACAACCAAAAGAGATTGAAGAGGAGTTTACATTAGATGAATTACCAGATGAGCTACCACTTGATGAGCCAAAAAGCAAAGCAATAAGTGAGGCATTTAACAAAGAGATTAAGTCTCATAGTGATGTAAAGGAGATTTCTCTTGACAATATTACACCTCTACCAATCTCTTACAATCCTCAAACCGCGGCAGATGAGCTAAATCTACCTGTAGTACTAATTGAAGAGTTTGTAGATGACTTTATTGAACAAGCACACCATGATAAAGACCATCTACTCGCTTCATACTATCAAAAAGATATGGATAACATTCATGAACTAGGACACAAACTAAAAGGAGCTGCTAGTAATTTACGAATCAATGAACTTTCTGATATTTTAGAAGAGATACAGTTCTGTACAGAACATGAGAAACTTGAAGGGTTATTTAAAAAGTATTGGGGTCACTTCCTATCTCTTGAAGACTATATGAAAAAACTTAAAAGAGCATAAAAGGATAAAACTTGCAACTAAACAATAAATTTAAACTAGTTAGTATTCTACCACTTTTTCTACTCTTTATAGTTTCACTCTATGGGGTAGCAACTGCTTTAAATAGAGTTCCATTTGAATTAGATTCTAAAATTATACTTTACCTATCTGGAGGAACTATTCTTTTAGTTTTTCTACTTAGTATTGTAGTTTTTTTAGCAATGAGAGAGCTTAGAAACAATACGAAAAATCTTGAAGATATTCTTACTAATTCAATCATTGAAGCTGAAGAGTTATATGATGAATCAGGTATGAGTCTATATAAAGATATTGACTTAAAAACAAAAAAAGGTATGGACAATGCCTATATGCTTATTGAGACACTTATAGAAAATGCAAAAGCAGACAAAATGCACGCGTTAGAAGCAAATGCTTCAAAATCTCTCTTCTTAGCTAATATGTCTCATGAGATTCGTACACCTCTTAATGGTATTGTAGGTTTTACAGAACTTTTAAAAAGTACTGGTCTAACAGAAGAACAAAAAGAGTTTGTTAATATCGTAGAGAAGAGTTCAGAAAATCTACTCAGTATTATCAATAACATTCTTGACCTCTCAAAAATTGAAAGTAACAAAACTGAACTCGATATAATTATATTTGATCCAATAGTTGAGTTTGAAAATGCTGTAGAGACCTATGGTATGAGAGCATCAGAGAAAAATATTGAACTTGATTTTTTCCTTGACCCAGCTATTGACAAAAAACTCCTTGGTGATGCAGTTAAGATTAAAGAGGTTCTTATTAATCTTTTAAGTAATGCTATTAAATTTACTGACTTTGGAGGAAAGATTAAAGTAGAGATTAGAAAAGTCTCAACCATTGATAATCATACAGAACTCTCATTCTCTATAGAAGATAATGGTGTAGGAATGACAAAAGAGCAACAACTCAATGTATTTTCTGCCTTTACACAAGCTGATGTCTCTATTACACGTAAATATGGTGGAACAGGTTTAGGGCTTACTATCTCAACTAAATTTTTAGATTTAATGGGTTCTGAACTTAAATTAGAGAGCGAAAAAGAGAAAGGTACACGTTTCTACTTTAATATTACATTTGAAGAGGTACTTGAGAGTACAGAACTTGCACAATCTTATAACTTTAAAGACTTAACCATCTGTAAATACAACTATGAGCTTCCTATACAACAAGATATATATTTGAGTGAGTATCTTAAATATTATGATGTAAGCTCAAATAAATTTAAAACCCCTGCTGACTTAAAAAAGTGCAATGAAGATAAAACGGTTAATAGTATCTGGATAGATGTAGACAATAGCGACGAAGAGCTTCTAAAGAGTATCTATAAACTAAACTCAAACAAAGTTATCTTACTTGCAAGTTTTTCAAACAGAACACATTTTGAAGAGTTAGGAGTTAATGTTGCTAAGATTTTATATAAACCAATTACACCAACAAAAGTTATTCAAGGACTCAATGCTACTGAAAATAGTAATAAAGAGATAGAACTAGAGAATCAAAATAGTGTTACTTTTAAAAATATTAAATTTCAAGGAAATGTTCTTGTTGCAGAAGACAACTTTATTAACCAAAAACTTATTAAACAGGTTTTAGTAAAATATGGTGTTACAGTAGAACTTGCAAACAATGGTTTAGAAGCATTTGAAAAACGAAAAAGTAATAACTATGACCTTATTTTTATGGATATTCAAATGCCTGTTATGGACGGTGTTGAAGCGACTCATGAGATTATTAATTATGAAGTTGAAGAGAAACTGCATCATGTTCCTATTATTGCCTTAACAGCCAATGCACTAAATGGAGATAGAGAGAGATTTTTAGAACAAGGGTTAGATGAGTATATACCAAAACCTATTGAGACAAATGAACTTCTTTATATCTTAAAAAAGTTTCTTAAACCTAAAATTGAAGAAGATAAAGTAGAAACTAAACCAGATGAAGTTTTACATAAAGTTAACAATAAAAGAGAAATATCTAAAAATGAAGGTGTTGTAGTACTAGATGAAAATAGTTCATCTAATGGAGTTTCAATTTTAGAAGAAGAACCTAGTAGTGAAAAAAAGACACCAAGCAATAAAAAGATTCTTATACTAAAGAAAAATCCACTAGAAGCACAGATTTTATCAAAAGTTATTGCCAATATGAATTACGATATTGAAATTGTACATCAACCTAACGAGCTAGAAAACTTTATTGATAAAGAGGAGTATGACATGCTTCTTATTGATAAAGAGATAGAGCAATTCAATCAAAATATTTTAAAAAAACAGCACCAAAATATGAATGTTATTATGCTATCACAAAACAAAACCCATGAACACTACAATACCAATCTTATAAAAGAGGTTCATGTTGGGGTTATTAAACGAGATAATATTCAACAACTTATTAAAAAATATAGAGGATAAAGATGATTTTTAAAGTTCTTATTATAGATGATGACTATATCAATCGTCGTCTACTTATATCTTTAATTAAAAAAGAGTTATATCATGTAGATATTATTGAATCTATAGATGGTGGTCATGCACTCCAACTATGTAAAGAGAATCCAGATATTCAACTTATTTTACTTGATGTAGAGATGCCTAGAATGGATGGTTCTGAGTTTTTAAAGCACTATTTTGAAACATATGGGAAGAACAATATACCTATTATTGCTGTATCTTCTAATGACTTAAGAAATAAAGAGATTCTTACACTTGGAGCAGCTGCATTTATTGTTAAGCCCGTTACAGAAGAGAAGCTTTTAAGTGCCATACAAGAAGCTCAGAAGAGTTAAGAATATTATTTTTAACTTCTTTACTATATGTAAATTTTAAGTTAAAAAATATTTTATTAATCTGAGTTTGACTGAATATTATATCTACCAAATAATAATCCTAACTAATCTACCTCCAAAAACTCCTCAACCAAATCATATATCTCATCAGCAGCCTCAGTTGCTGGTTTATACAGTTTAACTTTAAAATACTGGTCATGATACTCATCTACATCAAGATTGTTTAAAATAGAGTACTCTACCAACTGTGCCATATAAGCAGTATCAATAACTTGTCCACTTGTTCCAATGACTACTACCATATCAGCTTCAGTATATAACTCATTTAAATTTCTATAGGCAGGAGCAGGTTCACCAAACATTACAACATTGTGTCGAATATTATAAGAGCCACACGATGGGCAAACAGCCCCCTCTTGACTTCTATAACCTATATGAAACACCTTACCACAATCTTCACAACGCAAATCAGTCAGTGTCCCATGCAGGTGAATAACATCTTTGCACCCTGCTCTCTCTAACATATCATCTACATTTTGAGTTAATATTTTAACATTGTCAGGGTACTTGTTTTTAAGCTCTGCTAACCTTTTATGGGCATAGTTTGGCTCTTTTTGTTCTATATCTGCTCTACGTGCATCATAAAAGTCTAACACCTTCTGTCGGTCACGCATAAATCCACCAACTGAACAGACCTCCTCTATGCTATACTCTTCCCAAAGCCCATCTGTGTCTCTAAAGGTACGTATGCCAGACTCTGCTGAAAGCCCTGCTCCACTTACTATGTATACTTTTTTATTGTTCATTTTTTTCTCCTAGCATCATAATAGAAAACGAAACCAAAGTACCAACTATCATCATAACCGAAAAATCTATCTTAATCCCAATAATATAAGGCTGTAGAACCAATACAGTTAAAAACCCTCCAACCAATGCCCAAAGTACAGTTGTCTCATCTCCTCTTTTGGTAAATATGGCAGCTCCATAAACACCCAACAGTGAAGCGTAAGCAAATGCCATAACACCTAAAGCAAAGTTAAGAAGAGGTAACTCACTATACTGTTGCCAATAGAACGAAAGCATTGCCATAAGTGAGAGCAAAATAGCAAAAACAATTACCATAACACGACTAGCATTTAGATAGTGCTTTTCATCTTTACTATTTTTGGTTAGCCATGGTCTATAAATATCTTCAATAGCAACTGATGACATAGCAGATAGAACTGAGTTGGTTGAAGAGAGAGCCGCTGCAATAGCACCTACGGTTACTAAACCTCTTAACCCCTCTGGCATCTCATTTAAGATATAGAGCATAAAAATCTTAACACTTTGACCATCAATATTTTGGTCAACACAGGCTGATTTGACCGAAGAGAGTTCAGGGTGTTGATAGAATAGATAGAGAAGCAGACCTATTATTAAAAAGAGTAGTGCAACAGGAATGGTAAAGACAATAGAGTAGATAAGAGAGCGTGAACCCTCCTCTCTGTTTTTACAAGTTAGTACACGTTGAGTCATATCTTGGTCTAATCCATAAGCTGCTATATTTAGTAAAAACCACCCTGTAAGTAGTGTCCAGATGGTAAAACCACCTGAAAAGGAAAAATCTACCAATTTTAACTTATGGTTGTCATTTAGTATTTGAACAATCGTTGAGAAATCTGCATTTAAACTATAGTATAAATAGA
>JALWMP010000144.1 GCA_026996165.1 Campylobacteraceae bacterium
AATTCCTGTTGTTACTTCTCTACTTAGAAGTATGGCTATTAACCTACTTAATTTCAATAAAATTACTAATATTACCCAAGCTCGTAAGTTATTTGCTTGGGGGATTGATAAGCTTTTTCCTTTAAATGGAATTTAGTTTTGATTTACCGTGTTATTGATATAAATCAAGATAATAGCTCTTATTTTTATAAAGTAGATAGTTTTTGAACTTTTTTTAAATCTAAAAAAACCTCTCTTTTAAAAGATGGATTTTTTAACAAAAAGTTAGGGTGATAGGTAGGAACAATACTATAACCATCTTTTTTAATTACCCTACCTCTTATCTCTTTTAAATCTGTAAAATCATTAGTTAGGTAGTGGAATGCTCTCTCTCCAAGGGTAATAATAATTTTAGGATTTACTAACTCAATCTCTTTAAAAAGATAGGCTTTACATGTATGAAACTCACTCTCATGAACTTCTTTTGTAAGTAGAGGGTGACACTTTAAAAGATTGGTAATGTAGACCTGCTCTCGTGAGAGCTTTAAGACTTTTTCTATCATAGCTGTTAACATCTCTCCACCTCTTCCTAAAAAGATTGCTCCTGCGTTATCTTCTATCTCTAGTGGAACATTTCCTATAAACATAATATCTGCTTGTGGATTTCCCTCTCCAAAGACTACATGGTTACGACCTTTATTCAAAGAGCAGAGGTGACAGTTTTGTGCCTGTTTTTTTAGAGCTTGTATAGAGTTTGGTAGCTCTAAAAGCTCTCTCTCTTCATGCGAGTAGGGCTTTTCATTTGTATATCTGTAGCCTAAGTTTTTTAGTTGATAGAGCTGTTTTAGGAGTAGGGCGTTGTATAGATTTTTCATTAAATCTCTTTTTTACCACTTATCCAAACGTTAGTAACCTCTTTTGTATGTAAAATAGTCTGTAGTGCAATACTCTCTAAAGAGGATGGTTTTGCAGGTAGGGTTACTAAAGCAAAGTCTGAATCTCTTCCTACTTCTATTTTCCCTGAATTTAGAGAAAAAATATCAGCAGGTACAGAGGTAATAGAGCCAATAAATAGAGATGCTAACTCTTCAAGTGAACCTAGATGGTGAAGCATAACTCCTGCTCTTAGTTCATCGAGAATATTTAGTGAGTTATTAGAACTTAGTCCATCGGTAGCTATAGTAAATGGAATCTTTAGCTCTATTAGTGTCTCAATAGGAAGCCTTCCACACCCAAGTAGTCTGTTAGAGCGAGGGCAGTGGGCAATGGAATGACCTTTTTGTGCTAAATATTTAAGCTCCTCTTCGTTTGCTTGTACTACATGTGCAAAGTGGGTTGGAATTTCATCAAAACTCTTTAAAAACTCATCTATTTTAGTTACAGATTTAGAACTGTTAAAAAACTTTTGAAAAAATGGCAAAAACTCACCTGAATTCTCTTCTAACCACTCTCGTTCTGCTTGTGACTCTAAAAAGTGAGCAGTTAGTGGTAGGTTTTCTGTTTTAGCAACATTTACGGTACGTTTTAAAACTATAGGATGCACAGAGTAGGGTGAGTGAATGGCAACAGCAGGTGTAACTCCTTGGTCACTATATTTTTTAGACTCATCTAAACGCTCTAAAAAGTCATTGTATAACATATCTGCTGTAGCTGGATTAGAACCAATAATCTCATTAAAGAAGATAACTTTTTGAGGTGTTTGAGTACATACTTCAAGCTCTAATCCAAAAGAGGAGATAGCTCCAAAAGTGGTAATACCTGACTTCATCATATTTTGGCACTCTTGCATCATTAAATCATTACTACACTCTCCTACAAGCTCTTCTCTATTTTTAATAACAGAGTCTAGCCACGGCATAAAGCTACCATATTGTAGGGTTGTTTTGTTTGCAGAGAACTCTAAATGGACATGGGTATTGATAAACCCTGGGTAGAGTACAGAGTTCTCTTTAATCTCTTCTATAGTTGCTTGGGGGTACTTTTTTTGTAGATTTTCTATAGTGTCAATGGCTTTAATCTCTTTATCAAATGCTACAGATAAATTTTCTTTAAATTTACCATTTATATAGATATAATTTGGGTTAATAATAGTCATTTTTTGTTCCAATTTTTTTAGAAAATTATACTACAATAAAACCAAAAAGAGATAATATGAACTTTATAGATTTCCACTGCGACACAGCCTCAGCAATGTTAGAACAAAATCAATCACTTAGAAAAAATAGTCTAAAAGTAGATATAGAAAAGCTCCAAAAAGGTGAAGCTTTGGCTCAATTTTTTGCTATGTATATTGATAAAATAGAACATGATAGTTCTTATAACTATTGTGTCAAGATGTTGCAAAATTTTAAACAAGAATTGGACTTAAATAGTAAGACTATTACTCTTTGTAGAACATATAAAGATTTAATAGAAGCTCAAAATCAAAATAAAATAGGAGCTTTTTTAGCTATAGAAGAGGGTGAGGCATTAGAGGGTGATTTAGATAACTTAAAATATTTCAAACAAGAAGGAGTCTCTGCTATAACACTTACTTGGAACTACGAAAACAGTCTAGGTTACCCTAATTTTGAGTGGCAATATCAAAACAGAGGTTTAAAACCCAAAGGTTTTGAAGTTGTAGAAGCTATGAATGAATTTAAAATGCTAATAGATGTCTCTCACTTAAGCGATGCAGGATTTGAAGATGTTATAACTCATTCAAAAGAACCAATAATTGCTACACACTCAAACTCAAGAGCAGTTACAAATCATACTAGAAACTTAACAGATGAACAGTTTAAAAAATTAGCAGATAAGGGAGGAGTAGCAGGATTAGCATTTTCTGTTAATTTTTTAGTGGAAAAGGAGCTTATAGACTCATCACGTTTAGCCAAAGTTGATGATATGTTAAAGCATATAAAACATATACGTAATATTGCAGGAGTAGATGTTATAACATTAGGTTCAGACTATGATGGCATTATGAATCCTGTTGAGATAAGAGACATATCTCAAATCTCTAAACTTTCAGATAGGCTTTTAAAAAAAGGTTTTAGTTATGATGAGGTAGAGAAGATATTTTTTAGAAATGGATTAAGAATTATTGAAGAGGTATTAGACAGATAGAGATGGTTGGCTAATTTTTTTTCTTATTACTCTTAAAAATAGACTCTTTTTGTTATAATGAATGTTAGATATTATTTATGATATTAGGAGTCTATTTGAATTTAAAAAGTTTTTTATTGAACTATGGAGAGAGAGTCCCTGGATATAATATTACTGTTATAAATGAAAGAGAAGCTAGAGCAGCCGCTGGTATTTTAGCTACTCTTGGTATGATAGTAATATTTTTAGGAATTGGATATAATCATATTATTGTTGCTAGAGTCTATTTAGCATTTTTGTTTATTGATTTTACAATAAGAATGATAACCCCTACATATTCTCCTTCTATGTTGTTAGGAAAATTTATGGTTAGAAATCAAAAGCCAGAGTATGTAGGTGGTCTACAAAAGCGTTTCTCTTGGACTCTTGGTTGGTTTATCTCATTGCCTATGATGTATTGGTTTGTACTGCATTGGGATATTACTTTTTATAAAGTATTAATCTGTATTTTATGTCTTACTCTTATGATATTAGAGAGTGCTTTTTCTATCTGTGTAGGGTGTATGATATATAAATGGATTATACGAGAAGACCCTGAACATTGTCCAGGTGGAAAGTGTGAGATAAAAGTTAAAGAGCCTATTCAGACATTTAACCCTATTCAGGCAACAGTTGCAATAGTTACATTTATTGCTCTTCTTGTTGGTATCTATCTTTTTCTTGCTAAAACAGAGTCAAAGACATTTTTTGGAGAGTTTTTACATGAGTTAGTCTTAAGTGACCAACAACTCAATGCCGAAGAGGAAGCTAAAATGGCAAAAGAGTTTGAAGAGGATGATGAAGATTGGTAGTCTATTTTAAAGAAAACTTACCAATCTCCTCTAAAAATGTTGTTGCATAAGCCCCTTTAGGTAGGTAGAAGTTTATAGTTAATTTCTCCTCCTCTTGGTTAAATTTAAAAGATAACTCCTTAGGGAAAATCCACGCATAACGTCTGTCTCCCTTTAAGGCATATAGCTCATTGTCATCATAAGGCTCTTCAAGATGTCTAGCATCTGCTAAAGCTCGTTTGACTTTTGAGCCTATAAGTAGACCTGTTGGGCTTGATTTGTGAGATATAAACTCTTTAATAGCTCTTTCAAAATCTTGTAGTGGGTAGCTTTTCCCATAAGGGTAACTCTGCATATCATCACCAATAAAGAGTTTAAAAAACTGTGGTTGATGGGCTAAGACTTTAACTAACTCTAGTGGATAGTCTAAGATTTTAGAGGCATCTTTTATATTGTTATTATTGATAGTTTTTGAGATATTAATACGATTGGTTAACCACTCATTAAAGAGGTAAGATTGATAGGCAGAGACTAAAAGTTTCTCTTTTGCACCTTTGAGTTTTTTCCCTGAGTGTGCTATCTCTTTTCCTTGTAGATAAGATTTAGAGTCCTCTCCAAATCGTTGGTAGCCAAAGTAGTTTGGAATACCTTTTTCTACCATCTCCTTAGCAACTTTTTCTATCTGCTCTTTTTTCTTTTTATTAACGTCCTGTAAAACAATAGAGAATCTATTTCCTTTAAGTTGACCTATTTTTATAGGAAATTTAGAGTAGTATTTCTCTAAAATCTCTATCTTCTGGGTAGTTAAATTTTTAATTACATCTTTTTCATACTGTTTAGGAATAGATATGTATTGAATAGTAGTTGCATTTTTGTCTTTAAGCCCTGCGTAACCAATATCTCGTTGTTCTAGTTTAGTTGCTTTTGCAATAACAGTAATGAGTTTAAATGTACTCATATCGGTCTTTTTAATTTTTAAGATTAGGTTTGAACCTTTGTCTGTAAATCTAAAGAGAGGAACTTCTTGAACAAAGAAACGTTCAATAGTTTGTGCAAAATCAAATTTAATAGGGGTGTGGTTGTAGGAGTATGTTTTATTCATGTGAAATTATATCGTATTTGGTTTAACTCAGGTTAGTAGTACCAAAGCTACAGCTTTGATACTATGGAAATTTTACTCTATTTTTTTTCTTTGGAGAGTGCAAATAGAACTTTGCGATACTTTTTAAATTTACCTCCTGTTTAGCTAGATATAATCTTTTACTGTTCTTTTTAGGAACTCTTTGATACTTTGTTAAATATCTCTTTTTAATTTTAGTTGCTAACTTGTGAACAGCCATAGCATAGTAATCACTATGATTATATCTAGTAATAACATAAAAGTTTTTTGCTCCATACCAAAGCTCATCATACTTCTCTTTTTGAAGTTTTATAAGCATGACTCTCTTTTTATAAGGGAAGTAACTTTTTGGTTTAATATCTTTTAAATCTCTTCGATGATATTTATATGAAAATCCTGTTTTTAAGCCATAAAATCGGTCTCCTTTATAGCTAACTTGTGTACTTACAGGTTCGTTTTTTACCCAGCCATTCTCTTTTAAATAGTTAGCAATACTACCTATTGCATCTTCTGCTTTACTCAGGCGTATTTTACCATCATTGTTAAAATCAACAGCATAGTGTTTGTAGTTACTCGGCATAAATTGAGCTAATCCAATAGCTCCTGATTTTGAACCTTTAATAGCTCGTGGTTCAATTTGTTCTCTATAACACATTCTTAAAAACTCTTGTAGTTGATAACGATAAAATTTTGTTCTTTGATTATTGTCAAAAGCAAGATGGGTAAGAGAGTCAAAAACATAGTAAGTTCCACGATTTTTACCAAAATAGCTCTCTATACCAATAATTGCTGTAATATACTCAGGAGGAACGCCATACTTTTTATAGGCTTTTTGTAGTGTATTGTAGTGTTTAAACATAAACTCTGCACCTAAGTTAGTTTGATTGTGTTCTAAATGTATTCGAGAGTATATATCCCATTTTCCCTGTGGTCTATGTTCTGAATTCAAAGGTTTTAAAATTTTTTTCTTAGATAATTTTTGTGGTATATGAGTATTTTTTCGTACATGTTTAAAGAGGTTATTGAGATACTCCTTGTTATAGTGATATTTACTATACATATTTTTTATAAATTGCCTCACCTCTGCTTTTTGAGTGTAGTCAACTGCAAAGAGTGAGCTGTTTAAAAGTAAAAAGATTACTATAAATTTATGCAAAATAGACTCCTTTTTTAGAATATTTTGCAAAGTATAGCAAACTTATATTTGTTTTAAAATATTTTTATTTATTAAGTAGTGTTCTTAAGATTTAAATTTATGAAATATCTCTGACTATTTCTAATGCTCTCTCTTTAGCTTCTTCAACATCATTATTTAAAACTAAGCTTACAGCCATACGACGACCAATATGGCTTTCAGGTTTTCCAAATACTCTAACATAAGAGTTCTCTGTAAAAGCATTATTAGGAATTTCTAGTATAGGATTAGAACTCTCATTTTTAGCTTTATATGCTCCACAAGCACCTGCTCCATAGGTTGTGTAGTTAAGAGGAAGTCCAAGAACAGCTCTAACATGTAGTGCAAATTCACTTTGACTTTGAGTAATTAGTGTTACCATTCCTGTATCGTGTGGGCGTGGACTAAGTTCTGAAAAATAGACCTCTTCATCTTTTATAAAGAATTCAACACCAAAGATACCACGACCACCTAAACCATCGGTTACAGCTTTAGCAATATTTTTGGCTTTATTGAGAGCAGATTCACTCATATTCATTGGTTGCCAAGACAAAATAAAATCACCATCCTTTTGCACATGACCAATCGGATTACAAAAAATAGTACCTGTCTCATTACGAACTGTTAGAAGGGTAATCTCATAGTCAAAAGGGATAAACTCTTCAACAATAAGTTCACTAGCATCACCCCGTGCCTCTTTGGCAATCTCCCATGAATTCTCAATATCATTAGGTTCTTTTGCAATGCTTTGACCATGACCTGATGAACTCATAACAGGTTTAATAACACAAGGAAATCCTATCTCTTCCCCTGCTTTTTTTAACTCATCTAAGCTCTTAACAAATTTATATTTAGATGTTTTAACTCCTAATTCTTCAGAGGCAAAAAGACGAATATTTTTACGATTCATAGTTTTATTAACAGCTTCTGCATTTGGAATAACATGATACCCTTTAGCCTCTGCTTCAAAGAGTGCATCAATAGATATAGCTTCAACTTCTGGTAATATATATGTAGGCTTCTCTTTTTCAATAAGTTCAACTACTACCTCTTTGTTTAGCATATCAATAGTATAAGCACGGTTAGCTACTAAGTGAGCAGGAGCATTTTCATACTTATCCACAGCAACAACTTCAATGCCAAGTCTTTGAGCCTCAATAGCAACCTCTTTTCCCAGCTCTCCTGAGCCTAGAAGCATAATTTTAATAGAATTGTTTTGTAATGGAGTGGTAAATCTCATGAGGATATATCCTTGTAGTTTAATGATGTAATTGTACCTAATTAGGGTTCATGTTTCAAGATATTATGGTCTGGAATAGGTATAGATAGCTTTTGAGATTAAACTCAAAAGCCTTTTTTAAACTTATTAGTGTTTGGAAGCTTGATATATTGGCATTACTTTAGGAAGAAGAGCTTTAATTTGTTCTATACGATGTTGTGGTGCTGGGTGTGTTGATAGGTATTCAGGTGGTGTTCCTCCACTTTGAGAAAACTTTTTCCAAAAAGTAAGAGCTGCTTGTGGATTGTATCCTGCTTTTGCCATAAGAACTAAACCAATATTATCTGCTTCATACTCTTGTGTTCGTGAGTGAGGTAACATAACTCCTAGTTGTGAACCAATACCAAATGCTTGCATAACAGCCGCTGTATTTTGTGGATTGCCACGACCTTGCATTACAGACTGTAAAACTTGACCTGTAATTTGTGTAAGTTGTCCTGCACTCATTCTCTCTGCACCATGTCTAGCTATCGCATGACCAATCTCATGACCCAAAACCGCAGCCAACTCATCATCATTTGCAACATATTTAAAGATACCACTATAGACAAAAACTTTTCCTCCAGGAAGACAGAACGCATTTGGTTCATCGTCTTTATCTATTACAAAAAACTCCCAAGCATAGTTTTTACCCGTAACAGCTGCAATTCGTTCACCAACACGCTTAACCATAGCATTTTGTTGTGGATTTGTACTTATTTTCTCTGTTTTTAGAACCTCCTGAGCACTTTTCATTCCTAAAGCCATCTCTTGTTGAGGACTAATCATTATAAATTGACTTCTCCCTGTTATTGGTGCTTTAGTACATCCTATAAAAAAAAGTGCTAAAATAACAGTAGCAATTATCTTTGTAAAAGTTTGTCTCATTAAAATCCTTTTGATTTGAAGTAAACTTTATTATAGCTAAGATAATTTAAATAACCAAACGAAAGAAGAGTAGCAATGTTTAATATTGTTTTAGTAGAACCACAGATTCCTCCAAATACAGGAACTATTGGACGTTTATGTGTCAATTTAGGAGCAACACTTCATCTTGTAAAGCCACTAGGTTTTAATATTGATGACAAAGCTGTCACTCGTGCAGGGCTTGATTATTGGAAAGAGTTAGATTTAGTTATTTGGGAGAGTTTTGATAAGTTTTTAGAAGCACACCCTATTGATGAACATTGTCATTTAGCAACTACCAAAACAGATAAACTTTATTTTGAAGCAACCTATCAAAAGGGAGACTATCTTATTTTTGGTTCAGAGACTAAAGGTATTAGAGAAGATGTCCTTTTAGCTAATAAAGAGCAATGTATTACTATTCCTATGGGAGCAAAGGGTCGTAGCTTAAATCTTGGGATTGCTACAGGAGTTGTAACCTATGAAGCTCTACGTCAAAACTATGATGGTTTTGAAAAAATCACTATAGTTAATAGTTTAGAGGAGGCTTAAATGAGTATAGGAGATATTTTTTATGTTATTGCTATTGTTCTTTTTTCTTGGATGACTTTTGCTATTGTGAGAGGAAATTTTCAACGAAAGTTTGACAATGATGGAAATAGAAAAGATTTGAAAGAGAAGGAGTAACCTACTCTTTCTATCCAAACATTCTTTTAAAAGTTGCAAGTAGTGCTGCTATAATCCCTTTTGGTTTAATAAGCTCTTCAATAAACTCATTATAGTTCATCTCATTCTCTTCTAAAAAACCTTCTAGGTAGGCTAACGATTTTTCCATACCATGTTTCTTTTCTATTGCCAACATAGTGGCATATAACTCTTCTGTTGTATCAATAACATCTTGAGGAGCAGCACGTCTAAATGCTGTAAGTGTTGTAATCTCTCCTTTTGAGTTAAATTTAGGTTCTAAGTCAGCAATAACCCAATAGTACCTACCATCTTTTGCTAAATTTTTAATAACACCAGAGATTTTATTACCTGCTAAGAGGTTTTGCCATACCAAATAGAAGATAGCTTTAGGCATATCAGGATGACGCACTACATTATGTGCAACACCTATTAGCTCCTCTTCACTATATTTAGAAATCTCTGAAAAATTTTTATTAATAAAAATAATCCTTCCCTTGATATCTGTTTTACTTACTATAAACTTTTTTTTTGAAAATTTAATCTCTTCATCAAGTACTATTGGTCTGTAAATCATAATCTATTCCTACCTTTGAATTAAGTATCTATTTTATTTTAACTAAAAATAATTTAATTTATATGATTTCAATGAATATTATATAGAAAATTAAAGTATATTGTAAAGACAAGGCAATACCTTGTCTTTCAGAGGGATTACTTTCTATTTTTACCTGCAATAATAAAGCGAAGAGCATTAAGTCTAATAAACCCTTGGGCATCGCTTTGGTCATAAACTTCATCCTCTTCAAAGGTAGAGTGAGCTTCAGAGAAGAGAGATTTTTCAGATTCACGCCCAACAACCATAACATTTCCTTTGTAGAGTTTAAGTCTAACACTCCCTTCTACATTCTCTTGAGTCTTATCAATAGCAGCTTGAAGCATCTCTCGCTCTGGTGACCACCAGTAACCATTATATATAAGTTTTGCATAACGAGGCATAAGCTCATCTTTTAGGTGTGCAGCCTCTCTATCTAAAGTAATAGACTCAATAGCTCTATGAGCCTTTAGCATAATAGTCCCACCAGGAGTTTCGTAACAGCCTCTTGCTTTCATTCCAACGTATCTGTTCTCTACAATATCAATACGTCCTATTCCATGCTTATTACCATACTCATTAAGCTTAGTTAAGATAGTTGCAGGAGACATCTCCTCTCCATTAATTCCAATAGGGTCACCATTTTTATACTCAATAGTAATATACTCTGGCTCATCAGGTGCATTCTCTGGACTTGTTGTCCAGAGCCACATACTCTCTTCTGGCTCTTTGCTTGGGTCTTCGAGTATTAACCCCTCATAAGAGATATGAAGTAGGTTTGCGTCCATTGAGTATGGAGAAGATGTTCCCTGTTTTTTCTCTATTTTAATACCATGCTTTTGGGCATAAGCAAGGAGCTTTTCACGAGAGTTTAAATCCCACTCTCTCCAAGGTGCAATAACAGTTATGTCAGGGTTTAATCCAAGATAACCAAGCTCAAAACGTACTTGGTCATTTCCTTTTCCTGTTGCTCCATGGCTAACAGCATCTGCACCTGTCTGATTAGCAATCTCAATCTGTTTTTTTGCAATAAGTGGTCTTGCAATAGATGTTCCAAGAAGATACTCACCCTCATAGATAGTATTTGCTCTAAACATAGGAAAGACAAAATCTTTTACAAACTCTTCTCGTAAATCTAATATAAAAATATTTTCAGGTTTAATCCCCATTGCTAAAGCTTTCTCTCTAGCTGGTTCAACCTCTTCACCTTGACCAAGGTCAGCTGTAAATGTTACCACTTCACAGTTGTATTCATCTTGTAGCCATTTTAAAATAATACTTGTATCGAGTCCACCAGAGTACGCTAGTACTGCTTTTTTAATCTCTTTTTTTGCCATAATATCACCTAATAAAAATTTGGTGAGATTTTAGCATATTT
>JALWMP010000145.1 GCA_026996165.1 Campylobacteraceae bacterium
ATTGACAGCTTAGCAGTGTAAGGAAGAAGAAATGGCAATTAAATCATATAAACCAACCTCTGCAGGTCGTCGTTATATTACGAATCTTGACAGTGGTGACATTACAGCAAAGGCAAGTGTAAGAAGTCTTCTTAAAAAACTTCCTCGTTCAGCTGGTAGAAACTCAAATGGTAGAATCACATCTCGTCATAGACAAGGTGGAGCTAAAAAACTTTATAGAATTATTGATTTTAAAAGAAATAAGTTTGGTGTTGAAGGAACAGTGGCTACTGTTGAGTATGACCCATATAGAACTTGTAGAATCTGTTTAGTTAAATATACAGATGGTGACAGAAGATATGTTCTTCAAGCTAAAGGTATGAGTGTTGGAGACAAAATTATGTCTGCTGAATCTGGTCTTGATATTGTAACTGGTAATGCAATGAAGCTTAAAGCAATTCCTGTTGGAACACTAGTTCATAATATTGAGCTTAATCCTGGTCAAGGTGGTTCAATCGCTCGTTCAGCTGGTGGTTATGCTCAGATTATGGGTAGAGATGGTAAATATGTTTCACTTAGACTTCCATCTGGTGAGATGAGATATGTACTTGGTGAGTGTATGGCAACTATTGGTACTGTTGGGTCAGAAGATTGGGCAAACGTTGTTCTCGGTAAAGCTGGTCGTCAAAGACATAGAGGTATTAGACCACAAACTAGAGGGTCTGCAATGAACCCAATTGACCACCCACACGGAGGTGGTGAAGGTAAGACCAACTCTGGACGACATCCAGTCTCTCCATGGGGTATGCCTACTAAAGGTCATAAGACTCGTAAGAAAAAAGCTAGTGATAAGTTAATTATCTCTAAGAGAAAGAAGTAAGGGTAAGAGATGGCAAGATCAACTAAAAAAGGTCCATTTATAGATGACCACTTAAAGAAAAAAGTTCTTAAGGCTAAAGAGGAGGGTTCTCATAAACCTATCAAAACTTGGTCAAGACGCTCTGTTATTTTCCCAGAGTTCATTGGTTTAACAATCAATGTTCACAATGGTAGACAGTTTATTCCTGTATTTATTACAGAGAACCATGTAGGGTATAAACTAGGTGAGTTTGCACCAACAAGAACATTTAAGGGTCATAAAGGCTCTGTTCAGAGAAAAGGGTAAGGTGTTAATATGAGTAGAGCATTATTAAAATTTACAAGAGTATCACCAACTAAAGCAAGATTGATTGCTAGAGAGGTTCAGGGTATGAATGCTGAACTTGCAATTGCCTCATTAGAATTTATGCCAAACAAAGCAGCTAGAGTTATCTCTAAAGTTATCGCTTCAGCTGTTGCTAATGGTGATTTTGAGCCAGAAGAAGTAGTAATTACCTCTTGTAGAGTAGACAAAGCAGCATCAATGAAAAGATGGAGACCAAGAGCAAGAGGAACAGCTAGTAGAATCCTTAAGCCAACAGCTCACATCATGGTAGAAGTAGCAAAAGCAGAGGAGGCATAATATGGGTCAAAAAGTTAATCCTATAGGTCTTAGACTTGGAATCAACAGAAACTGGGAATCAAGATGGTTTCCTAAAAAAGAGAGAACAGCAAACTTTATTGCAGAAGATTATCAACTTAGAAAATATTTGAAAAAAGAGCTCTTCTATGCAGGTGTCTCTAATATTATTATTGAAAGAACAGCAAAAAAAGCAAGAGTTACTATTGTTACTGCTCGACCTGGAATTATCATTGGTAAAAAGGGTGCAGACATTGAGAAGTTAAAAACCAAACTCAATAAAATGTTTAAAAAAGATATCTCTATTAATATTAAAGAAGAGAAAAAAGCTCAAGCTTCTGGTCAATTAGCAGCAGAGAACGTAGCTACTCAACTCGAACGTCGTGTTGCCTTTAGACGTGCAATGAAAAAAGTTATTCAAGGTGCATTAAAGTCTGGAGCAAAAGGAATTAAAGTTTCTGTTTCTGGTAGACTTGGTGGTGCTGAGATGGCTAGAACTGAGTGGTACTTAGAGGGACGTGTTCCTCTTCATACACTTAGAGCTAAAATCGACTATGGTTTTGCTGAAGCACAAACTACTTATGGAATTATTGGTATTAAAGTTTGGATTTTCAAAGGTGAAGTACTTGCTAAAGGTATTCAAGCTGAGCCAAAAGAAGAAAAAAGAGGTGGTCGTAAGCCACGTCAAAAGAGAGGTGAATAGTTATGTTAATGCCTAAAAGAACAAAATACCGTAAGGTAATGAAGGGTCGTAACAGAGGTAAGTCATTTAATGGTAACAAGATTGAGTTTGGTGAGTTTGCACTAAAAGCTGTTTCAGCTGGTAGAATTAACTCTCGTCAAATCGAAGCAGCCAGAATTACAATGACTCGTCAAATGAAGAGACAAGGTAAATCTTGGATTCGTGTTTTCCCAGATAAGCCACTTACTAGAAAACCTCTTGAGACAAGAATGGGTAAAGGTAAAGGTGCAGTTGAAGAGTGGGTAATGAATATTAAGCCAGGAAGAATTGTATTTGAAGTTGCTGGTGTTCCAGAGAATGTGGCTAGAGAAGCGTTAACACTTGCTCTACATAAACTTCCATTCCAATGTAAAATTATCTCTGCGAAGGATAGTAATG
>JALWMP010000146.1 GCA_026996165.1 Campylobacteraceae bacterium
ATTTAGTGGTGACCCCTAGGAGACTCGAACTCCTGTAACATGGATGAAAACCATGGATCCTAACCGCTAGACGAAGGGGCCACTAAATTATAAAAGGAGATAAGCTATGAAATGGTGACCCCTAGGAGACTCGAACTCCTGTAACATGGATGAAAACCATGGATCCTAACCGCTAGACGAAGGGGCCATTTAACAACTTATGGACGAAATTATAGCCAAAAAGACTTAAAATATTCTTAAAAAATACAATCTTAGGTATAATTTCTAAAAAAGGATTTTTATGAAAAAAAGAGTAGTTTTAGCTTTAACTATTTTAGGTCTATTGACAGCTTGTGTAGGGTTAAAGCCTAAAAAAGAAGAGAGTGCATTTATTGTACTTAAGACACCAACAATTAGATATGCTGACATGGGGTTTATATCAGCTTCTCCTAGTGATGTTAAGGTTGAGATTTATGGAGCAGGGCAACCTTTGATAAAGTTAGAGATTGGTGGATTAAATATATGTATGTCTAAGTTTAAGTGTATGGATAAGATGGCTTTTAATGAAAAGATTTTAAATAAAGATTATGACAAAGATTTGTTAGAGAATATTTTTAGAGGAGAACCTATTTTTAAAGGTGAAAATATTAAAAGAGAAAAAGATGGTTCATTCTCTCAAAAATTGACAAAAGAGGGTGTTTATGATATATCTTACAGCGTAAACCAAAAAGAGCGAGTCTTTCGTGACAAGCTCAATAAAATCTTAATAAAAGTGAGAAAGCAGTAGATGAAGTTTGTAGGTGCTCATGTAAGTGCAAGTGGTGGAGTAGACAATGCTCCTTTAAATGCTATGAAGATAGGAGCAAAGGCTTTTGCTCTTTTTACAAAAAACCAAAGACAGTGGGTTGCTAAACCTTTAGAGGAGAAGATGATAGCAAGTTTTAAGGCAAATCTTGAAAAATCAGGTATTTTACCTAAGCATGTTTTGCCTCACGATAGCTATCTTATTAACTTAGGACACCCCGAAGCAGAGAAGTTAGAGAAGTCTCGTAAAGCCTTTATAGATGAGTTAGAGCGTTGTGAACAGCTTGGTTTAGAGCTACTTAACTTTCACCCTGGAAGCCACTTGGTTAAAGTAGGAAAACGTGACCCAAATTATGATGATAAAATTATGGAGGCAGAGTTAAATTGTTTAGATGTTATAGCTGAATCTTTAAATATTGCTATTGAGGAAACTAAAGATTCTAATGTAAAGTTGGTCATTGAAAATACAGCAGGGCAGGGTACTAACCTTGGGTATAGATTTGAACACCTTGCACATATTATTGATAAAGTTGAAGATAAAAGCCGAGTAGGTGTCTGTTTAGATACTTGTCATACTTTTACAAGTGGTTATGACCTACGAACACGAGAGGCTTACGATAAGACTATGGAAGAGTTTGACCGTATTGTAGGGTTTCAGTATTTGGCAGGAATGCACCTTAATGACTCAAAACCAAAACTTGGAAGCCGTGTAGACCGTCACCACTCTTTAGGTCAAGGAGAGATAGGTTGGGAGGCTTTTAGATTTATTATGAACGATGAGCGTATGGAGGATATACCTCTTATACTAGAGACAATAGATGAGACTATTTGGGATAGAGAGATAGAGGAGTTGTATAATTTAGTTGAACAAAGTTTTTCTCTAACCTCTCCCAAATCAGAGATTAGGGAAGAGGATTGCGAGAAAAACTTTGTTCAAATATAGACTTAAAAGAGGAGGGAGATGCTAATTTATATCTAGGAAATTTAGGAAAGCAATATCGTACTGATGTGACTATTCCTATTCCTGTTGCACTCAACTTAGCAGTTAGTAAAACATGGCAAGATAGATATACCTTAGAGTTAAACTATGAGAAGACCTATTGGTCTGAGTATAAAAATTTAGATTTTAATTATGGTTCTGCTATTCCATCTGCACTAGTTGGAGCTTTCGATGACCCAAAACCTAAAAATTGGAGAGATACAGATACATTTAAAGTTGGATTTACAGCAAAAGTCTCACCAGAGTTAACACTTATGGCAGGATACTCAAAAGATGAAACACCTATTCCTAAAGAGTATGTCTCTTATGAGTTACCTGATGCAGATGCCAATATATACTTTTGGATTTCGCATAAAAGCCAATAAGAACCTCTCGTATGGTTTTGCTTATTTGCGTGATGAGAAAGAGTCATTCTCTTTAGCTCAAGGAGAGAATAAAAATGGAATTATTGGGAAATTTTCAGGAGGTGGAGCTGATTTGTTAACAGCTGGGGTATCGTATAAGTTTTAATAAATACACCTTAAATCAATATTCAGTTCATCTTGGTAGTATATATTCCATATACTACTACTTCATCAGGAGATTAGATGCACAAAAAATTAGAAGATATGCTAGGTCGTTTTGGTGGCTTTGTTCACGATAACCCCTTTAAAGTTATATTGCTAGTGGTTTTACTACTAGCTTTCCCTATAGCCCATGTTCCACAGATAAAGATGGATACCTCTACTGAGGGGTTTATGCACGAAGATGACCCTGTTTTGCTCACCTACAATAAGTTTAGAGCTCAATTTGGACGAGA
>JALWMP010000147.1 GCA_026996165.1 Campylobacteraceae bacterium
CAAAATTAAAAGATTATATCTACTATAATGGAAGTAAAAAAGCTCATAATTTTGAAAACATTGATGCCTCTATCTATGGTGCAGAGTTAAGTGGATATTATATGCCAACCGATGAAGTATATCTCTCGGCAGGTCTTGCCTATAAAAGAGGTAAAAAAGATACCCAACCAACAGGACAGACAAATGACAATTTAGCCGATATTACCCCTTTAAAACTAAATCTTACTGCCTCTTATGATTATGATGAAAATGGCATGGTAGAGGCATCTTTAGTGGCTGTTAGCCGATGGGATAAAATAGATAGTGATAACAATGAGCAAGAACTTGCAGGATATGGAGTAGTAAATCTTAAAACAACTCGTAGTTTTAACAACGGTTTAGAGTTTACCCTTGGCATAGACAATCTACTTGACAAAACCTATGCGATTAGCAACACCTATAATGACTTAACACTTATAGATGGTGGTACAACTATGCTTATGAATGAACCAGGACGGTACCTCTACTTGAATGCGAGGTACCAATTTTAAAAAAGGATTTATATGAAAAAATTAATCATAGCAACCGTAACTTTAGTTACCATAATCAGTCTCTCTTTTGCAGGGTCTACTACACCATCTAAAGAGAAGTGTGAAGAGGGCAAGTGCCAAACAGGAAAGTGTGCCGTAGGTAAATGTTGTGGAGGAAAAGGTGTCTCAGGAAAAGCAAATAAATGTGGAGATGGAAAGTAATTTAATTACACCACTCTCTCAAACCCCTTAATCTTCTCTTCCCTATCTTTATAGTCACGAAGATACCTCTTAACCAAGCCCCAAAAATCAGCCGAATGGTTTTTGTGGGCAATATGTGCCAACTCATGCACCACCACATACTCAATACAAGAACTAGACATCTTCATAAGGTAGTAGTTAAATGAAACTCTATCACGGCTACTACAAGACCCCCAACGTGTTTTGGCTTTTCGGTAGCCTACATGGGTAGGAGTTAGCCCCATCTCTTTTGACCACTTTGCTACCAATGGGGTTATCTTCTCTATGGCTTTTTGTTTATAGAACATATCTATTACCCAAGCTAACTCCTCTTGGCTTACCCCTTTTTGAGCTTTGATTATAAACTTTGAGTGGGTGAACTCCAACATGGCATTTTTCAGCTCATCATGCTCTTCTATCTCAACATAGTAGCTTTTACCCAAATAGTAAAGACGCGACCCTGTAACAATGCTCTTCTCTACCTTTTTAGCTTTTAAGTTCTCCAAATGTTTCACTATCCAAGCCGATTTTTTAGTCACAAAACCGTTAATCTCTCTCATGCTTGTACTCTTATTGGTCTTTACCAACACCCCATCAGCAGTAACCTGTATGTATGTGTTTTTCATTCGAGCTTTTCGCAACACCTCAAACTCTATGGTTCTAGTTCCGTAAACAACACTAGGCATAACTCTTCACCAACATCATCACAATCTCCTTAGAGAGCTTTCGCTCCAATCCATATTTGGCAAGTAGAGGTTTAATCAGGTTTCTCATCTCCTTTTGGGCATCGCTCTGCACCAAAATAGCTTTTTTGTGAAGCCAATCATCTACCTCATCAAAAATCTCTAAAGTCAACTCTAAATTTTTTACCAAATCATACACCACCAATTGTCTCTCATCACTTAACCCAAGGCTCAAATGTCTACTTTTATGCCTATTGATTATCTTCTCCATCTCGCTAAAAAACTCCATTACAGCCTTTTTTCGTTCAAGCTTCGCCTCTATAAGCTTTCTCTCTAACAGCTCCGAAAGTTCCAAAAATAGTTCAGGGTTTTTCTCTTCATTGGCTTTTATTATCGCCTTTGCTTTGTCAAGTGGGTTGTGTTGCCCCTCTTTTGCTAACTCCTCTGCAAACCTCTTATAATCAGTTATATCAATAGGCTCTTCAAGCAGATACTCAATGCCATTAGCACGTAGATGTTCATCTAAAATCATCTGTAACCTCTTGCTCTCTTCACGCGTTATTCTCTCTTTTGGGTCACGAACCATCATCTTTAGCTCATTAAAGAGTTTAAAGTCATAGTCATACTTAGAAGCAAAAGGGTCAGGAAGCACAATATTCATAGATTTGTTAAAGTCACTCACAAGCTCTCTAAATCTATCTTTTATATCTTGTGGCTCTAAGAAGACAACGGCACTATCTATAAACGCTTGTCTCTTACGCTCTCTGTCTATCTTCAAACGCTTAAAGTAGTTCACAAGCTTAGTGTGTCGATTTTCAAGAACTGTTTTCTCCTCTGCTATATCAACCATAACATCGCTTGGCTCTAAATCTCCACTAAATATCTCCAACGCCTCTACCAAATGTTTGGTAATCCCTGCATAGTCCACCACATACCCTGCCTCTTTACCCTTTCGAGTTCTGTTTACACGAGCTATGGCTTGAAGTAGGTTATGCTCTTTTAGTATCTTATCTACATAGAGCGTTTGCAGTATGGGTGCGTCGTACCCTGTAAGCAACATATCACTCACAATCAAAAAAGCCGTATTGTCAAACTGTCTTTTACCACCAAGCGTTTTACTATTCTCATCTC
>JALWMP010000148.1 GCA_026996165.1 Campylobacteraceae bacterium
TAGAGAGAGGCCAGAGAATGGTAGAGGTTCTAAAACAGCCTCCATACTCTCCAATTCCTATTGAGAAGCAGGTTGTTCAAATTTATGCAGGAACAAAAGGTTTCTTAGATGATATTCCGGTTTCTGCAGTAACTAAATTTGAAGAGGAATTAACAACATTTATGGATTCTAAATATCCTCAGATTTTAGAGCAAATCAGAGAGAAAAAACAGTTAGATAAAGATTTAGAAGAGGAATTAAACAGAGCGATTGAGGATTTTAAATCTCAATTTGTTGCATAAAAGGCTAAAATATGGCTAGCTTAAAAGATATTAAAAGAAAAATAAAAAGCGTTAAAGGGACTCAAAAGACAACCCGCGCTATGAAGCTTGTATCATCTGCAAAGTTAAGAAGGGCCGAGCAGGTAGCAAAAGATTCAAGAGCGTATGCAGAAAAGATTACAGATATGATCGAAGAGATTTCTGCCAATTTGGCTAAATCTCAAGATAGTCTAAACAGCCCTTATTTTAAAAGCGCAAAAAACCCTAAAGTGGTTGATTTAATTGTAATCACTTCAGACAAAGGGCTTTGCGGCGCTTTTAACTCTCAGACAATCAAGCAGGCAAGCGCTTTGATTAAAGAGTATGAGGGCAACGGCGCAAAAGTAAGATTAAGAGTAATTGGGAAAAAAGCTATAGGTTATTTCCGCTTCCAAAAGAGAGAGATGGTTAATGAGATAGAGGGCTTAAGCTCTGCGCCAAATTATCAGGATGCAGCAAGCTTTATAAGAGAGGTTGTAGAGTCTTATTTAAACGGTGAAACCGATAAAGTGATTATTGTTTACAACGGTTATGTAAATATGATTACTCAAGAGGTTAGAGTTAAAAATTTACTTCCGTTGGATCCTAGCGAATTTGAAGTAAAAGCGGTTTCTACTTCTGAGCTTGAGATGGAGCCGGATGATGACTCTTTATTAGAAGAGTTGGTTAACAGATTTATTGAATACACAATTTACTATTCGCTTTTGGATTCTTTGGCGGCAGAACACGGTGCTAGAATGCAGGCTATGGATTCTGCAACAAATAATGCCAAAGAGATGGTTAGAACTTTGACAATTGCGTATAACAAGGCTAGACAAGAGGCGATTACAACAGAATTAATCGAAATTATTAGCGGCGTTGAGTCGTTGAAATAAGAAAGGGAGAGAATAGATGACAGGTAAAATTATTCAGGTAATGGGTCCGGTTGTAGATGTTGAGTTTAACGATTATCTGCCGGAAATTAATGAAGCTTTAGAGACTACTATTAATGTTGACGGTGAAGATAAGAGACTAGTATTAGAGGTTGCAATTCAGTTAGGTGACAACCGCGTTAGAACAATTGCAATGGATATGACAGAAGGGCTTGTAAGAGGCCAAGAGGTTAAAGCTACAGGCGCTCCGATAAAAGTTCCGGTTGGTGAAGAGGTTCTTGGAAGAATCTTTAATGTTATCGGAGAAACTATTGATGACGGCGAGCCGCTAGAGGCTAAAGAGATGTGGTCAATCCACAGAAGTGCGCCGCCTTTGGATGAGCAGAGCACAAAAGCAGAAATTTTCGAAACAGGTATTAAAGTTGTTGACCTTCTGGCACCTTACGCAAAAGGTGGTAAAGTTGGACTGTTCGGCGGTGCGGGCGTTGGTAAAACCGTTATTATTATGGAGTTAATTAACAACGTTGCAATGAAGCACAGCGGTTACTCTGTATTTGCAGGTGTTGGTGAGAGAACAAGAGAGGGTAACGACCTTTACAATGAGATGAAAGAGTCTAACGTTCTTGATAAAGTTGCGCTGTGCTACGGTCAGATGAATGAGCCTCCGGGAGCAAGAAACAGAATTGCGCTTACAGGTCTTACAATGGCGGAGTATTTCCGTGATGAAAAAGGTCTTGATGTATTGATGTTTATCGATAACATCTTTAGATTTGCACAATCAGGTGCAGAAATGTCTGCGCTTCTTGGCCGTATTCCGTCTGCAGTTGGTTATCAGCCGACACTTGCAAGTGAAATGGGTAAATTGCAAGAGAGAATTACATCAACTAAAACAGGTTCTATTACATCTGTTCAGGCAGTTTACGTTCCGGCAGACGACTTGACAGACCCGGCACCAGCATCTGTTTTTGCGCACTTGGATGCTACTACGGTTCTTAACCGTGCAATTGCAGAAAAAGGTATTTATCCTGCGGTTGACCCGCTAGATTCTACTTCTAGAATGCTAGACCCTCAAATCGTAGGCGAAGAGCATTACGAAGTAGCGCGCGGCGTTCAGGCTATTTTACAAAAATATAAAGATTTACAAGATATTATTGCAATTCTTGGTATGGATGAATTGAGCGAAGATGACAAGCTTACAGTTGAGAGAGCAAGAAAAGTTGAAAAATTCCTATCTCAGCCGTTCCATGTTGCAGAAGTATTTACAGGAAGCCCTGGTGTTTATGTAACTTTAGAAGATACAATTAAGAGCTTTAAAGGGTTGTTAAACGGTGAGTATGACCACCTTCCAGAAGCTGCATTCTACATGGTTGCAGGAATTGATGAAGC
>JALWMP010000149.1 GCA_026996165.1 Campylobacteraceae bacterium
CAGAAAAGATATGAATCGAAAATCTGTCTCTATTGTATTTCATAAAGATGATAAACATGGCATAGAAGAGACTTTAGCTTTTATAGATGAAAATGGTTATGACTACTCTCTTTTAAAAACAAAAAATGTTATTGATATTAATATTCATGATAAATTTTTACACGCTTTTTTTGCAAAAACTTTTAGTGAATATCGATTTGAATCTAACTCGAAATATATCCCAAGTTTTGTTTTTAATCTTCCTAAGCAGGAGATTTTAGAAGTTTTAGATGGTTATATATCTGCTGATGGCTATACAACTAATGATAGGATTAAAACAACTACAGTCTCTAAAACTTTAGCCTTTCAAATACGAAAACTTCTTTTTCAAGTGGGTATTCCTTCAACAATCCGAAAAGACAAAAGAGTCTTAACCTCTATTAAATTAAAAAAAGGAAACTCTCAATATATAATAAATATTCCTTCAAATGGCTCAATCTACAATATTCCAAAAGAGCGACAAAATACCTATAAGATAGAGAAAGATTATATAAAACTCAAAGTAAGAAAGGTTACTAAACATAAAAAACAGAAAACAAAAGTTTATGACTTTACTGTAAAAGATGACCATTCATATACAACATCTAACTACATTGTGCATAACTCAGCAGCAGGTTCACTTGTAGCCTACTCCCTAGAAATCACCGACATTGACCCCATGCCTTATGGTCTGCTCTTTGAGCGTTTCTTAAACCCTGAACGTGTCTCTATGCCCGATATAGACATGGACTTCTGTCAAGCTCGTCGTCAAGAGATTTTAGACTATGTTATTGAGAAGTATGGACGTGTTAACGTTGCTCAAATTATTACCTTTGGTAAACTCTTGGCAAAAGGGGTTATTCGTGATGTTGCAAGGGTTATGGATATGCCCTACTCTCAAGCAGATGCCATGGCAAAGCTTATTCCTGATGAGTTGGGAATTGACCTTAAAGGGGCTTATGAGAAAGAGCCAAAGATAGCAGAACTTCTACAGAGTAATCCTCTAGCTAAGAGAGTTTGGGAGTTCTCTTTAGCACTTGAAGGGCTTAACCGAAATGCAGGTACTCACGCAGCTGGGGTGGTTATCTCCAATGAACCACTATGGCTCAAAACTCCTCTTTTTAAACCTACAGGGCAAGATACACTAGCAACACAGTACAATGGAAAGTATGTTGAAGATGTTGACCTTATTAAGTTCGACTTTTTGGGGCTTAAGACTCTAACAGTTATTGAAGAGGCTCTACAGCTTATAGAGAAGCGTAATGGAAAACGTATTAACTTTATTGAAGAGGATATAAACGACCCTAAAGTCTATGAATATATCTCAACAGGTGATACACTTGGACTATTTCAGATAGAATCAGCAGGTATGCAAGACCTTGCTAAAAAGCTAAAACCGAGTGGATTTGAAGATATTATTGCGATGTTGGCACTCTACCGACCAGGTCCAATGGAGTCTGGAATGCTCGATGACTTTGTTGAGCGTAAACATGGACGAGCTGAAATTACCTATATGTTCCCAGAGCTTGAACCTATCTTAAAGCCTACCTATGGAGTTATTGTCTACCAAGAGCAGGTTATGCAGATAGTGCAAACCATTGGTGGCTTTAGCCTTGGTGGGGCTGACTTGGTACGTCGTGCTATGGGTAAAAAGATTAAAGAGGAGATGGACAGACTAAAAGAGGAGTTTGCCGTTGGAGCAGAGAAAAAGGGCTTCGACAAAGCCAAAGCTAGAGAGCTGTTTGATTTGATTGTTAAGTTTGCAGGGTATGGTTTTAACAAATCTCACTCGGCTGCTTATGCCATGGTTACCTTCTATACCTCATTTTTAAAATACTACTACCCAACAGAGTTTATGGCTGCAATTTTAACGCTAGAGAAGAACAATACAGACAAAGTAGTAAAGTATGTCGATGAACTAAAACGCCTAAATATTACACTTCGTCCACCAAATATTAACCGTTCTGATTTGGTTTTTCAAGCCGATGAGATTGATGGAGAGAAGATAGTCTTTTTTGGTATGGGGGCTATTAAGGGTGCTGGAGATGTGGCGATTAATTCTATTATAAAGACACGAAATGAGGGTGGAGAGTTTAAAGATATGAGTGACTTTGTCTCTCGAATAGATGCCTCAAAGGTTAACAAACGTGTTATTGAGTCTTTAGCAAAAGCAGGTGCTTTTGATGATTTTGGTCATTCACGTTGTGCAATCATTAGCCAAATAGAAGATATTGTTGATGCTGCTGGAAAGGCTATGATGGCTAAAAAACAGGCTGTTGGTTCACTATTTGGCGATGTAGAGGAGATGACCACTGTCTCTGTCGATATTAAAGAGATGCCAGAGTATGATTTGCTTGACCTCCTTGTACTAGAAAAGGAGTCACTAGGCTTCTACGTCTCAGGTCACCCATTAGATAAATACAGAGAACAACTTGATGAGATAAACTACACACTAAGTTCAGAGATAGAAGACCTAGCCGATGGTTCACAAGCCCTATTTATTGGTAAAATAGAGGAGATAAACACACGTATATCTAAAAAAGGTAATAAGTTTGGAATTGCCAATATTATGGACTTGCATGGAAATATTGAGCTTATGCTCTTTGAAGATAGACTAAAGGAGCTAGAGGAGGATTTTGACCTAAGCAAACCTATTGCATTTAAAGTAAGAATTACTAAAGATGGTGACTTTACACGCATGAATATCTTAAAGATTGAGTCACTTAAAGAGGCAAGAAAAGAGAAGGTTAAAATTAAAAAAGAGCAGAAACATACACCTGAACCAGAAGCTGAACCTGTTGTTCTATCTATAAAACTACTTCCTGATGACAAAGTTATAGAGGAGCTATATTGTCTAGCTCAAAGATACCCTGGTAAGCACCCTCTTCAGCTCAATATTAAAGCTAGACTTCAAGATGTGATTATTGAGTCTAAACTTAAAGTGAGTCGCTCTATTTTGATTGATGCTAAAGAGCTTGGAGTTTATGAGGAGGAGAAGTTGGTGGTTGAAGGTTAAGTTATAACCTCTCCTTTAACCTTTGAATACGCTCATAAGAAGCTCTAATCTTATTAGGGTTCACCTCTCCACTTTGAATAAGGTACTTAATGCTATTAACTAAAGTTGAGGTCTTGACCATACTCTTAACTGAGAGTTGGTTTCCAAAGAGTAAGATGTCATCTCCTGCATTGATGGCTAGTTTTAGAGTATTTTTCAGACCATATTTTTTATTAATAGCACCCATCTGTAAATCATCAGTAATTACTACGCCATCAAAGCCTAACTCACCTCTTAGTTTTCCATTGACTACTTTTTTAGAGAGTGAAGCGGGATATCTACTGTCTAGCTTTGCATTAAAAACATGAGCAACCATAACACTATCTATTGTTTGTGTTTTTGCTAACATTCTGTAAGGTTCAAGCTCTATTGGTTTCCAAAGATTAGTAACATCTACAAAACCTTTGTGAGTGTCACCTAGAGAAGAGCCATGACCAGGAAAGTGTTTTAATGAAGTCAAAACACCATTATCGTGCATTGCATTTATAAAAATTGAAGCATATTTAACAACTTGCTTTGGGTCAGCTCCAAATGAACGCCCTAATTTATAAATAACACGATTTCTTTTATTAATAGCTAAATCTACATCTGGAGCTAGATTATAGTTAATACCTACAGAACTAAGCTCTGCTCCCATCTTTTCATAATACTGTTTTACTTTAGCATCTGAATATCTAATTACATCTTTTGCCTTTGGAAATTTACCATAGAAACCATATTTAGTTTTTAATCTCTGAACTCTTCCACCCTCTTGGTCAACTGCAATAAGAAGCTTTCCATCTTTTGAACAAGCTTGTAGCTCTTGGGTAAGTTTAGCAACTTGTGCTTTACTTGAGATATTTTTAGGCTGTTTATGGTTAACAGGGTTTACATCAAATAAAATAACCCCAGCAAGATTATATCTTTTAATATCTTGACAAATTTGTGAGTTTTCTGGAGCAGAAGTTCCCATAAAACCTACCATAAGCATAGAGCCTATCATCTTTTCATCTATACTATTTTTATCTGTATTAGTAGTAATCATCTGCTGTTGAACCATCTGAGTCTCTATACTACTAACTTTTTTTCCATCACCTGCACTTAAACTGCAACCTCCCAAGAAAAAGAGTGCAATTAGACTAAAATTTTTTATTTTCATAAGTCTTTCCTATCTATTTTTAATTTATTTAGCTATAATTCGCGAAATTTCTGCAAGAGTATATCAAATCCTCTTATTTTTAGGGCTTAATCCCCTAACCACTAAGCATTGTAATATTACACTTAAATTGTGTGACTATTTGGTATCGGTTGCAAAAATTGGGGTTAAAAAACGCCATTTATTAACTATAGAATACTATTAGCCAACTATTTTCGTTTTAAATAAGCACAAATACCATACCCTAAAAAATTTACTATAAAGAAGACATTTATGACATTTAATGAATTTAATTTCAAAGATACACTTAACCAAGCTATTAAAGATGCTGGTTTTACAGAACCAAGTCCTGTTCAAGAAAAAGCTATTCCTCTTATATTAGAAGGGCATGACCTTATTGGTCAAGCACAAACAGGAACAGGGAAAACAGCAGCGTTTGGTCTACCAGTAATTCAACAGATGAGTGGAGACAGAGGTGTTGAGGCATTAGTTATTGTACCAACTCGTGAACTTGCTATGCAAGTTTCAGATGAACTTTTCCGTTTTGGAAAAACAGCAGGGCTTAAAACTGCTACCGTTTATGGTGGTACAGCCTATAACAAACAGATAGAGAGAATAAAACAAGCAAACATTATTGTTGCTACCCCTGGACGATTACAAGACCTTTTAATGTCTAAAAAAATTAAACTCAATCCATCATTTGTTATTTTAGATGAAGCTGATGAGATGCTAGATATGGGTTTTTTAGATGAGATTAAAAATATCTTTACTTTCTTACCAGAGAAGCGTCAAACGCTTATGTTCTCTGCAACTATGCCAAAACAGATTAAGATTTTAGCAGAGCAGATTTTAGATAATCCTAAGTCTGTTACTATTACTAAGAGTGAGCGAACCAATACTGACATTGCACAGATATTTTATGTAGTGGCTGACCATGAGAGAGATGATGCACTTTTAAGACTTATTGACTACAAAAATCCAAATAAATGTATTATATTTTGTAGAATGAAAAAAGAGGTTGATAGACTCTCTTCATATATGACAGCACAAGGGTTTAAGGTTGCAGCACTCCATGGTGATATGGAGCAGAAGCAAAGAGAGCATACTATTCGTGCATTTAAACAAGGGCTAGTAGAGATTTTTATTGCTACTGATGTTGCTGCTCGTGGTCTTGATGTAAACGATGTTACTCATGTATTTAACTACCATATTCCTTTTGATTCTGAATCTTATGTGCATAGAATTGGACGTACAGGTCGTGCAGGAAATAAAGGAGAAGCAATTACTTTAGTATCTCCAAATGAGCTTAGAACCATTAAACGAATTGAAAAAGATGTAGGAACAGTAATGGTTTCAGATGTAATTCCAACACGTCAAGAGGTACAGAGTCGTAAAGACAGTGACCTCTTAGCTAAAATTGCAAATACTGAGATTACACCTTCTGCTAAAGAGATGGTTAAAACACTTCAACATGACCTAGATATTGTGACTATTGCTCATCTTTTAGCTACTATTGTTCAAAAAGAGATTGATGTAAAAGGTAAAGATATTATTGGTCTTGGAACAGAAGAGGTAAAAGCACTTATTGAGAGAGCTAAAAACTGGAAAGGTGGCGACCGAAATAGTGGTCGTGGACGAGGGCGAGGAAGAAATCGAAGCCGAGGAGGAAGTCGTGGACGTGGTGGAGACCGTCGACGAAGTGGAGGAAATAGAGATAGTAGAAATCGTGGAAATCACAGTAGTAAAAAGAGAAGTTCAACTAACGTATAATTTACTTAATAAATAAAGAGAATTTATAGATTATCTCTTTATTTAACATACTATCTATCAATATCTAATTTCTACAAACTTTAAAATTACACAATAAATACATAATATATACGCTATAATAGAACTTTAAAAAAAAATTCAATTTGATTCAAAGGATAAACATGAAAAAACTATTTTCAATAATTACACTCATACTTATAACATTTACAACTTATATTAACGCCCAAGAGCCTATCTCTTTTACACTTACTACTATTAATGATAAAAACTTAACCGTTTCAGAGACTAAAGATGGATTAAATTTTCATGAATTTAAAGGAAAAGCTGTACTTTTAACTCTTTTTGGACATAGATGTCCACCTTGTCTAAAAGAGATTCCAGAACTTATTGAACTTACAAATGAACACAAAGATGACCTAGAGATTGTTGCTATTGAAGCTCAACTATATCCAAAAGATAGTCTTAAAGAGTTTGTTGCTCAACACAAAATGAACTATAATGTTATTGCAGGATATGACCATAATGACTTTGTTGCATATATTGCCAATAGAGCAGGATACACAAATGGTATACCTCTTCCTCTTTTAATTGCAATTAATAAAGATGGAGAAGTAGAGAGTGTTCAAGCTGGACTCATTGGGAAGAGTGAGCTAGAACAACTAATTAAAGATTTAAATGATTGAAATTTAACAAAACAATAAAAAAGGGAAGAAATGAAAAGAAGTATATTAATAAAATTATCTATACTATCATCTATACTACTGTTTAATAGTGGTTGTGTTTTTGGACTTTTTAAAAATAGTCCAAAAGCAAAAGAGAGTCGTAAAATAATGCCTACCTCCAATATAGAAACACCACCTAGTTTTAAAAATATTGCTGCTGAATGTTCTGATGACATCAATGTTGTAAGTGCATGTAATAAGGGAAAAATAAAGCCTACAGAGCTTAAACCAAAAATTATTACAAAAATAGGTGAGATTCATAAGTTAAAAAGTTTCCAAGGAGAACCTATTACAATTATTGAAAGAAAAAATGGTTATATCTTTCCTCAATTTAAAAATAAAATTATTATATTGGAGATGTTTGGAAAAAACTGCTCACACTGTATCAAAGAGATACCAATTATGAATAGTTTACGTCAAAAATATGGTAAAAAACTAGAGATTATAGCTATTCAGGTTGAAGGGAAAATGTCACCTTTTCAAGCAAAAGCTTTTATTAGAAGACACCATATAAAATACCCTGTTATATCGGGAGAAACAGCTACTAATTTACAATATAATGTTCAAAATACTTATGGTTGGACTGGGATTCTTCCTTTTATAATGGTTATAAAAGATGGAGTAACAGAATTTAGCTATAAAGGCTCAGTTACAAGTCAAGAACTCAATAATGACATTAAATCTATTATATAAAATTTAGAAGAAAATAAATTTCTTCTAAATTTTATATATAGTCACTATTTTATTAATACAAAACAAATATTTTTCTCATAAAAATCTACTTTTTCTTTTTGATTTGATATAATCCAAGCTAAAATAATCTCATAAATTAAGGAAAATACAAATGTCTATTTTAACTAAAACAAACATAACCAAAAAAGGTAAAACAGAGAGCCATTTAAGATGGTGGGTTACACTTCTTCTCTCTTTAGCACTTGCAGTTGGAACATGGAATCCACTAGGTCACCACTTTATTCACTACTTAACAAGTTCAGAAAATCTCTTGTCTGGCTTTACCCCTTTTGCAATACTTATTATGATTGGTCTTTGGATTTTAGCATTTAAGTCTATATTACAATCAATCGGTATGGTTGGAGCTATTGCCACTATTTTAATTATTTTAGCATTTATTTGGGGACTTAATCAATATGGTATTTTAGACTTCTCAAATAAAACTCAAATGGGTTGGACAGGAACTATCTCTGTTGGTATTATTATCTGGGTTGGAATTAATGCCTCTATTATTTGGAAAACACTTACTGGCGTTTATGCTACAGACGTTGTGGAATCAGAATAAAAAATACTAATGAAACGTCGATATAAAGCCCTCATTGCCATTTTAGTACCTGTACTATTTATGGCTCTACTCTCACAAGTTCATCATGTATCCTATGACTTTATCATGGGGTATATGATTGCAGTTGTTCTTGTCTTTAAATCTTCACTTCTTTCACTTTGGTTTATAAGTAAACTAAAGTTTATCCATTTTATAAAAGGACTAACAATAGTTCAAGCACTTCTCTTAGGTATAAAGCGTTGGTTTATAGACAACTGGGTATCAAAATGGTTAGAAAAACATATCTTTAATCATCTAAAAAAGCCTTTTAGAGAACTTTTTCAATACTATAATGCTATTAACTTCAAAACAAAAATGAAAAATTTTATTGTTGTAGTTCTACCTTTAGGCATAGGTATCTGGATAATGTATGTTACTGATGTACTTGTTCATTTAGCTGTTTTCGTTGAGCTAAAAGTTTTAGTAATTGGTTTTTTTAAAGCATTGTGGGCAATATCTACACAAATTTTTAGTTGGATGACAACTTCATGGTTTGCACCAATTTTTGAGGTCTTTGCTCTCTCCTACTTTCTAACTCTTATTGAAAAAGTTTTTGGAAAAAACAACCCCATTAGTAAAACTTTTAATTATATTGGAAATAAATTAAATGATTTATTATCATATATTGGTCTATTAAATGATAAACATATTGAACCAATTCTAAATAAAAATGTCTCAAAACATAGTCAAACTATAGGAAATAAAATTTCGTCTATGATAAGAGATAAAAAAATTAGAGATGAGTATCTATATTTTGATAATTTTCAAAATATAATTCTAAAAGGCCATATCAATGCCTACTACTCCTTTCCTGGAATGGAAAATATAAAAGATAAAAAAAAGCTATACACTCTAATTAATGAGAAAACTGCCGATAATATTGACATTATTGCTTTTGTTTCAAGAAATGGAAGAGGAGATTTATTGAAAGAGTCTGATCCTGATGATTTCTATCATGATATTTTTTTACTTAAAGGTATTGCAAGTAACAGAAACCATGGAGTAAAAGTTCAAAATAGAGATAAAATAGATTATACTGATTTTTGGGTACTCAATACAAGTAAATTTCCTGTAAGAATGAAAAGTCACTCAGGTACTGTTGAAGATATTGAAATAGAGGGTAATGAGATGAAGTTCATTAAGACAAAAACTCATGTTAATTTTAAAGACAATGACCTATATTTTGAATATAATGGAAAAGAGATTTCACCAACACCATTAGACTAAACGAATTAAACCATTTTCTATATAAATTAAGCCTTCTAATTCAGCTTCATAAACTCTATCACTAAACTTTGCTACAGCTTCATCTAGTGTTGGCAAAGTTTGGCAAAAATAGAAAAACTCATCTTTCTCAATATGACTATTTTGAGGCTCAACTCCAAATTTATTAGCAAATTGTAAAATATCATTAATAGGTTTAGCTAACCCCTCTGCCAATAATCTATTTGTTCCATTACTCTCACCTAAACGTTGAGGCAAAACATATACCTCCTTTCCCATTTTAAGTGCAAACTCAACAGAACGCATTGAACCAGAGTTTTCATCTGCTTCAGTTACAACAAGAACCTCTCCTAGAGCTACAACTAATTCATTTCTTACAACAAAAGACCACGGAGTAGCCTTTGCTCCTTTAGGAAATTGACTTATAACCAATCCATCTTGTTCTATTGTCTCAATTAAATGTCGATTAACAGATGGATAACGTATATCTAAACCATTAGCAACAACAGCAATGGTATTTTCAGAACCTGCTGATAAATGAACAATAGCATCAACACCCATAGCTGCACCAGAGACAAGAGCAATACCACGTTTTACTAACTCTTGCACCAAAAATTGTGTATACTGTTTTGTATAACTAGAGGGTCTTCTCGTTCCAACAATAGAAATCTTACGTCTTTTTAAAAGTGATAAATTACCTAAAAAATATAACTCTTTTGGATACTTTTTCATATCCTCTAACTCAGGAATTCTATTCTTTATTAAATCTATCATTAACCTACCTGAGCATACTCAATATAACTAGATGAGAAGACTTCACCACTCTCTATACAATAAGCAGATAAAAGTCCAAAACCTTTTTCACCCTTTTTATAAGCACCCGTATCAATATTAACATAATGCTGATTTCTATCAGGTCTAAACTGTTGAGGAGTATGTCCAAAAATATTAAAAATAGGTTCAGAGTCTATCGGTTTCATTCTACCCCAAAGTACAGTATTTTTAAAATCATTAAAACTTATTGTTTCATTTCTTAATTTCCAAACAGGTGCAATAGCTGAATGAGAAATAACAATACTACGACCAGAAGAGTGCTTCTCTTCAAGTTCAATATATAAAGGTAAACTCTTCATCCATTCAATATCATCTTCAAATTGAAAAATAAAATCTCTAATAAAGGGGTGAGGTACAATCTCATCGTTAATAATTGAGACTAACCCATAAGATAATAGTGTCTCTCTTCCTCCATGATTTAACCATATATTGTCTTGAGAGATTGGTCTATCATTATAAATATCTGCAATAAATTCACTTCCAAATTCAATCATCATCTCTTCATGGTTTCCTCTTACACAAGCTAACTTATGCTCTCGTACCAGTCGTACAACCTTTGCACTCTCTTCTCCTCTGTCTACTAGGTCACCAACAAAAATCAATGTAGAATTTAAAGGTGTCTTAGTAATAAGGTTTAATAAAGCCTTATACTCCCCATGAACATCTCCAACTACACAATGATTCATTTTGATTTCTCCTAAAAATTTTATTTAATATATTATAACAAAAAAAAATAAAATTTCTCTATCTAATTTTGATATGGTATAATTATAT
>JALWMP010000150.1 GCA_026996165.1 Campylobacteraceae bacterium
ATATTTTTTATTATTAGCAAAATTATGAATATAAATATATTATTTAAAAATATTTTAAATAATAGTAATATAAATCTTTAATTTTGCTTTAAGAATATTAACTTATAAAAAATTCATTTATTGCTCACATAGTATATGTTAACATCTGTTTTTTTAAATATATTTTAGCCTCATCTATATCCATATCTGTTACATCTAATACCTGATGATAAAGCTCTAAAGATGTAAATGGTTTAGGAATGACAAATCTATCCCAACTATTTAACTGCCAATATGATTTAGCTTGAAAATTAACTACCATTAGAGGAAGATTTACTCGTTTTGCTAAAGCTACTGCACCATTACTCATACTATGCCTTGGACCTCGTGGTCCATCTGGACTAACCATAACAGAGTAACCCTCTTTAAGAGATTTAATTGCCGAGAGTAAAACTACTTTTGCACCCTTTTTAGAAGAGCCTCTCAAACTAACTATATTAAAAAAGGAGAATGTTTTAGCAATAAGGTCACCATCATGATGTTGAGAAATAATAGCTGAGGTTTTTTGAGTTTTACGCAGAGTTCGATAAACTTGAGGTGAAATAAAAAGCTCACCATGCCAAGTAATTGCCATACACTGCCCTTCTATTGGTTCATCTATAAAATGGTAATTTTTTCTATAGGTTAACCAAAAGAGTCTCATAAAAAAAAAGATAAGAGGAGGGATAAATATCACCTCTAGTTTACGAAGCAACTCCTTTTTTGTAAAAGGGATTAGTTGCACACGACACCCTCTAAAGCACCTCGTGAGACTTTTGTAACTTTCACATCAACAATCTCTCCAAGTAACTCTTCGCTACCCTCTACAAAAAAGAGTTTTCCATCATCTGAACGTCCAGAGACTTTTCTCCCAGATTTTAATTCATCAAAATATACTTTATGAACTCTATCCATCTGTGAGTCCATAATCTCATCTAAAATCTCTGTATGTCTAGATTGAAGTCTAGTTAATCTTGCCCCTGCAATCTCATTAGGAATTTGCTCTTCAAACTGGGCTGCTGCTGTATGAGGTCTTGGAGAGTATTTAAATGAGAATAGTTGTTCAAATCGTACCTTTTCCAATACATCCATAGTATCTTCAAAATCCTCTTCACTCTCTCCAGGGAAACCTACAATAATATCTGTAGATATAGTTGCTTGTGGACAGAGTTTTCGTATCTTTTCGCAACGGTTTAAAAACCACTCTTTAGAGTAGCCTCTCTTCATTGCTTTTAATAGAGATGTTGAGCCTGATTGTAATGGAACATGAATCTGTTTACATATCTTAGGGTTGTTAGCAAACTCCTCTAAAAACTCATCGTCCATGTGTAGTGGGTGAGGAGAAGTAAAGCGAATACGCTCTAAACCATCTATTTTAGAGATTTTTTGCAACAAGCCTGTAAAGTTAAGATTCTCATCATTGGCTGTAAAGTGTTTACCATAGTTATTAACATTTTGACCAAGAAGCATTACCTCTTTTGCACCACTCTTAACAGCTTTAGTAATCTCATTAACAATCAAATTTGATGGAATGGAAATCTCATCTCCTCGTGTTGCAGGAACAATACAATAGGTACAAGACTTATCGCACCCCATAGAGATATTTATCATTGACTTAAAAGGATTGGTTCTATATTCACCAAAAGCATAGGTACTATCATCATGGTCAATATCAACCTCTACTGCATGTTTCTCTTCAATAACTTTTGTAATCTTAGATACATTTCTAGCACCTAAAACAAAGTCCACAACAGGAGCTCTCTTAATAATCTCTTTACCTAAATGCGAAGCAGTACAACCTGTTACACCAATTTTAGCACTATCTTTTTTATACTTTTTAAATACGCCAATTTCAGAAAAGAGTTTAGAGACAGGTTTCTCTCGAACAGAACATGTGTTAATAATAATTAAGTCAGCATCACTTAGCTCTTCAGTTACTTCATACGGTTCTTTTGTATTAAGCTCTGCTATTATATGCTCACTATCTCGAACATTCATAGCACAACCTAAAGTTTCTATATATAATTTTTTCATAGATAATTATTTTACGATATGAACCTCATATAGATACTCATCATCATTAAGACCATATTTTACTTCTCTCATATATACAGAGTAAGCTTTTTCTTCAAAATACTCAATTAATGCTTTTAAATCTTTATGTGAATTCTCTTTATCAAAATAAAAAATAGATTTTTTATCTAAATCTTCTTCAAGCTTATCCAGCTCTACTGTTTTTGGCTTCGCCGATATAGTCGTTCTGGCTAATTTCAATTTCATTCCCAATCCTTTGTTACAATTTGTATGTTATTTTTTGACATAATTTAATATGTTGTATTTTATTATTAAATTATACCTCTTTTCCTTAAAGGTTAGTTTAGATATAATACAACTTCTTCAAACAACTGACAAAATCACACGAAATAGTAACGCATTGTTAAGTTTTCTCTTTGTGATTATATTGTGATTTAATTAATTATGGTTTGAAATAGTGTATAAGGATTAAAATATGGAAAAAATTGTAGATATTATTGAAGCGATGGCTCATGAGAAGAATATTTCACTCGAATCGGCTGTTGATGCGTTTAAAGAGGCTCTTATTAAAACAGCAAAGAGATGTACCTCTGCTACCTCTGAATTTGAAGCAACTGTAGATATGAATAAAAAAGATTATACGGTTGAACAAATTATTACTATTGTTAAAGATGATGATGAACGTCTACAGAGTGAGCCTGATGCTGTTATGAGCCTCTCTGAAGCCCAAGAAGAGTATGGTTCAGATTTAGAGCTTGGTGACCAACTTCGCTCTCCATTTATCCTTGAAGATTATGGACGTACTGCCTCTTTTAATCTATTTAAAGAGCTACAATACCATGTACAACGACAAGTAGAACAAGACCTTTTTGAAAAGTATAAAGAGAAAGTAAATACTATTATGATAGGTGTAGTTAATCGTGTTGATGATAAAGAGAATACCTTTATTGAGATAGGTGAACTTAAAGGTTTATTATCTCAACGTAACCGTATAAAAGGTGAAAAATTTAAAAAAGGTGATACTGTAAAGGCACTTTTACGTTTTGTAAATATTGACCCTGAGATGGGTATGTTTTTAGAACTTACAAGAACTTCGCCTAAGTTTTTAGAAAAACTAATGGCAAAAGAAGTTCCTGAGATAGAAGATGGTTCAGTACAAATTATGGCATCTGCAAGAATCCCTGGTCAACGTGCGAAAATAGCCCTAAAGACAGACTTTCCAAATATTGACCCAATCGGTGCTGCTGTAGGTGTAAAAGGAATTAGAATCAATGCAGTAAGTGCAGAATTAAATGGAGAAAATATTGACTGTGTTGACTACTCTCCTATTCCTGAAGTCTTTATTACTAGAGCATTATCTCCTGCTATTGCCCAAAGTGTTAAAGTACTTCAAGGTAAAGAGAAAAAAGCAATTATTAATATTACTTCTGACCAAAAGGCAAAAGCTATTGGTAAATCTGGAATTAATATTCGTTTAGCCTCCATGTTGACTGGTTATACTATTGAGCTCAATGAGATTGAGGGGATTACTGACAGAAGAGGTGATAGTTCAGGAAATGCTTCAGAGGTTGAAAAAACAACTAATACTGATGCGTTAGCTGACCTATTTAAATAGGAACTAATTATGAAAAAATATCTATTTTATCTATTAGTAATTTTTCTATTTAATGCTTGTACTCAAATTGTTACAACTCCTATTTCAGTTGCTGGTGCTGTAGCAGGTGCAGCCATTGATGTTACTGCTGCAACGGCTCGTGCTGTTGCTGGTGGGGGAGATGAGGATTAAATTTATACTAACATTACATCGAACTCAGATTATTGAACAATAAATCCTTGCTATATATCTTTTCCACCTATATTGTCCATCGGTCTCTAAGAAGACCCACTACATACCATTTATCATGATACTTTTCAACTATTATAACAAGCCCTTGCCAATAATCATTTCTTTTTGTTTCCAATTTTTTATCTATCCAAAAAAACTCATACCCTTTACACTCACTCTTTGAAGAACAATGGAATCCTTTAAGGTTTTCTAACTTTTTTATTTTGCTAATATCTATAGGTTTTGTAAGCTTAGAGATATAGTCATGAAAGCTTAGATAAACCTCATCACCTTTACCATCAGTGTAACCCCAAAAGATTTTTTTGGAAGGGTTATTAATATATCTCTTAATATCACTTTTTGTAAAAACAATATCCTCTTTAGCTCCAAAATAGGTATTCCATGTCATTACAACCCCTTTTTTAGGGTGAATAGAGTTTAAAAATCCATCAATACCCATAGTGTCAAAATGACGCAATATAGATAACATCTCAAATGCCTTTTGGCTTCCTTCACCTAACTGCTTTATCTTTTTTTGTCTATCTAAAAAATCATATATATGGTGGTCACTAGTACAATAACCTGTTGCTTCAGGTTCATTAGGCATTGCCTCAAAGCGTCCTGCACCTTTAAGTCTTATTCTATCTATCCACTCTATTTTAAGAGATGTAATATAGTCTGTATTTGGATTAGTTATATATCCAGTAACCACTTCACACTTACGATTTTTACATCTTAAAGCATAATCACAATTTGGTTTTCCATCAACAATAACATAACCCCCATCATTATCAAATTTTAGATACCGTGCATTGACCCAACCAGCCTTAAAATAGTCCCTTTGAGCAATAGGAAAGATTTTACACCAAGTAGATTTACCTACCTTTTTGCAAAAGTCAACACCAACAAAAGCATATTGTGGTAAAGCATCTATTTTTTTACTATGATAATCTGGAGCTACTCTTACATTAAGTGTGTCATTATGAGCAACACCATCAACCTCTGCAAACAGAGCATTTGGGTAATACTCTGCATATGATATAGTAACTAAAAAGATAAGTATAAGTAGTTTTTTCATCTATACTATTTTTTTAACCACTTAGGAGCAAAAATAGATGGAGCTATATTTATATCTGTTTTAATATCTACAGCAACTCTCTCATTCTCTGGTTCAAATCGTACATCTTTTCCATTTTCAATTTTTGAAGAATACATCATCTCTCTAAGCAATAGACCTCTCCAAGCATAAAAGTCAAACATCTCACTCTCTTTATAGTGTTTTGCCATTTTACCAGCAACTGTCTCTGTCGCAAGATATTTTGCTTTTGGATACATAACTGCTAACCAACCATCTTGTTCATATTTTTGTCTCTTTTTAAAACACTCTATTCGAGTATAATATGGGTCATAAGAGGATTTCTTTCTCTTTACATCGTAGTAGTAACGACGATTACCTTTCCAAAGTCTCTCATATTTTTTTATTTTGTGAGGTAGAGGGTCTCCTCCAAACTTTGAGACTTGATAGTCAACTTCATAAGCAATATCACCATAGTTATCCCAATAGTAAGTAATCTCATCAGATACATAAAAAGGGTTACTTCTACTACCTGTTACATTGTTGTTAGAGTCTATGTGCATTGAGCTTTGCATATAGTATTTTCTCTTCTCAAACTTTATCTTTCCAGATTTTATTTTATAGGGGTGGAACTCCAATGACTGAACTTTATTTATAACTGAGATATTTTTATTGTTATGAATAGAGACAGGTTTTAACTCTTTTTTTTCAACTTTTTGTAGTTGAAGTTGCTCTATTTTTGGTTCATCTGCTATTAGTGCAGAAGTCATTCCTAAAACTATTGTTGCTAATACTATTTTTTTCATCTTTTTCTCCTAATTATTTTATTTTTATTATTAAGGCAGTGCTTCATCACAATCTTTTTCACGGTAGTTTTGTATTGTTTCAGTTTTAACTTTCTTTCCATATTTATCATAATAATCATAATAATCAAAATATATACAAAAATTATTCAACCCTTTAAAATGAATACGATAAAGATTATCTACCTTTTCCCAACCACGCAAAAACTCTAAGTTTCGATACATAGCTTCTATCCATACATGCAACTCAGCAGGAGTATCTATCTCACCAAAAAGGTCAATAATATCTTGAGACTCGGTTATGGCTTTGAGTCTTGGGTCACCCTGTTCTATAAAACGAAGTGTTGTAAAAGTATAATCCCATATAAGTGGTATAGCTCTTTTCCAAAAATACTCTTTGTTTAATATAGCATGTGCCAAATAATCAAAAGAGTATCTCTTCATTTTTTCAGACATAGTAAGTTTTCCAATTTTTAACATAGTATGAAATGTGTAATCTTTACGAAGTTCAAAATGTTTACTATCTGAATCTCCTTTAGCACTAAACCATGCTATATCCATATAGACAATAGGTTTAGCAAAGTGAAAGTCACTCATTGTATAGCTCTTAAATGGCTTAAACTGCTTTTCACTACTTTCAACTGTTACATTGTTTTCATCTCCTAAAAGCAAAGAGCTAAATAGCATTATAATAAGTAAAATACTTTGAGGAGCTACTCTCATCGTTTACCCCTAAGTATGGCATAGTTTTTTGTACCATAATGCTCACTTCCTTTATATCGAACTATCTCAACACAAGTTGCTTCACCGTTAGAGGTCTTTTTAAAATACTTTTTTGCATGTTCTGCTTTAAATGAACCCTCCTTTTTCTCTTCACTCTGTATTACTTTGCCATCTTTTGTCTTTACCCCATAAAGTACCAAATCTTGATACATCTCTTTTTCTGTAAAACCTGCATCTTTACAAGTAAATGTTGGATTCTCAATTACTTTTACATCTTTTTGAGGGTGTTGCTTCATAAACTCTTGCATAAATGTAAAATCTTCATCATCATAATTAGAATCTATTGTTATATCTTTATAATAGTTTAAATCTAACTTTTCTGAAGCATATAGACTTACAGAAAATAGCAGAGTTGAAATCAAAACTGCATTTAAAGCTTTTCTCATTTTTTTCTCCTAATCGTTACCATCAACAAGTATAGCAAAGTTTACTGTACCACCTTTATAAACTTGTTCATCACATTGTGCTTCTACATCATTCTTTACTACTTTGCTATAATGCTTACGTACATAATCACCAAAATCTTTTGTAGTAGGTTTACTAAAGCCTAAATCTTCACAACTAAATGTTGGATTTTCCATAATTTTATATGGATTGACACCTTTATTTATAAACTTTGCACTCTCTTTCTCCATATCTGCTACAATAGAAGGAGTATTTTTATAGATAGTAATCATATCGTACTTATCTATATCAATCTTCTCCTCTGCAAACATCATTGATGTACTTAATAGTGCTACAACCATTGCTACTGTTACTCTTTTTTTCTCAAACATCTTTTTCTCCTAATTATTTTATGTTCATTCTATTTTTCAAGATTTTAATCTCATTCTTAGTAGAGGGTCTAATATTTATCTTAAACTCTACATCTGGGTCTTGCATTCCATCTACAGGAGGTATAAGCATACTTTCAAATGATACTTTAGCAGGACAACCCTCTTCTTTTGAAGAGGCAAGTGCATCAACTCCTGCTTTCCAAAATGCTATTAATTCGGAGTTTTTTGCTCCATCTCTATACTCTGTTGCCATATCATTAACTTTTCCAATTATCTCCTTTGCTAATTTTGGTATTTTTTCCTTGTATTTTATACTTTTACTATAGTGACCACTCTTTTTTAGTCTGCCCAAAGTAAAAGACAACTCTTTGTCTGAGGAGGGAAGATTAACATAAAACTTTGTATCATCTTCAAATCCCCAACCTGCATCTTCTGACTCTAATATAGGAGAGCCTCCCATATTTTTAATAAAATCATCCTCTTTTTTAACTTCATACTTACAACTTTTCGTATTTAATTCATAAGATTCTCTATGTATCTTTCTTGTTGATTTAGAGTCAATATGTAACTGTACAATCCTTGCATTATCTTCATCTACATAGATATAATAAGTATCTTTATCTTCTTCGTAACTCTTTAAATCTTTATCTATACCTCTGTAGTGTTCTATGGGTTTTAGTGTTTTAGTTGTTTTTTTGGATGTTGTGACTGTGTAATAAGATTTTAAACATGTTTGAACTTGAGGTTTACTCATACATATTTGCTTTCCTAAAAGTCTTGTGCTGTTATCTACCAATTTATAAAAGTTATTTTCAGTTCCTGAAATTTCTGTTTGATACCATAAGCAACCTTTAGTATCTTCAAGCCTTAAACTTATTGATACATTGCCATTATTGAAAATAGCATCTCCTTTTAGCAAATGAGTTGCTTTGAGAATATTAGGTCTTAACTTAGTATTAGGGTCTGAATAGGTACTAGAAGAGAGTTCTGTCTCCTTCTTAATAGCATTCATTACCTTTGAATCTTCTGACCCAACTATTATATATGAATTATTATTTGGACAACTAGCTTTACTTAAACTACTAATAACAATATCTGTCAAAGCTGACCCTGATAATGATTTACCAACAATAGTAAAGTCAGTAGGATTGTAACCAATCGCTATTTGATTAGAGGTATTACTTTTCTCATCAGATTTTGTCTGTTGAGTTGGAGAAGCCTCCAAAACATTTACACTGAATATAAGTAAGAATCCTAATATTAACCTCTTCATCTTACTTCCCAAAAAGACCTTTTAACATCTCTCCTGCCTTTTGTAACTCTTCACTATTTGGTGCTTTTCCACCTCCATTTTGCCCACCACCAAACATTGCTCCAAGAGACTTTAAAGCATCTTCGGCTGTAGGTTGAGACTTTTTTACAGGAACAAACTTTTTTAAATCCAATGCCGATTTTGCAAATTTTGGTAAATCTACTTTAGCATTTTTAGTTGCTGTCAATGTCAACATAGCATTAGGCAGTTTTATATCCATAACATACTGACCTATCCTTTCAAGTAATGCAGTCTGATAACGCATTCCATCTATTTTTCCTCGTTGATAGTGAGAGATTTTCATATTGCTTGTTTTGTATCTTGCAACCATTCCATTTTCACCATCTACATTAACAGAGAGACTTAGATGTATATAGCTGTCTCCTTTTTTATAGATTGCATTCTCTAGTGTCATCTTCATCATACTACTACAGTTAGCACTCTCAATGCGTTTCCACCCATCTACACTCTCTTTTGTCATAGCATCAAGCTGTTTTGCTTTACCATGTGAACCTGTAATAGGACAAAGAGGTGGTTTTGTACCTGCAACACTCTGCTTACCTGCCATTAATTTATTGACCTTATCCACACCTTTTGGTAAAACAAAAAGAGAGTCAGGAATATCTGATGTATCGTACTTAACAAGCTTCATACCATCAAACTCTATTGCTACATACCCATCGGCAATATTTATTATCTTAGAAAGACTATCCTGCCCCTGCTCATCCATTCCACTTAAAGAGTTCATAGCGTCGGTATATTTGTGTATGGCATCGACTATCTGTTTGTTTTTAGTAACTGAAACATTCATACGCTCTTTATGACCATTATCATTAACCTCTAATGTCCAAACTTCAGCATCTATACCTGCTACCTTTTTCTTGCCACCTTTTTTAACAATCTTAAAGTTAACTTCAGGCTCTTTTTGGCTTGGTTGCTCTACACCACCCATCATACTTGCCATCTGCTTCATCTGTTGCATCATGACATCCATATCCATATAGTGCTTCTTGCCATTTTCATTTACAACCATATATTTTTTATTGCCAATAAGTAGTATTTCACTACTTTCTTTACTTTTTGCTTCTCTATTTATAATCTTTATATGATTGGCATCTTTATATTTAAGAATCTGCTTTTCATTGCCGTCCATTTGATACTCTAATGTTAAGTCTGCCATAGCCAAAGCACTTAAAGCAGAGAGTAATATTAACTTTTTCATTTTTTTATCCTTATTTTTTATTTCCAAATATCTCAAGCATTTTTTTCATATCTTGAAGTTTTTTAATTTGCTCATCACTTAAGCTCTCTATATTGATAACCTTATCACCTACGGTTATGGTCTTAGCTGAATTTTCTTTATTACTGTTTTGTGTGGAAGTGTCTGTTTTTGTCTCCTCTTTAGATTTATTTTTTGTATCATCTTTCATAAGCAAGTTATGCTTATCGTTATCATTTAAAGGACGAATGTAACTACCTCTCCAACTACTATTTGGTTTTTTATTACAGTAAGAGTATTTTCCCTTAAAGCTACACATTTTATCATCAAACTTCCAAATTACTTTTCCCCAATAGTAGCGTCCATTTTTAGCAGTAGAACATTTTTCATTTGAATTATCTTCTATCCAATACCCTTCAAAACGCTTAGGATAAGTCATTTCTCCTATTAATTCACCATTATCATTACTATAATAACCATGAACCTTTTTACCATCAAGACCAATAGTTGCTTTGCCTTCACTTGTTTTCCATACTCCTTCAATACTATTTAATCTATCATCTCCACCAAAATCAACTATAGCACTATTTTCTCCTGCTCCTACATCTATACTTTTTTTGACTTTTTTATCTTCATTACTAATTTCAATTACATATTTACCTTTTGAAACAACAAAATCAATGCCTTTATATGCTTGAGCATCTTTTTCAACAACTGTCTCACCACTTGTAGTAATTAATTCAAAATGCAAATTAGTACATGGAGTAATTCCTTTTACACTTACATGAAATGGTGCAAATACAACATCAATATGAGTAGTCTTACCTGCTTTTATCTCTACAGGAATATCTTTTTTCTTAAACTCATTATATGAACAATTAGCACTATATTTTCCAATAGGAAGTTGTAAAGTATTGCTCTCTGGGTTCTTTCTTCTTGAACTTAAATGCCAAGAGTCACTTTTATC
>JALWMP010000151.1 GCA_026996165.1 Campylobacteraceae bacterium
TACATCTTTTCATTTTTACAACTATTACGTTTTTGTACCCATGCTCTCTGCTCTTTCTTCAAAAGTTCAACTCTCTTTTGTGGCTCTTTTTTATAAAAAAGTCCACTCTTTAAAAGAGAGTAACTCTTTGCCATTTGTCGGTCTAATCTTGCTAAACCTCTGTTATCACAAATTGCTTTTTCTGTAAATGTTTTAGCCTTTTTACAATCAAAACTTGGGTTATCATCTGAGGTAAAGTGACCTGCAAAACGAATAGAGTGTATAAAAGGAGCAAAGTCCTTCTCTTCTATATCAAAACTACCATCTTCTCTTAGCGTTAGAGTAATAGTATAACGACTAAGACCTTGTCCCTCTTTATAGACTAACTTAGCATTTTTCATAAAGCCTGTAAAGCTTATCTCTCTTCTCTTTAGTCCATGGATTGCCTCTCCCAAAATTCCATAGCCATTTGCTTTGTCTTTTTTAACTGTCAAAGAGGCTAAAGAGCCTCCTCTATACCAAGAGTACTTCCCCTCTTTTAACAACTTATCAGCAACTAGAGTTGTAATAGTAATAAGTAGTAAAAATAGTATCTTTTTCATGGTGATTTACTATTAAGAGAAATAGACCTCATTAAACACTTTAGAAGCAGTCCCATCAAACTCTCTTCTTCCTAAGTCATTAAGTGCCATCTCAATAGCATTAACCACCCAAACAGACTCATGCACAGGAATCAGACCCATTTGATTGATACGGAAAATTTTACCCTTTAAGTGGTCTTGACCACCTGCGATATTTACCTCATATTTGGTCTTAAGCAGTTTTCTAATTGCCTCTGCATCATCATCAATAACGGTTGTCATAGACTTAGCAGGAGTTGTTGGATAGATGTTTAGTCCAATAGCTTCAATGGCTGATTGTGTTGCTTTTGCTCTTGCTGATGTTTTAGCGTAAAGAGACTCTAACCCCTCTTTGTCTATCTCATCAAAAATAGCATTTAATCCAATAATCAGTGTAGTTGGAGCAGTATAAGCAGTTGTATTTTTTTGCTGTTTTTTAATCTCAGAAGCTAGGTTAAAGTAGTAGTCAACGCCCTCACCAATTCTCTCAACAGCAGATGAACTTAACCCAATCATAGCTAACCCTGGAGGAAGCATTAGAGCCTTTTGACTTCCTGCTACAAGTGCATCTATGTTTGTTACATCTATCTTCTCGACACCTACAGCTGTAATACCATCAGCAATTACCATAATGTCTGAGTTTACTGATTTTACATACGAAGCAATCTCTTCAACTGGGTGTCTTAGCCCCCCTGCACTCTCACTTACTTGGATAAAGAGTGAGTCAATGTCTTGATTTTCAGCTAATGCTTTTTTTACATCTTCCAAAGATGCAGGAGTATTCCACTCATACTTAAGCTCAACAAGCTCTTTTCCCATCGCTTTGACAATCTTTCCAAAACGCTCACCAAACTTACCAGCATTGATAGTTAGAGCTTTTCTCTTACAGAGGTTTAAAACACACGACTGCATTGCACCTGTTCCAGAACTTGCTAACATTACACACTCATCCATGCCATAAAGCTTTAAAAGACGCTCTCGTGCCTCTTTAAAGATAGCCTCAAACTCAGGTGTTCTATGGTGTAGAGTGGGAGTAGCCATAGCTTGACGTACAGACTCAGGTACAGGAGTTGGTCCAGGGGTAAAAAGTAACATTTTAATTCCTTGATTAAATATATAAAAAATTTCGGAATTATATCATAAAAGCTATTTTCTAACAGGAGAGAGTAATAATAGATATGTCTCCTCACGCAATTCATGATAACGAGGAATCTGTATAAAAAGTTGCTGATATAATTTTTCTACTTCAACTAAATCATTATATTTCATAAGAAGTGATAGTTGATACTCCTCTAAACTACTCATCTTGCTCTCTATTTCACTCATAAAAAATTTACTTTTATTTTTAACTTTATCATTTTCAAAAAACATATTTTTTGTTAAAAATGCTTCTTTCAGACGTTCTAAGTCATTAATACTATAAGTCAACTGCTCCTGCTGTCTCTGAATTGAACGTAAATTTTCTTTAATTTTGATATGTTGTGTTTTTAGTTCTGACCCTAGATAAAGTAACTGCTGTCTACGTTTATTTTTACGTATTTCAACACCAAATGTAGCATAAATAAAACGACTTAAAAAACCTTCTTCTTCTTTTAAATCTTTAAGAATTGATTTAATAGATTCAAATAAAATTGAGTCTACTTCAAGAGGACAACGTTTTAGTTCAATTTCAGAAAAATATATATTTTTATCAATTATCTTTGACACTATATCATCAAAAACATAAACTGGACTGTACAATATATCATCTACATAATTCTCTATAGCCATCTTTAAGTCCTTATTTCCTGACTTCCTCACTAAGACACACAAACTCAATCTGAAAAGATTTCAAGAATTTTCTTTTGAGTATCAGAAGGATTAATAGGTATAATTTTTCCATCAATTTTTATAGCTAAAATGTGTTCAATG
>JALWMP010000152.1 GCA_026996165.1 Campylobacteraceae bacterium
ATTAACATCTTCTCTTCTTTAGAAAAAGGATAGGTATGCATAGAGGCAATAGAGTTAGCACCCTCTAAAAAACTTTCACTATAATCTAAGATTAATATACTTCTCTCTTTTGTTATATTTTTTGATAACAACTCTTTTATCTCTTCTATATTATAAGTTAAAAAATCTAAAATATTTTTACTATCAATATTAGTAGTACTCATATCAATATCATAGATAGACAATTCAAGCTTCTCTATATCTTTACTTAAATTCTCTTTTAATTCTACTCTTTTAGGATTTGAATATAGATATAGATAATCTTTAGAGAGCTTTTGCCCCAAATAGCGTATATTTTCTGTTGCCTCTATAATCTTTACATCACTCCTTGAAGATGCAAAGATACCCATACTTAACAGAGAAGTAGCAACCAATATATATAATACTCTTTTCATTTTATCTCCATTGCTATTTATCTTTTTGAATATATAGTTTCGTTATCTCATCCATCTTTTTTGTAATATTGTCAGTTGTATTAAAAACAATAAGAGGTAGACCACCCTTCTCTATATTGCTATAAAATTTATGAACAATCTTCCAAAGTCTATCTATCTCTTTAAGTTTTTTATCTATTTGAGGGGTATTATCTCTGTTAGCCAATAGAAATTTTAAATTTTTAGAAAATTGTTTTATTGTCTCTTTCATACTATTGACTGTATTGTCATCTTTAATACCAGCCTGATAAGCAATATAATATTTAGCTATTCTTTGAGAGAGCATTCTCTGTCTTGCTACTTTTTCCAATATATTAGACTCTTTAATCTTATGTGCCTCCTTTAAAGAATCGACAATATATTGATTGCCTTCTAACATAGACTCTGTTAAGTCTAAAATCAGATGAGCATTATCAAGAGTAAAATCTTTGTTAGCTATCTCTTTTAACTCAGTTGAACTCAAATAAACAAAGTCTAAAAGATTTTTTATCTCTGAATCAGTAATCAATATGCTTAGTTCATTATGTATTTTAAAAAACTCATTAAGTGACTCTTTTAATTGTTTATCTGCTTTACTAATAGCTATTTTTTTACCTATATATATATAATCTTTTGCTATCCGTTGAGAAAGCATTCTTTGCTTTCCTGCAATCTCTATAAGTTTAGATGAATCTATCTCTGAAATCTTTCTAGCAAATGAAATACTAGATAATAACCATAAAAATATAAAAGCTAAAACTATTTTTTTTATTACTCTACTCTTCATCATAATTTCCTATTTACACTCTTCAACATAACAGTGAGTTACACGATTCATATTTTTTAAAATATCATTAGACTTCTTATAGATTAAAGATGGAATAAAAACACTCTTAGACCTATTCATAATCTCAAAAAACATAAACGACTTCTCAACCTCATCTAAAAGTTTATTAATCTCATCTGTATTTAGCTCTGAATGCTTTAATGTCTCTAATGAACTCTTAAATAGGTGCATAGCACTTTTCATCTTCTCTTGAAACTTGCTATCATTTATACCCCAAACTTTTAACATATAAAGACTTGCCATTCTTTGAGACAACATTCTTTGTCGTCCTGACATATCAACTATCTTTCCTGACTCTTTTCCTGTCTCTTTAGCAAACAATCCTGTTGTCTTATTAGATAAAGATAGTAACTCGTCTAAACTCTCTTGAAGCTCTACAACTTTATCTCTACTTGGAGGGCTAAGAAGTATCTTTTTAATTGGTAACCATACCTCTTTCGCCTTTTTAGTACTATCTTTTATTTTACTATTTTTTGTATAGTCACTAAGAGAGTTAAGATGGTCTTCAAATTCAGATATAGTTATATTTAAATCTTTATCTGCATTACCAAAACTATTTTTCATACCAATCATGGCATAATCTTTTAACATTCTTTGTGTAAACATTCTCTGTTTACCTGCTATATCCACAGCATCATAAATATTTTTAATATCTATAGCAAAGAGAGAAGAGGTTAAAATAGAAAATATAACTATAAATTTTATAATTTCTTTGAATTTAAAAGGGAACAACATCTATACTCCAATATAATATTTTTAATTATTTTAGTTAAATATTATATTTAATATAGAATTAAGACTATCTTAAAAACTATAATTCCTCTAATCTCTAACAGAAGCTAATGTTAAAGCAAAAAGCACCTCCACTCCACTCTGCTTTAGTATCTCTTTTGCCTCTTTAAGAGTAGTTCCTGTTGTCACAATATCATCAACCAAAATCACTTCTATATCTCTTTTACCACTATATATAAACTCTCTTGGATTCTCAAGTCTAAACTGTAGTGGTTTTCCTGAGTAGTTTACACCATTGGTTGCCATTAGTTTTGCATGTTCTATATGAACTTGTTTATGTCTCATTTCATGAGTAAGAAGAGCAACATGACTATAGCCTGATTTAACATTTTCATCAACACCTATAACATAAACTTCTCTAGGGTCATTCTCTACAAATTTTTGAATAAAAGGTCTAAAAGAGAGC
>JALWMP010000153.1 GCA_026996165.1 Campylobacteraceae bacterium
CAATCCTAATAGGTGTAAACCTCATAACCTTTATGCTCTTTTTTATGGTAAATACCCCAGATGATATGGCAAGAAATCAACTAGGGGGAAAGAGAGTAACCCAAGAGATGATAGAGGCATGGAAAGCCGATAAAGGCTACGACAAACCTCTATTTGTCAATGAGAAAAAAGAGGGCTTAGAGAAAGTGACCGATACACTCTTTGTTCAAGAGTCCATTAAACTCTTTAGCTTTAACTTTGGTTTTTCAGACAATAACCGAAACATCGCCAAAGATATACAAGAGCGAATGATACCCTCTCTCTCTATAGCTCTGCCAACCTTTGTAATTGCATTAGTTACCAACATCTCATTAGCTCTACTTTTAGTCCTCTTTAGAGGCTCAGTGCTTGATACAACTATGATGGTGGTAGCTGTCGTTATTATGTCTATCTCTGGACTCTTTTATATTATTGCAGGTCAGGTACTCTTCTCTAAGATGTGGCACTTAGTGCCTATTTCAGGTTACGCCTCTGGGTTAGAGGGTATTAAGTTTATTATTTTGCCTATCTTCATTGGAGTCTTTGCAGGAATTGGCTCTGGGGTGAGATGGTACAGAAGTATCTTTTTAGAGCAGATAAACCAAGACTACGTACGAACAGCAAGAGCCAAAGGGCTTTCAGAGCTAAGAGTTCTGTTTGGTCATGTACTTAAAAATGGTATGCTTCCTATCTTGACAGGTGTGGTGGTGGTTATTCCTACACTCTTTATGGGAAGTTTGATTATGGAGTCATTTTTTGGAATACCAGGGCTTGGAAGTTACACTATAGATGCCATTAATGCACAAGATTTTGCCATTGTAAAAGCTATGGTCTTTTTGGGGTCGGTGCTTTATATTGTTGGGTTGATTTTAACCGATATTTCTTATACTCTGTTTGACCCTAGGGTTAAGTTAGGAAAGTGATTTTAGTTTCCACTTTACCTAATTGGCTATGGCGAGAAAATATGAAGTAGAAACTATTAAAAAAATATGAAGAGATACTAAAAAAGGGAATAAAAAATATCTCTCATGTGGAAATTATAATCATAATTTGTGTTTTTATTGTGGAAAAAATATTCACTTTTATTGATTTTTTATAACAACCTGAGTTCGACGGAATACCATATCCACAAAAGCCTAAAAATAGGTAAGATTTTCAAAATCAAATTTGCAGGACTAGCTGTAGCTAATTGTCCTCACTTCGTTGCGGAGTTACACCAAAAATTTTATTTTGGGAAGATTGCCTATTTTTAGGCTTCCCTACGGGTTTTACGAGGTTTCCCATATGCTTAGATAGATTTTTTTGAATTAACTAGTTAGTCCTGCAAAAATCTATCGTTGCCTATGAAAAATCTCGTAAAATTGTGGATATGGTATTCCGTCGAACTCAGGTTAACAGAACCAAAAATAAGTCTATGATGAGTATCAAAGCTATTTTCGTTAATATTTTGATATTTAACTCAGGTTAAGAGTTTTGTATGGTTTTTCCTCATGAGAAAAATATCTGATAGAAAATGTTAATGTTTTACTAGAGGATAATTGTCATTACTGTAGAGTCTATTTCCGAATGGAAAAGAGTCCATTCGGATAAAAATATAAGAAAGCTAGATTTTTATATTCTTGCCTCTTCTCTTCTTTGTAATAACTCCCATTTTTCATCAACCTCTTTTTGAATACGCTCTATTACATGCTTATTCTCTGGTTTAAAGAGGTGTTTGTAACGTCCTTGAGCTGCAAGATAATCTTCTACCTTAATAACATTTTTAGGTCTATATAGAATGTTGAGTTCATGACCATTAACAATCTCATAGATAGGGAACATAAGAGAGTCTGTTGCTAAATCTGTTATACCAATAGTATCTTTTGGGTCAAATTTCCACTCTGTTGTACAAGCAGAAACAGTATTAATGAAACAAGGTCCTTCAGTCTCAAGTGCTTTTTGGAAACCTTTAGCCATTGATTTCCATTTGTTTGGTGCAAGTTGTGCAACATATGGTGCACCATGTGCTGCCATAATTGCTACCATATCTTTTTTCTTCTGCTTTTTACCATAAGAGTTAGAACCTGCTTGTGCAGTTGAAGTGTGTGCTCCTACTGGTGTTGCAGATGAACGTTGACCACCTGTATTTGCATAGTTTTCATTATCTAAACAGATATATGTAAAGTCATGACCTCTCTCCATAGCACCACTTAGCCACTGGAAACCAATATCATAAGTAGAACCATCTCCACCAAATGCTACAAATTTAACAGGAGCATCTGGGTTTGGAAGTGTACCTTTCTTCTTTCTTGCTTTATACATTGCTTCAGCACAACTAGTGGCTGTTGCAGCATTTTCAAATCCAATATGAATCCAAGAAGTATCCCAAGAAGTATATGGATATACTGCTGTCGATACCTCAAGACAACCTGTATTTGATGCAATAACCAAGTTATCATCAGTACAG
>JALWMP010000154.1 GCA_026996165.1 Campylobacteraceae bacterium
TTTTAGGTTTGTGGCTTGGAGATGGTACAAGTTCAGGTGTAGAAATTGCAACTAAAGATAGTGAAATAGTGAACTATTTAGGAAAGTATGCTGATAGATTATCCCTTTTACTTAATTCTCACTTTGTTGAGAATAAGTGTCCAATGTATAGGATAGGAAAGGGGTACACAGGAGGAGATAGAAGTAAGGATATATCATTACAAAAAAAATTAAGAGATTTAAATCTTTTAAATAATAAACATATCCCTCAACACTATCTAATTAATAGCCGAAAAAACCGTTTAGAACTCTTAGCAGGATTAATTGATAGTGATGGTTACTATGATGACAAGTTTCATGTAATGGAGATTACACAAAAACTAAAGCCATTAGCCAAGCAGATTAAATTTTTAGCAGATAGTTTAGGTTTTAAAAGCTCATTTAAATCAAAAATGGCAAGAATTAAAAGCATTGGATATGAGTGTGAAGTCTATAGAGTACGAATTGTAGGCAACTTAGATGAGATTCCTACTAAAGTAGCAAGAAAAAAAGCTCGTCCATCAGCTTCTAATCGAAATCATCAACACACAGGCATAAAAGTAGAGTTTGATAAAGTAGATGACTACTACGGTTTTGAGATAGATGGAAATGGGCTATTTTTACTCGAAGATATGACTGTTACACACAACACCTCATTAGTTCTAAACATGACCCAAAAAGCTATCGAAAGAGGTGAGGGTGTAGCCTTTTTCTCGCTAGAGATGCCAGCAGAGCAGTTGATGCTTAGATTGCTCTCTACAGAGACCTCTATTCCTCTACAAAAGCTTAGAGTTGGGGATTTGACAGATGAGGAGTGGAGTAACCTTTCACGTGCTACAGATAAGATGGCAAAGAGAAAACTCTTTGTTGATGATGGTGGGTTAGCAACCATTCATCATGTACGCTCTAAACTTAGAAAACTAAAGGCTAAACACCCTGAGATAAGTATGGCAATTATTGACTACCTACAGTTGATGTCAGGTGATAGCTCTGAGGGTAGACAACAGGTTATCTCTGAAATCTCTAGGGGGTTAAAACAACTAGCTAGAGAGTTGCAGATACCTATTATTGCTCTTTCACAGTTAAACCGTGGGGTTGAGAGTAGGGATAACAAAAGACCTATGTTGTCGGATTTAAGAGAGTCAGGTTGTCTTGCAGGAGATTCAATTATTGTTGATGCAAAGAGTGGAAAACGTTATAGAATAGATGAGTTAGCTCAAAATAAAAATCTACTCCCTATAGAGACAAAATCTATGGATAGTAGTCTAAAAATAGATAACTTTACTATTACAAATGCTTTCTTTTCAGGTGAAAAATTAACATATAAGTTAACTACAAAATCAGGTAAAACTATCAATGCAACTGCTAACCATAAATTTTATAGAGTAGATGGGTGGATTAGATTAGATAATTTAAAGGTAGGAGATAAGATTGCTACGCCAAATAGAATTGATATATATTGGGACGAAATAGTCTCAATAGAAGAACATAAAAAAGAGAAAACTTATGATTTAACAGTAGATAGTGTTCATAATTTTGTGGCAAATGATATTGTTGTTCATAACTCCATAGAACAAGATGCCGACATAGTAATGTTCGTCTACCGTGATGATGTCTACCGTGAAGCAGCAGAAAAAGAGAAAGAGATGAAAGCAAAAGCTGAGGGTAAAGAGTACGAAAATAAGTTTGTTAAAAAGCCAGAAGAGGAGACAGAGCTTATTATTGGAAAACATAGAAATGGACCTACAGGAACTGTACGGTTACTATTTCAAAAACGCTTTACTCGCTTTGTTGATGCTCCAAAGGGTGGTTCAGGAGCAGAGTTTGAAGTGGTATTTGAAGAAGATAGTAATATTGATACTCGTGATACAGGCAATATAGAGCTTCCAACTATCTAAGGCTACTCTATGCTTGAGAGACCAAAACTCTTTGTAGAGGTTAGAGAGTTTTGGTTTACTATAGCTTTTCTTCTGTTGCTACTTGGTATTCGTCTATTTTTTCTCTATGGAGAGTATAGAGAGTTTAAAGCAAAGCCCCTTTTTTATACTAAAGTAGAGGTAGTTCAAGCCTATGAGAGGTGGAGAGATGATGAGTATCATACCATTTTAAAACTCTACTCTCCTGTTTTAGATTTAAACTTCTTTTCAAGAACAAAAATTCATGCTAAAGATTTAACTCCTACCATACGTGTTAAGCTTTTCCCAAATAGCAATATGAAGTTTTTGGACTACTTATCAACCCCATTTATCTCCTCTAAAGTCAATGATATGTATGATAAAAAAGAGACCTCTAAGAGTACTTTTTCCCACTTTATAGAGAAACAACACAGCAACAAAGCCATAAGTAGCTTCTACAAAGCTATCTACTTTGCAATACCACTAAATAGGTCACTTAGAGAGTCTGTCTCAACTTTGGGGATTAGTCATCTTATAGCTTTAAGTGGGTTTCACCTCTCTATTTTATCTACTCTACTCTTTTTTTTAATACGTCTAGTCTATAGACCTCTACAGCAGAGGTTTTTCCCCTATAGGTTTGATCTTTATGATATTGGGTTTATAGTGCTTCTTATTTTAGGTGTTTATGTGTGGTTTGTTGGCTCTCCTGCCTCTTTGCTTCGCTCCTATGTAATGTTGGTTGCAGGGTGGATACTTTTGGTTTTAGGTATGGAGTTGGTATCGTTTTCATTTTTGGTTACAGTTGTTTTGGTTTTGTTGGTTATCTTTCCTAAACTTCTGCTCTCTTTGGCTTTTTGGTTCTCTATAGCAGGGGTATTTTATATCTTTTTACTGTTACATTACTTTTCACATATTAACAAGTACCTAATGACACTACTTATTAGTTTTGGACTTTTTGTTCTAATGTTACCCATAGTTCACGCCTTTTTCCCTCTAACAAGCTCTTTGCAACTCTATTCTCCTTTGCTCTCTTTAATTTTTACTCTCTTTTACCCTATAAGTATCTTTTTTCATCTATTGGGAGTTGGAGGCATATTTGATAGCTATCTTCAAGAGCTATTTAGCCTACCTTCTCATATAGTCGCCTTTAAATTAGAAAATAGCTATCTTTTTGGCTACTTAACGCTCTCTTTTTTAGCTATATACTCACGATGGCTCTTCTATCTACTCTCTTTTATTGCTCTACTATTTGCTCTTTGGTTGTTTATTTTGGTATTATAAGCCTATGAATAATATTGAAAAATTTAAAGATATACCCTTAACCTATAGTTTAATGGCTGTGAGTATTTTGCTCTTTTTAATCTCTACTATAAGTGATAATTTAGCTGAGACAATTTTTGTAACAGGTGCATTGCATGGATATTCAGTAGTAGTTAAAGGTGAAATATATAGACTAGTTACCTCTACCTTTATTCACTCTGGAGGGACACATATTATTATGAATATGCTCTCTCTTTACATTGTTGGGAAGATGGTTGAAAAGTTGTTTTCTAAGATTGCCTATTTGAGTATCTATTTTATATCAGCATTTTTTGGTGCTTTTACCTCTATCTATATGCACTTAGATGGTGTTGCTGTTGGAGCAAGTGGGGCTATTTTTGGTCTTTTTGGAGCTTTAGCAGGGTTTGTTTTTGTTCATAAAGATAGACTAGGAGGACAATTTAAAGCTTTTATGAAAGATTTTGGTATTCTTCTTCTTATTAACTTAGTAATTGGATTTGTTTTTCCAAATATTGATATTTCTGCTCATGTTGGTGGATTAATAGCTGGTATGATAGGAGGATTTGTCATAGCTAAAAATCCTAAGTTTGTTTGGGCTTATCTTATTATCTCTTTAATATTATTGGTACTGTTTTATAACTATTTAGCATCTCTTTATGCAAAGTTTATATTTATTTAGTCTACTTCTTCTTTTTTATATGGGGTGTGCTGTTAAAACTCCACCCCTAGAGCAACGTCAAGTTAAAATTGTTACTTTAAAAAATATGCTTCTTAATCTAGGTTCAAGTGTAGATGTCTATGAGGCATATGACTTGGCAAAGAGTAGTGTTAACTATAGTTATTTTTTAGCACAAAAATATAGAGCTATTGACTCTCCTTGGTTACAAAATACATTAGTTAATTTAGGTCTAAAAGAGAGAGGGCTTTGTCATGAGTGGGCAGAAGATTTATTACGTTTTTTAGCAAAAAAGCACTATAGAAGTTTTACATTTCATACTGTAGGAGCAAATATTGGTTACTTAAACGAACACAATGCTATCTCTGTTTCTTTAAAGAATAGAGGGATTACAAATAGTATTTTATTAGATGCTTGGCGAAATTCTGGAGATTTATATTTTATTAAAATAGAAAAAGATAAAAAGTATAAGTGGAGTGAACGGGTTAGATTGTATGGAATTTTACCACCAAGAGGTGGTAAAAGAGGTTTTTAGTGACCTGCTTGTTGTGCTGCTCTTGCTGCTGCTTGTTGTCTTAAAAGACCTTCACACGGTACTGTTTCTGCAACTGGTAGACTTGGGTCATCTGGGCAGATTTCTGCTACATCAACACAATCTGGACATTTTGGAATATGTGGTTTATAGCAACCTGTGTGTCTTGGTTGAGGTTTTTGCACAACTACAGGCTCTTCAAATTTAGTCTTAACTTGAACTGGTAAAATATCTCCCCCTGCAAATGCAAGTGGTCCTGCAATCATTAAACTTAAAAGTAGTCTTCTCATTTTTATTCATCCTTTATAATTATTGTATGAGTACTTTAGCATTTTTTAACTTAATTTGTTTATTGTTATTTATTTTAGTTTATCGTCTTTATATTTAAATTAGAAAATAGTTGGCTATAATTGCATTAAAAAATTAAGTAGAAATATGAAATCTTGTAAAATTTGTAGTAGTTTTGTAAAAAAGATAGAAGATAAAGAGAAGTTATTAGATTATTATCGTTGCTCTTCTTGTGGATTTATATCGTTAGATGACAATCATAGAGTAGATACAAAAAGAGAGAAATATCAGTATGACCAACATAACAATAGTTTAGAAAATAAGGGATATGTAGCGATGTTTGAGGAGTTTATTGAACTCTCTTTTGCTCCATATTTAGAAGATATTAAAACAGCTTTAGATTTTGGTTCTGGTCCTACTCCTGTCTTTAGTGAGCTTTTAAAGCGAAGAGGATTGGAGGTTGATATTTATGATATATTTTATGCTCCTCAAAAAGTATATGAAACTAAAAATTATGACCTTATTACCTCAACAGAGGTTTTTGAACATCTCTCTAAACCTTTTGAAGTCTTTGAGCTTTTAAGTCAACATCTAAATCCTAATGGATATATTGCTATAATGACAAAGTTTCCACCAGCAGATGATAATGAGTTTTTAAATTGGTGGTATAGAAGAGACCCTACACATATTAGTTTTTTTACTCCTAAAAGTTTTGAGATAATGGCTAAAAAGGTAGGGTTAAAGTTGATTAAAACTATTAATAATAATATTGCTCTATTTCAAAGAGTTTAATACTCTCTATACTCTTTTATCAAGTTTATTTCGACAAGATACACAATGCTCTGAAAACATTTGTATTTTAAGTCTTTCTATATTAATCTTTTCCTCACACATTGTACAGATACCATACGTTCCTAAGGCTATTTTGTTAAGGCTTCTTTTAATTTGATTAAGAGTCTTTTGTTGTTCTCTTAAAATAGTGTTACTTGTTAGATTATCTATTGCTATAGTTGCATGGTCAGCTTCATCTTTTGCTTCATCTTGGTTGTTTAACTCTTCTATTTTTCTTTTTAAACTTATTTCAAGTTTCTCTTTTTGTTTCTCTAGTTCTTTTTTAAAAAAGTTTAACTCTTCTTGATTTAGTTGCTCATCACTATTTTGATTATAATAGTTGTTATTTAATGCTAGTGTCATATCCTATTCCTTGTTATTAGTTTTTTATATTTATATTGTATTAAGCAAATGAGATACAAATGTGATTATTTTGAGTTATATTAAAGAAAAGATAAAAAAAGCTAAAAAAACTGTTAAATATAGTTAAAGCCCATATTTTCTTACTTTAGAAGTGATTAAATCTATTTATTTTGTTTATTTTAGTTAAAATTATAAAAAGTATAGGAGAAGAGAATGAAAAAAATTATATTTGTCTGTCTTGGAAATATTTGCCGTTCGTCATTAGCTGAGGGAGTTGCAAAGAGTAGAGCTAAAGCATTAGGTTTAGATATTCAGATAGACTCAGCAGGTCTCTCTACCTATCATAATGGAGAAGCTCCTTGTCATCTTTCAATTAAAATTGCTAAAAAGCATGATATTGACATCTCTAAACAACGCTCTCAACATGTTAGTGAGTTTGATTTGCCAAGTTATGATTTGGTTGTAGCTCTTGATGAGAGCAATAAGCAAGAGCTTTTGGCTATGGGTTTAACCAATGTAAAGAAGATGGGTGACTTTGGTTTTAATGGAAAAGATGTATCTGATTTGTACTATGAACCTCTAAAAGAAGAAGAGGTTTGGGAGATGATAACTGTTGGGGTTGAGGAGATTTTGACTAAATATCTTTTTTAACTCTATCAAATCATAAAGTAGCCTATAATTATGAAATAAAATATAATGAAAGGCTACATAAATATTAGAATCTAACTTATCATCTATAGTTCTTCATAGCCTGAGCAGCCTCTCTAAGCTGTGTTTTACGCTTCATTGTTTCACGTTTGTCATGTAGCTGTTTTCCTTTTGCTACAGCAATACTAACTTTAGCTAAATTTCTTTCATTGAAATATAGCATAAGAGGAACAATAGTTAGACCATCTTTTTGTACTTTTCCAAAAAGCTTATCTAGCTCTTGTTTGTGAAGTAGCAGTTTTCTTGGACTTCTTGTGTCTCTTGCAAAGTTTTTGTTTGTTGTATCTAGGTGAGCTATGTGAGCGTTCATAAGATATAACTCACCTTTGATAAACCGACAAAAGGAGTCTTTTAGATTAGCTCTTTTTTCTCTTAGGGCTTTAACCTCATAGCCTTGTAGAACAATTCCTGCCTCATACTTTTCAAGTATCTCATAGTCATGGTAAGCTTTTTTATTTTTTGCGATTAAATTGATTGACATAATATATTCTTTTTTTAAGAAATTATATCTAAAAAAAAGCTCTTAATGATATAATTCTCTAAAAAACAGAAGGTCACTAAAAATGTTAAAAGAGAAGTTTATAGAAGCAATGGTAAGTGAAGATATTGGTCGTGGTGACTTATTTACTCGTATCTCCAAAGCCAAAGATGTTAAAGCCTATATTATTGCAAAATCTGATGGTATCTTTGCTGGTAGAGAGTATATAGATGTTTTAGCAAAAATGTATGGATTAAGGATAGAATGGAATACAGAAGATGGTTCTTCTTTTAAAGTAGGTGAGAGGCTTCTTTATGTCTATGGAAACTCTCACTATATTCTATCTTTAGAGCGTTCTATTTTAGATATTGCTCTTCATGCTTCATCTATTGCTACTTTGACGGGTAAGTTTGTAGTAAAAGTAAAACCTTATGGTGTAAAGTTACTAGATACAAGAAAGACACGACCTCTTTTACGAGAATTTGAAAAGTATGCTGTACGTTGTGGTGGTGGGATTAACCATAGAATGGGATTAGATGACTGTTTAATGTTAAAAGATACACACTTAAAAACTATTGATAATCTAAATGAGTTTATGGTAGAGGTTCGTCAAAAGATTCCTTTTACTGCTAAAGTTGAGATTGAATGTGAAAATTTTGAAGGTGTTAAGAGTGCAATGGAAGCAGGAGCAGATATTGTAATGTGTGACAATATGAGCCATAAAATTATTAGGGCTGTAGTTGCTTATCGTAATGAGAACTATCCACATATTTTACTTGAAGCAAGTGGTAATGTAACTCTTGATACTATTGAAGATATTGCTAAGACTGGAGTTGATGCTATTTCATCAGGTTCTTTAATCCATCAAGCAAATTGGATAGACCTTTCTATGAAGATGGAGGGGTAATGGTTCAAGAGTTTAAATCACTACTAGAGCAGTTTAAAAAAGTTTCAATAGTTACACATAAAAACCCTGATGCAGATACAATAGGAACAGCTTTAGGTTTATATGAGATACTAAAAAATGAAAAAAAAGAGGTAGAAGTTTGTAATGCAGTTGGAATTTTACCAAATTACTTAGATTTTTTACCTCATTTTGCTAAAATTAAACGCCAAATTGATTTTGATAAAAGTTTAATAATTTCTTGTGATTCAGGAAGTATTGATTTACTTGGGTTTGATTTAAGTTCAAGAGTAATAGTCAATATAGACCATCATAAAAGCAATACTAACTATGGAACTTTAAATATAGTAAATGAAAAGTGTGCTTCGGCTTCACAGGTAGCATATGAGTTTTTGAAAAATGATTTTACCATTACCAAAAATACAGCAACTTGTTTCTATGTGGCAATGGTGACTGATACACAAAATTTTACAACACTTAATGTTACTAATAGACTCTTTAATGTAACTTCAGAGTTACTCTCTAGGGGAGTTAATATTGCCGAGGTAAATAGAAACTTAACACAACGTAAATCGTTAAGTTCACTTAGAATTTTGAGTAGCACTTTAGATACTTTAGAGTTTTATGAAGATGCACAAATTGCTAGTTTGGTAGCAACACAAGAGAGTTTTAAACGAACAGGAGCAACAGTAGTTGATACGGTTGGCATAATTGACTATGGAATTGCTTTAGCAACAGTAAAAATTGCCATTTTTATAATGGAACTAGAGCAGAGCTTAAAAGTCTCTATGAGAAGTAACTTTGCTGATGTCTCAGAACTGGCTGTCCATTTTGGTGGAGGTGGTCATAGACTCGCCTCAGGTTTTAATATCGATAAGATGGATATTAAAGAGTTATTAAATAATATTAATAAAGAAATAAAGAAAAGAGGATTATTAGATGAGTTATAGACGTAGAAGAGGATATGGTAGAAGAGATAGAGGGTCAAACTCTTTATGGATAATAATTTTACTTATATTGGTAGCAGGTGGAGCATTTGTTTACACATCAAAGAGTTTTGAGCGTAATCCACCTAAAGTCAACTTGCCAAATTTTATCTATTGGAACTGTAAAGCCCCATTATTAATTAAACTTTCAGATGATAGTGGACTTAAAGATTATAAAATTAAAATTAGTGACGGTAAAAATGAAATAGTAGTTGCTAATGAGATGATTTTAGAAAATATTAAAGAAAAAGTCATTGAAGTAAAATATCCTAAAAAAGCTATTAATGGTGTACAGTTAGACTCAAGAGCAACAAAGCTTCAACTTATTATTGATGCAAGAGATAAGAGTAACTGGAACTTTTTTCAAGGAAATAAGCTTCATAAAGTTGTTAATATAAAAGTTGACTATAAACGTCCTGATGTTAATATCTTGTCTAACTCTTACTCTATTACTAGAGGTGGTTCTGCATTAGTTGTTTTTCAAGTAAAAGATGAAGCACTTAAGAGCTTCTTTGTAGAGGCAGGAGGAAACTTCTTTAAAGCTGTACCATATAAAAAAGATGGTTATTATGCAACATTAATTGCTTGGCCATTTAACCAAGAGAGCTTTACCGCAAATATTACAGCTGAAGATATGGCAGGAAATAAGCGTATAGCAAATATTCCTCTCTATTTATTATCTAAAAAGTATAAAACATCTTGGATTAAGGCTACAGATAAATTTATTGATGGTAAGATTTCTGATTTGATTGCTAGTGAACCTAAATTTTCAACTATTGAAGATAGATTAGATAAACTCAAAGCAATTAATGAGACTATGCGACTTGAGAATGAAGAGTATATTCATAATCTAAGTAAAGTTGTCTCTAATGATATGATAGATTCATGGAAAATAAAACGCTTCTATCCTCTTAAAAATGCTGCAAAAGTTGCCTCTTTTGGTGACCATAGACACTACTACTATAAAGATAAAAGTAATGAAGTCTCTGAATCTTACCATGTTGGATTAGATATGGCAAGTACGAAAATGGCAAATATTGTAAGTTCTAACGCAGGAACAGTTGTTAACGATGAGAGTAATGGAATTTATGGTAATATGCCAATGATTGACCATGGTATGGGGCTTTATACGCTATATGGACACTGCTCAACTATTTTGGTAAGAAAGGGTGACCATGTTAATGCAGGAACAATCATTGCAAAAACAGGGCGAACAGGTTTAGCTCTTGGTGACCACCTACACTTTGGTATTTTGGTTCAAGGGGTAGAGGTTCGTCCAGAAGAGTGGATGGATAGTAAATGGATTCGTGACAATATAGATAAGGTCTTTAAGGAGGCAGATAAGATTATTGATGGTAAGTAGAAAGGCTAAATGATGCCTCTACAGTTACATCAAAATATAAACCTACTTTTTCTTTTAATTGTTGGTAGTTTTGTTGCAAATATTCACCTTAATTGGGTGGATATTGTATTTATTTTAGCTTTTACTCTTTTTATAGAGC
>JALWMP010000155.1 GCA_026996165.1 Campylobacteraceae bacterium
TATTTTTTTAAAAACTAAGTCCTCTTTTACTCATTTTTGACTATATTTCATTTCAAAAAAAGGTTACTCTTATGTCTAAACTATTTTCTCTATATAAAAATCTATTTCACAATGAAAAACTAAATATTCCTGCTCTATTTTTTTTAGGAGTTGGTCTCTTTGGATTAGTTGTTATTCTTAGTAGTTTTATTAGCGATTTTCTACTCTTTCCATTTGTTTTAGTTGGTACTTTAGCTAGTTTTTTTGCTGTATGGTATCTAAATATTTTAGGCTCTTTAACAGAGCAGGTTGAGAAACTTGAAACAACTGTAGAGAACTTAAAAAAAAATAATGATACTCTCCACAATGAACTCTTAGCACTAAAAACCCTGCGTGAAAATTTAAATAACTATGCCAAAGAAAATAAAAAAGATTTTTCAAAAGTCCTAAATGATATTAACAGTAGTTTTAGTAGATTAGAGAGTATTACTAAAGAGAATGAAAAGGTACTTATTGCAAGAGTGGCACAAGATTTAGAGTTTTTAGACTCCAAAGCAGGAATGAGACTAGAGGAGTATGAACGATTTATAAATAGAATTCCAAATAACCTCAAAAAACGATTTGAAGAGCTAGGTTACAACTCTTTTGATAAAGTTGCAGGAGAGAACAAGATAGTTGACTATAAAGAGATAAGAAAGATTGTTGAGTCATTAGTAGCCTAAAGTATACTAAACCAAATCATAGCCACAAATAGCTAAAATAAGTTAAAAATTAATCTTAAGGCTAATAAAAATGATATTAACTCTTCTACTTCTTCTAACTATTCTATTTATATCTATAGAGGCACAAAAGTATCTTAAAATCCCCTCACCTATTACGCTTATTGGGCTAAGTTATACTTTTTACTACTTTTTCCCAAATATGGTACTCTTTTCAAATGAGAGCTTTGCAGAGTTGGTTCTGTTTTTAATTCCTATACTAATTGCCTCCGATGCACTTCAACTTAAACTTGAAGATTTAAAGAAAAATGCACTAAGTCTTACCTATTTAGCCCTTATCTCTGTAGCACTTTCAGTTGGGTTGGGTATTTTGTCGGCAAATATCTTTTTTTCAGACTATAACTTAAGTACAGGAGCAATTATTGCTCTATTTGCTATGGTATTAGCAACTGACCCTGTCTCAGTAGTTGCAGTATTTTCTAGCTTTAAAGTACCACATAAGTTAGCCATTTTAGCAGAGGGTGAGTCACTCTTTAATGATGCTACAGCGTTGATTATCTTTGTCTTTATTGCTATTCCTATGATGAATGGAGTTGATGTTGGGGCTTTAGATATTGCTGTTATCTCTGTTAAGGTTATCGCTTTTTCAATTATTATCGGGCTTATTGTTGGCTACTTAGGAGTTATTTTAATGCGTCTTACTGCTGACCCTATGAGTGAGTTGGTTCTCATTTTACTTACAGCCTATGGTGCATTTGAGATGGCTGAACACTTCCATATGGCTGGGTTATTGTCTGTTATTGTAGCGATTATTACGCTCAATACCATTACTCAAAAATCATTTGATGAGACCCAAAAGAGAGTTAAAAAGGCTAGAAATATTGTAAATCGTGCTAACAAAAGCAAAAAGGTCTTCTCAACAGGTTTTATAAGTGGAATCACTAGAAAACTAAGTAGTGATGTCTCTAGCATAGAACGCCATAAACAGAACCTTAACTATGTAGCTGTTTTAGCACTTTTGGCAAATACCTTTTTGTTTATGTCTATGGCTAGTATTGTCCATATTGATGAGCTTTTAGAGTACAAAAAAGAGATTTTACTAATGTTTTTAGTCACTACTCTTATTCGTGCCTTTATGATGGGAACTTTCGGGTTTATCTCTAATCGTACTAAAAAGATGACCGATATTGGTCTACGTTGGTGGTCTGTACTTCTCTTTGCAGGGATTAAAGGAGGACTATCTATTGTAATGCTTCAGATGCTTCCAGAGCATTTTGAGTACCGTGCTATGTTTGATGCAATAGTCATAGGGACTATTTTGCTCTCTACTTTTGTTTATGCTTTTATTTTGGTTGGGATTATTGTTTTTAATAAGAAAGCATTTGAAGATGAAGTGGCTCATGAGGTGCATTAAATAGAAAACTATAGGTGTAACCATATTACACCTACAACCCGTTAATTCATTTTTTGCTATAATCATCTTCATATTATAGCTAGGGGAATCTATGCAACTTTTTCAAAACTCTGTATTAAAATATCATCTTACTTCACTAAACAAAGAGCCTATTGCTAAGGCTTTTCAAATCTATAAACAAGACTTTTTACCCAAAATAGAAAATATCAAAAAGTCAAAAGAGGAGCAGTATCAGTATGGTTTTTTAGATGACCTTTTTGTAAAGGTTTTAGGCTACACTCTAAATCCTGCACCCAACTACGACCTAACAAC
>JALWMP010000156.1 GCA_026996165.1 Campylobacteraceae bacterium
TCTCATTTCATGAGTAAGAAGAGCAACATGACTATAGCCTGATTTAACATTTTCATCAACACCTATAACATAAACTTCTCTAGGGTCATTCTCTACAAATTTTTGAATAAAAGGTCTAAAAGAGAGCTTTGCTAAAGCTCTATATAGCTGATAACCTTGTGGAGTATGTTTTGTAAGTAATAAATCTTCTATATGCTGATAGTTAAAGAAGCTATAGACATCTAGTGAACCAAACTTTCGTTTAGTTATAGATGGTTTTAAAAGATTATTTTGACAAGTTTCACAAAAAGTAGATATGCTTAGTTTATGACAACTTAAACAACGCATCTTTTTTAGAGTATATTTCTAATTATAATAGCATAATGTAGTACAATAAAATTCATAAGAAAAATTCCCATAGAGGAGGCTCTTGAAAGTAGAGTCTCTAACTTAGTTCTCTTCTTTCCATTGGTTCTAAAAGCAATTCTTAAATGAACAATAGTAATAACCGTCATAATAGCAACTAAAATTAATTTTGTTCTTAATGCCTCTATAACTCGAGAATGAACTTCAAAATCAAACAGAACATCTATCATACCATTTTGGACAATCATCCAAATACCTGTAGTAATGAGCATAACTAAAACAACCATTTCAAAGTAGCCAAATATAGGTCCTACTATCGGATAGACTACCTCTTGGTCTCTTTTATCACGCATTGAAATTCCTAAAACAAACATAAAAACTGAGCCACCAATCCATGAAATAGCAGCAATAAGGTGTAGATGTATTCCCCAGCCCAAGTGTTCCCCTTTAAATATCTAATATAAAGAGTATATCTAAATATTATATGATTTTCAATATATTATTAAATATTACAAACTGAAACACTTTTAACTCTTGTAAAATATGATGATAAAGAAAGTATAAAACTATTTTTAATTTAAGCTATCCTAATAAATATTATACAAGGAATTATATAGTGAAAAAAAATGTCATTTTATTATTTATATTAAGTAGTTTAACATTTGCAAATGTTGCTATTATTAAAAAGATTTCAGGTAATGTTGAGGTTAAAAGAAAAGGTAAAATTATCTCTATAAAAAAGGGAAGTAGTTTAAAAAATGGTGATGTTGTTTTAACAAAGTCAAAAAGTTCAATAGGTATTATGTTTGATGATGGTAGCCGTGTCTCTCTTGGAGAAAAAGCTATTTTTGTTATTAATCACTATGTAGTAAAACCAACTAAAAAAAAGTATGATGTTGATTTAGAGCTAAAAAAAGGAAAAGCTATGTTTAGCTCAGGAAAGATTAGTAAATTAGCTCCAGAATCTGTTAAATTTCGCATTCCCGAAGGTGCTATTGGTATTCGTGGTACAAAATTTGTTGTGGAGGTAAAGTAGATGAGACTCCTTTTAATAACTACTATATCATTTCTTTTTGTTGGGTGTTCTAAAACTACTGTCGTTCTTTTAGATAGTGGAAAAGTAGGTAGTAGCATAACTGTTGCTACACAAAAAGCAACTACTAAAATAGATAAAGTTGGAGCTTTTGTTGAGTTAAAAGACAAAGACGAAGCTCCAAGTGAAGTTAAAGAGATGTCAAAAGATGAGCTAAACAGACGCTTTGGAGATGTATTAAAAGCTGCACCTAAAAAACCTGTTTCATATCTTCTATACTTTGAAGCTGCTTCAACAAACTTAACACCAGAGTCAAAAAAGATGCTAGAGGAGGCTCTAAAAACAATAAAAGAGCACTATCCTTGTACCGTTGATATTATAGGACATACAGATACAACAGGTTCAGCTGCTCTTAACCAAAAAGTTTCACTTAAAAGAGCTAAATATATCAAGTCTATTATTGAAAAAAAGGGTATTAAAGTTATTGCTTTAACAGCTAAAGGATATGGGGAAGAAGATTTACAAATAAAAACTCCTGACAATACAGCAAATGCAAAAAATAGAAATGTTGAGATTTTCATTAAATAGTAAATGAGTCGATTCATTAAATATTTAGGAGTTATACTCCTATCTTTACTATTGCATCTTATATTTTATTATACAGATATTTTAAAAAATCTTGACTATAAATTTTATGACTTTTCAACAACACTATTTACACATACTAAAGAGCAAAACAGTGGTTCATATTCAGTTATTATAGATATTGATGAAAAGAGTCTACAAACAATGGGACAATGGCCTTGGGCGAGAGTTCTTGATGCTCAACTTATTAATAGTATTAGTAACATGCACCCTTCGGCTTTAGGTATTAATATTCTATTTCCAGAACAAGATAGACTATCTCCTATAAGCATACAAAAATTTTATAAACGCTATTTTAAGTTAAATGTTCAGTTCTCTTCAATTCCATCTGGACTAAGAGACAATGATAGACTCCTTGCTAAAGCTATAAAGTCTTCAAATGCTATTCTCTCAACATATTTTTCAAATGAAGACTATACTGCTTCTCATTGTGAAAAACTAAACTATAAAAACAACATTTTTGCAAATATGAAAACAAAATTTACAGCTTCTTCCCTACTATGTAATTACCCTATATTACAAAATAGTGTAGAGAATTTTGGTTTTATAAATGCAAGTGTTGATGATGATGGTATCTTTAGGCGTGTGCCTCTTTTTATGCGTTATAAAAATAAAGTCTTTCCCTCATTTGCTTTAGCTACCTTACTTAGCTTTGACAACTACCTACAAATTGACAAATCAACAAGCGATATTTTAATAAACTTCTCAAGTAGTAGACCAAAGACTATCTCAGCCATTGATATTTTAAGAGGAGAAGTTGACCCAAAAGATATTCAAGGTAAAATAGCTATTTTAGGCTCTTCTATTGTAGGACTTAATCCTAGTTATATTATATACAATGGAGAACAGATTTCAAACAGTATGATTCATGCTATGGTAATTAACAATATTTTAGATGACTCAATCTTTACACAACCCAAGAAGTATAAAAACGTTAATCTACTTCTATCTTTTTTACTCTCAATAATTATAGTTATTTTATTTGTAAAAAGACTCTATATCTATAGTACTCTTCTTATTTTAACAACAACTTTAATAAGTTTTATTTGGCTTATGAAAGCTTATAATGACAATATCTATATCTCCATAGCTTATCTATGGATTCCTCTTTTTACCATCTCTTTTATCACTTCATTATACCATTTACGAATTATTAACAAAGAACAAAGAGAGCAAGAGACACTATTGATACGTCAGAGTAAACTAGCATCTATGGGAGAGATGATTTCACTTATTGCTCATCAGTGGAGACAACCTCTCTCTGCTATTAATGGTGTAGTACTAGACCTAGATATTGACTACCGAAAAAAGAGACTTCACCCAAAAAAGCTAGAGACACATCTTAATGAAATAGAGAGAATTACAGCCTACCTATCAAGGACTATTCACGATTTTACCTCTTTTTTTGCGACTAACAAAGAGAGTGTTAGCTTTTTTGTAGAAGATACTATTACTCAAGCCATTAACTTAACTACTATATCTAGCTATAAAAACATCGAAATCATCTGTAACAAAAAAGAGAAAATAGAGCTTGTCGGTTTTAAATCTGAACTCATACAGTCTCTTTTGGTTCTTCTAAACAATGCTATTTTTGCTTGTGCAAAAAAGAGTTCAGATGACTTTAAGGGAGAGATTATTATAGATACATATCGTCTAAAAAACTATGTCTATATAACTGTATCTGACAATGCAGGTGGTATTCCTAAAGAGCATCTAAAAAAGATTTTCGATCCATACTTTACAACAAAAGAAAAATCAGGAGGAACAGGACTTGGACTTTATATCTTAAAACTTATTGTTGAAGATAGCATGAATGGAAAGATTTTTGTAGAAAATGGTAGTAAAGGGGCTATCTTTACATTACAAATTCCTAGTAAATAGAAAAATGTAGAGCTAGACACATGTGTCTACCTCTATAATAATTTTAATTATCTAACTTAAGCACAGCCATAAAAGCCTCTTGAGGAACATTTACTTTCCCAATAGCCTTCATACGCTTCTTACCAGCTTTTTGCTTCTCTAGTAGCTTTCTTTTACGTGTAATATCTCCACCATAACACTTAGCCGTTACATTTTTACCAGTAGATTTTACATTGGTTCGAGCAATAATCTCATTTCCAATACTCGCCTGAATAGCAACCTCAAATAGTTGTCTTGGAATAAGCTCTTTAAGAGACTTAACAAAGGCTAAACCTCTACTTCTTGCCTTCTCTCTAGGAACAATTATAGATAGTGCATCAACAACTTCACCTGCTACTCTAATGTCAAGTTTTACTAAATCTCCTGCTCTAAAACCTATAGGCTCATAGTCAAAACTTGCATACCCTTTTGTAGTACTTTTAAGCTTGTCATAGAAGTCAAGCACAATCTCATTCATAGGTAAATCGTACTCTAAAAGTACACGTTCAGCATTAATATAGTCCATCTTAACCTGAATACCACGACGGTCATTAAGGAGTTTAATAACATTTCCAAGGTAATCATTTGGTACTAATATGGTTGCTTTAATATATGGCTCATAGATAGTATCTATCTTTTGAACCTCTGGCATATCGTAAGGATTTTGAATCTCTATTCGCTCACCATTGGTTAAGGCTACCTCATATATAACAGTTGGAGCAGAGGCAATCAGCTCTAAGTTAAACTCTCGCTCTAAACGCTCTTTTACCACCTCCATATGTAGCATTCCAAGAAAACCTGTTCTAAATCCTGAACCCAAAGCTAAAGAACTCTCTGGCTCATAGGTAATAGAGCTATCATTTAATTTTAATTTGTCAAGTGCATCACGTAAATCTTCAAATTTATCAGTCTCAATAGGATATATTCCTGCAAAAACAAATGGTTTAGCACTCTCAAATCCATCAATAGCCTCTTTAGTAGGATTTTTAGCGTCAGTTACAGTATCTCCAACTTGTAGTCCATCTACAGTCTTTAAACCAGTAACTACAATACCAATTTCACCTGTTTTAATTTTAGAGGTTTTAATAGGAGCAATAGGGTTAGGGTACATTAAATCTAAAACTATATGCTCCTCTTTGGTACTCATAATCTGAATCTTTTGCCCCTTCTCTATAGCCCCATCATAAACACGCACTAGAGCTAAAGCACCTAAATAGTTGTCAAACCAAGAGTCATAGATTAGAGCTTTAGTAGGAGCATCTTCATCTCCACTTGGAGCAGGTATACGCTCTACAATAGCTTCAATAAGCTCAGGCACACCTTCACCTGTTTTTGCAGAGACTAAAGAGTGTTCAGTACAATCTATTCCTATTGCATCTTCTACCTCTTCAAGAACTCTTTCAGGTTCAGCAGCAGGTAAATCTATTTTGTTTACTACAGGAATAAGCTCTAGGTCATTCTCCATTGCTATATAAACATTAGCAATAGTTTGAGCCTCTACCCCTTGTGCAGCATCAATAATAAGCAATGCACCCTCACTAGAAGCTAAAGAGCGACTAACCTCATAAGAGAAGTCAACATGACCTGGGGTGTCAATTAGATTAAGTATATAGTGTTCACCATTATTAGCAATATAATCTAGTCGAACAGATTGAGCTTTAATAGTAATACCACGCTCTTTTTCTATATCCATTGTGTCCATGACCTGTGCAGACATTTTACGGTCAGAGACAGCATTGCACTCTTGGATAATCCTATCAGCTAAAGTCGATTTACCATGGTCAATATGGGCAATAATAGAAAAATTTCTAATGTGCGATTGAGGAACGTTATTTTCTCTCATTAGTTTGTCTCAAATAGGGAATTTACACTCTCATTATTATAAACACGACGAATCACTTCACCAAGCATTTTTGCAGTTGAGAGTACTTTAATTTTTTCACAAGTTCTATTTTTAAGAGGAATAGTATTTGTTACTATTAACTCATCTAATTCACCATTTTTAATACGCTCAAATGCAGGGCCAGAAAGCACAGGGTGAGTACAACATGCCATTACAGATGTTGCACCTTTAGCCTTAAGTGCAGCTGCTGCTTTTACCATAGTTCCTGCTGTATCTATCATATCATCAATCATAATAACATCTTTACCCTCAACATTACCAATAATATTCATTACCTCTGACTCATTTGCCTTTTCACGACGTTTATCTACAATAACCATCTCTAAGCCCATAGTCTTAGCAAAATATCTAGCACGTGCAACCCCACCAATATCTGGACTTGCCACTATAGGATTTGGAAGATTTTTAGACTTTACATAGTCATTGAATAAAACAGCACCATAAAGGTTATCTACAGGAACATCAAAAAAACCTTGAATCTGTGAGGCATGTAAATCAACTGTTACAACTCTAGTAATTCCTGCTGTCTCCATAAGATTGGCTACCAATTTAGCTGAAATAGGAACTCTTGGCTCTGCTTTTCTATCTTGTCTAGCATAACCATAGTAAGGAACAACTGCTGTAATAGAACGTGCTGAAGAACGCTTTAGAGCATCTACCATAATAAGTAGCTCCATCAAGTTAAAATTTACAGGTGCTGATGTTGGTTGCAAAATAAATACATCTTTTCCTCTTACACTCTCATCAATTTTAACGTTAATTTCATTGTCTGAAAATTTTGTAATTTTTGCTTTAGAGAGTGGTTGTTCGAGATATTCTGAAACCTCTTGTGCCAATTCTGGGTTAGCTGTACCTGAGAAAAGCATATATCCTGTCATTTGTCTACCTTATAGTTAGTATATTTCTGGCGAATTTTACCCATATTTGGCTAATAAGCTGATGATGTGTGATTAAGTGTTTTTAGCTAAAATTATAAATAGTTACTTTTTATAGGAATAAAATAAAAAAATGAAAATAATAGGCATAGGAAACGTACTAGAAAAAGATGATGGTTTAGGAGTATACGCCTCAACCTACCTTCAAAAAAACTATAGATTTAACCCAAATATTCAAATTATCAATGGTGGAGTAGAGGGTATACATCTACTCAATATTTTAGAAGAGGCAAATCATCTTGTCATACTAGATAGCCTAGAGCTAAACGATAAACCAACCTCTATCTACGCTATTCCTGCACAAGAGATAAGTGGCTACGGTCTCAACAATGGTGGAGCTCACGAGATAGGTATTATTCAATGTATGGATATGATGGAGCTTCAAGGAAAAGAAGTTCCAAAAGCCATTGTTATTGGTATTGTTCCTGCTGAGATAACTTTTGAGTTTGGGTTAAGTAACGAGCTTATAGAGGCGTTTGAGGGTTATATCTCTGTTGTGTTGCAATATCTTCAAAAACATAATATTGACTGTCAACGAAAAGAAAAAACTATAACACTCGAAGAGATTATATATGAGGTTAAGCGACTATAACTTAACCACCGAAGTCTCCCACCCATCATACAAAGCTCCAAACGCTTCACATAAATCAATCAACTCCAACGTCAACTCATCAATATCATGATAAAAAGGTTTATCTATACGGTAAAACTCTAACCCCTCAACACCCTCTTTATTTTTAATACTCTGCTGGATTTTAAACCCTCTCTCCTCTAAAGCCTCTTTTAACTCCTCTTTTCTATCAGAATTTTCAAAAAAGAGTTTATGAGAGATGGCTCGTTTTAGGTGTAGATTATCGCCCTGTTCACTAAGGGCTTTACAAACTTTATGATTTTGTATCAGTTGCCACTCTTTAGCTGTTGGGTAGAGTAGATTTTTGTAGTAGTTCCACTCACTATCTTCACTATGACCATGAGTTACTTCATAATTTTGATGTTCTGTAAGTGCAAACTCTATAAAATCTTCCCAATTATAGGTAAATTGTAAATAGTACAAAAAAGTAACATACCCATCAGAAATCACTCGCCCCACATACGTACCAATACGAAACTTTATCATAGAGGCTTCAAGCTTATCCTCCATAAAAAGTATCTCAGGCTCTTCATTTTCGCCTAACAATCCACTCTCTTTAGGCTCTTTTAGTTTTGCTTTTACAAAAGCTATTGTAGGGTAGATGTACTTTAGCTTATCTATCTCCATAGAGATACCTGCATTAAACTGTATAGAGGCAGGGTTTCCCTCTAAATTTTTCATGTATAGTTCCCAATACTCTTGCACGTTGCACTCCTTCGTCGTTTTAAGTTAAGAATTAAGTAGGGGCGACCTCCGCGTCTGCCCTTTGAGTTAAGAGTTATTTTTTGAACTTTTAACTATGCTTACTAGTAGCGATATAATTTCGTTTATATCTTTTTCTATAATCTTGATACATTTTTGTATTGATATACTCTGTATCGTGTAGTAAATCAATCCAATAGTTCGTTTCATTTGCCTCTTTTAAGGCAATACTCATTTTACTTATAAAATCTGCTTTTGATTGAGCAAACTTTGCCTCTCGAATCAATGCTCCAACAGCTGTACCACTCCGTAAAACCTGTTTCGACAAAACATACTCTTTATACTCCGATGTCAAATACTTATAAAGCTTCACAATCCGAATGGCAAACAGATAACTCTTCTGAGAAACAACACTATCACCCATACACCCCCCTAATTCTTAACTCTCAAAGGGCAGACACGGAGGTCGCCCCTACTTAATTCTTAACTCTTCCCTCTTAATTCTTAACTCATCTCAAGGCTCATTAAATACATATCCTCACCATCAAGCACCTTTACACGCAGACTCTCACACTTTGTACAGAAGTAACGCACCTCGTCCACCTCAAAAACATGACCACAATCTTTACATTCAAGTTTGAGTTTTTGTGTGTTGAGTACCAATAGAGCCTCTTCACACATCGTCCCCTCTTTAAAAGTATCAAATGCCACTTGAAGCAGATGTGTCTCTATGCCACTCATTACACCTATCTTACAGACAACTTTTGTTACTTTTGTTGCTTCATTAGCAACTGCATTCTCTTCACACTGATTTAAAAGAGCTTGTACTACGCTATATTCGTGCATGGTGAATACCTATTCATTTTTATTTTAATTGTACTGTTTAAATCTTTCAGGTGTCTTAGTTGGACAGACTTTCCAAACAAATTCACGTCTCAACTCATGAAAAGCAGAATCCTCTTCCCAAAACTCAGGGTACATCACCTCTATCTCCCTCTCTTTACACAACTCTATCTCTTCGCCATGCTCCTCTAAAAACTCCTGCTTCTCCCACACAAAATCATCATCAAAAGCACTTTTAGCAAAACTATGTAGCTCCTCATAATAGTCACTAGCCTCAAAAACCTCATCAACCATTCCAATCTTTTTAGCATAAGAGACAGAGATAGGCAAACACTCATCTAAAAGTTTTTGACTCATCTCTTGCCCCACTCTTTTTGGTAGTGTGTAGATATGGTACTCACTCCCTGTAAGTCCTAAAGTTTTGTAGTGAGGATTAAGGACTACACCCTCTTTTGCTACCACATAGTCACACGCCAAACCAAGAAATACCCCACCTGCTCCTGCATTTCTAGCAAAAGAGGCAACAGTTACTATCTCATCTGCAAAGATAATAGAGCGAATTAAATCATTCATCGCATTAATATTTGCCCAACCATCTTCGCCCTGTTTTTGGCTGTCTTCTAAGATATTTAGATGAATTCCATTTGAAAAAAAATCCATTCCCCCCACCAATACCAACACCTCACACCTCTCTTTGAGATACTCAACGGCATACTTTAGCCGTATACATTGGGCTGTACTCATCGCCCCATTGTGAAAGTTAAAGCAGAGGTAGGCGACATTGTCTCTAAACTCTACAGAGGTCTCATAAAAACTCTTATAGCTCTTGTCAAAAAGCAGAGGCAATCTATGCTCTTTTACCCCTTTCAGTCGCTCTTTTAAGACATAAGTAGCAGGAAGTTTAAACCTACCCACCTCTTTAAGATGGCTTATCCAAACAGCCCCATCTACCGTTGCTAGACAGATAGCCCCATCTCGTTTAGCCAATATCTCTTTAGGCTCTCCTCGTAACCTCTCCTCTTCCCACGCTCCAAAGAGATAACACTCTACCCCTAAAATCTCATCTAAAACCCCAGGTAGAGAGTCAGAGAGGTAGATTTTGTCTATAATGGTTTGAGTAGTATCTCTCTGCCAATCAATCGCCCTTTTTGCTTGTGTAAAGGGTTCATGTATGGGATTTAAAATCTGTGGGGTAGTTCTGTTGTTCTCTATATTTTCAAAAAGCTCATCTAATAGTTTAAGAGAAGTAGAGACCACCTCTTGGCGATAGAGTGAAGCCTTATAGGTTTTACGTACCTCAAAAGAAGCCTCTGCATATATGTCCCCACCATCATACTCACTATTGGCTCTTAAGACCACCACACCCCACTTTTTACTAGGCTCTTGAAGTGCATACTCTAAACTATACGCCCCCCTATCTCCCCTTGGAGCTGGGTGAAAGATGTAGGTTG
>JALWMP010000157.1 GCA_026996165.1 Campylobacteraceae bacterium
CTTCATAACTTTGATGAGATAGAGCGAAAAGGGCTAAAGATAGGTGACAGTGTTATCTTAATTCGCTCTGGAGATGTAATTCCAAAGATTACTAAAGTGTTGACCGATAGACGTGATGGAAGCGAAAAAGATATAGTTCGTCCAACCTCTTGTCCTGCTTGTGGTTCAGAGGTATTAGATGAGGGAACACTTATTAAGTGCCAAAATATGGACTGTCCTGCAAGAGTTGTTAACTCTATTATTCACTTTGCTAAAAAGGGAAGTATGAATATAGATGGGCTTGGTTCTAAGATTGTTGAGCTATTGGTCAAAGAGGGTAAAATAAGAGATATTTTAGACTTATATAATTTAAAATATGAAGATTTAGAGGGGCTAGAGGGGTTTAAAGAGAAGAGAATTAACAAACTCTTAGATGCTATAGCCAAAACAAAAGGGACACCTTTAGCTAAACTTATTTCTGCTATGGGTATTGAGCATATTGGAGCTGTTGCAGGAAAGGCTATTGCTTTAGAGTTTGGTTTGGGTGTAGTAGATGTGACAGAGGAGCAACTAGAAGCCATAGATGGCATTGGTGTAGAGATGGCTCGTTCGTTTGTTGAGTTTATGCGAGTTAACCGTGAGTTTGTTTTGAAGCTGTTCGATAAAATCGAACCTACGGTTGAGGAGAGAGTTGAGGCAAAGGAGAATCCTTTTAAAGGTAAAACAGTAGTTCTTACAGGGACTATGTCTGTTAGTCGAGGCGTAGTAAAAGAGATGTTAGAAAAACTAGGGGCAAAAGTGAGTGGGTCTGTTTCTAAAAAGACAAATTTTTTGATTTATGGTGAAGATGCAGGGTCGAAGTATGATAAAGCTGTAAAGTTAGGAGTTACAACCTTATCAGAAGATGAGATGAGAGAGTTGATTTAAAATAGTGATAGATATATCAACTCTCTTCCGTTATTGCTAATTTTGATTTTTGGGTTATGAGATTTTAGAAAATTTGCAAACTCTTTGGCAGTTAAGTATCCAAAACTTTGTGCAATCTCTATAATCTTTCTATCTTTATAGTTCATTTCTCTCTCCATGTTGAATTAGTATTGTTTTTATGGAGATAATTTTAATAAATAATTGAAGAAAAAACCTTAACTTTTAAAAAAAAGTGATATTTTAAAAGAAAAAGATTTTTTTTAAAATAGTAACTGTTTTAATCTATTTTAAGCTAATAATTTTTTAATAATAATTAATTTTTTATTTCATTTTTACCTTTAACAATAAAGCTCAACTCCTCATCGCTAATATCTCTTAAATAATCTATACCACACTTTAAATCTTTAAGATATTCAAAAGCCTTGTAGACATTTTCTTGAGTAATAATACTTCCATGTTGAGGCATAATATTTGTTACCTCCCTATCTTTAAAATTGATTAAAAAATTTCTATTAGCTTTATTTGCAGCAATGTAACCTTTGTGAAAAAAGTCCATATCCTCTTTATGTTTATCGAAATCATCTTCAAGTATAAGCTTCCACTCTAGGCTAATAGCTGCCCAAATATCTCCAGAGAAGAGGGTTTTTGTATGACGATTATAAATAGTTACAGCTCCAGGTGCATGCATAAATGGAGATGGAATAAACTCTAATACTGCACCTGAATCAAGTGTTAAAGTAGGGTTTGTTTCTGTATTAAAATATCTATACTCTTTTCCATCTGGAATATAGTGTTGAATCAATACATTTGTATTTGGTGAGGTGATAATCTCTATGTCTGGATTTAACTCAAGCCAATCTACCATAGCAGAGGTAACATCAGGGTCTTGATGATTAACAAATATTTTAGTAATATATCTTATTGGCATTACCTGTTTAATCCGTTTTAGTGTATTTTGAAACTCACTCCTGCTTCCACAATCTATAATTATCCCCTCTCTTTTATCTTTAATAAGATAGATATTGCTCTTAAACGCTTCAGAAGAGCTTGTTCCTACCCAATATATTTTATGATGACCCTTATCTATTAAAAGTACAGCATCTTTATTAAAGTCATATTTTGTATTTATATCTTTGTTCATGAAGATTTATCCTTTATATCTCTAAACTATTTACTCAATAAAGCTCAACTCTTCATCACTAATATCTCTAAAGTAGTCTATACCACACTTTAAATTTTTAAGATAAGCAAAAGCTTTTTTAACATTTTCTTGAGTAATAATGCTTCCATGTTGAGGCATAATATTTGTAACTTCTCTCTCTTTAAAATTGATTAGAAAATTTCTAGCTGCTTTATTTGAAGCGATATATCCTTTATGAAAAAAGTCCATATGCTCTATATGTTCACTAAAATCATCTTCAAGTATGAGTTTCCACTCCAAACTAATAGCTGCCCAAATATCTCCAGAGAAGAGGGTTTTTGTATGTCGATTATAGATAGATACTGAACCAGGAGAGTGCATAAATGGAGATGGAATAAACTCTAGTACAGCACCTGAATCGAGTGTTAATGTAGGGTTTCTCTCTGTATTAACATATCTATACTCTTTTCCATCACTCATATAGTGTTTAATCAAGGTATGTGTATTTGGTGAAGCTATAATCTCTATATTTGGATTTAACTCAAGCCAATCTACCATGGCAGATGTAACATCAGGGTCTTGATGGTTTGCAAATACTTTAGTAACGTAAGAGAGGGGCATTACCTGTTTTATTCGTTTAACTGTCTCTTGAAATTCGCCTTGACTTCCACAATCTATAATCATTCCCTCTCTTCTATCTTTTATAAGATAGATATTGCTTCTAAGTGCTTCGGTAGAGGTTGTTCCAACCCAATATATTTTATGATGACCTTTGTCTATTAAAAGTACTGCATCTTTTGAAAGGTCATATTTTGTATTTATATCTTTATTCATGAGAATCTATCCTTTATATCTCTAAATCGTTCAAAATTATCTGCAAATAGAGTCACTAGTGCAGGGTCAAATTTAATACCTCTTTCTCGTTTAATAATATCAAGAGCTTCCATAGAGGAGATAGTTTCAGGAGAGTAGATTCGAGAAGTAGTTAGCTCATCAAAATAGTTAACAATAGCAGCAATTCGTCCATAAAGAGGAATGCTTTCTCCTTTTATACCATGAGGATAGCCACTTCCATCCCAATTCTCTTGATGTGTTAAGATAACCTCTTTTGCCATCTTTATTAAGGTAGTCTCCTCTAACTCTTCAAGAATATCTAAGCCTAAGAGAGGATAGGCTTTAAATGCTTTTGAGTTTGGATTAGCTCTATCCTCTTTTGGAACACGAAGTAGACCAATATCGTAAATAGACATAGAGTAGTATAGGTTGTCAATCTCTTTAGAGTTTAGTCCATTGAGTTTTGCCATTACTTTAGCATACTCTCCAATTCTCTTTGAAGCGTAAGTATCACTACTACCATTTTCATGAGAGTTTTCATGGGCAATATTGCCAAGCTTCTCTAAAAGCTTTTTTTGTGAACCTATGGCAATCTCTATAGCCTCTTTTAGATGAGATAGATTAGAGGAAGAGGAGGAGTCCTCCTCTTCTATTTCACTTAATAGTTCAGAGAACTTTTTAATACGTAGGTGGTTATAGACACGTAGTTTTAACTCTTCGGGATTAAAAGGTTTAGAGATAAAATCATCTGCACCTAGCTGATAAGTTTTTCTTTTCTCTTCCTCTTTTGAGGTAACAACAACTACAGGAATATCTCGATACTCTGCATTAGATTTTAGATATTTTAATGTCTCAAACCCATTCATCTTTGGCATCATTAAATCAAGTAAAATCAAGTCTATAGCTTCAGTCTCTAAGAGTTTAAGAGCCTCCTCTCCATTATCAGCTTGTATTACATTTATTCTATCATACTCATCAAAAACTGCACTTGCTAACTCTTGATTAAACTCATCATCATCAACATTTAAGATAAGAGTATCTTCAAAATTTTTAAAATCTTTCATCTATGCCTCCTCTGTGACAGAGTCTAAAAGTAGAGATAGATGCTCCATTAATCTGTTTTTACCATCAACTATTGATATAAAGTCACCTTTTTCTGCCTTTTTTTGTAAATCTCCTGCTAAATTAGATAGCTCTTTAATTCCAATATTTGACAGGACACCTTTAAGTGCATGGAAATCCTCTACTAACTCTTTAACATCTTTATTTTCAACACTCTTTTCAACTCTATCAAAATATGTTTTAATTGATGATAGTGCTTTCTGATACAGCTTATTTGCTACAGTATCGTTAAAGTTGTTTTTTAGATGATTTAGTGCTATATCTTTCATGCTATTGGCATCTGTTATGGATAACTCTTGCTTACTCTCTTCTTTCTCTTTAGATGTTTTCTCTTGTTCTGTAGTTATAAACTCATTGTTTAGTAGTTTAATAAGTTTATTTTCAATATCTTTTTTCTCTAAAGGCTTCTCAATAAAATCATTCATTCCTGACTCTTCTGCTGCTAGTTTGTCCTCTTTGTAGACATTTGCAGACATACAGATAATAGGAAGTTTTTTGTCAAACTCTCTAATTTTCTTTGTTGCTTCAAGTCCATTCATAACAGGCATACGCATATCCATTAAGACAGCATCATAGTTATTCTTTTTGACCTTTTCTACAGCAATTAGACCATTTTCTGCTGTATCACAGTCTATAGAGAAGAAGTTGTTTAGCATCTCTTTTTCATACTCTCTATTTAGGTCAACATCTTCAACAATTAAGATATTTAATCCAGAGTAGTCTACCTCTTTGTTAGACTCGAAGAACTCTTTTGAGTAGACCTCTTCAATCTGTTTAATAAAACGTTGGTGAGGAATTGGCTTGTTAATCATCTTATCAAAATCAGAGAAGTTTTTATCGTTTTCTCTATCAACCACAGCAACTAACTTAATATCGGGATTAATTGCTCTTAGTGTTCCTGCAATATCCATGGTATGATTTTTGAAAATATCAGTATCAAAAATAGCCATATCATAAAAACGTCCTGAAGCTATCATCTGAACTAATGAAGCTGTAATATCTCCATTTATAACATCATGATTTTGAAAATTAACTCCAAGATTTAAAAACTCTTTTGATACCTTCTCAACAAAAGTGTCTCTAGGGGAGAACATCATAATGTTAGCACCCTTTAATGTCTTACCAATCTCTTTTTTGTTTGCTTTCTCAACAATAAAGGTTACTTCAAATCTACTACCCACACCTTTTTTAGAATCAACTGTAATCTCTCCGTCCATAAGATGAGAAATCTCTTGTGAAATGTAGAGTCCCAGTCCTGTACCTTGGGTTTTGTCGGTTGATTGGAATGGATTAAAGAGTGTATCTGCAACTTCATCAGGAATACCGTCTCCTGTATCATCTACATTTGCAACTATCTTTACTTTGTTATTCTCTAGCTCTTCTATCTTTCTAACATAGAAACGGATTGAACCTTTTTTGGTAAACTTCGCAGCATTTGAAAGAAGATTAATAAAAATCTGTTTAATTCTCTTGTCATCAGCATTAATGGTATACTCAAGCATAGGAATATCTACAATAAAATCAACATCTTTTGCTACACGTGAGCGAATAAGATTTGCACAGTCATTTAAAATATCATCTAGTTCAACCTCTCTTGGAGAGATTTCAATTTTGTTGTCTCCAATTTTAGCAACATCAAGTAGGTCACTCACTAATGATAGTAGATGGTTTGAACTCTGAATCATACTATCCAAATATCTCTTTTGTTTATTGTTTAGAGCTGTATCGTTAAGAAGCTCACCGTACCCTAAAATGGCTGTTAGTGGAGTTCTTAGTTCATGACTCACAGAGGCAATAAAACGTTTTTCATTGCTTAATGATGCCTCTAGTTCTGCATTTACTTCAGTTAAAAGGTGAGAGATAGTTAACTTATTCTCATTGGTAATTTTGTATTTTTTTTGTAATTGATGATACTTATTTTCAAATGAACGAATACGTTGAAGAGTAATCTCTTTATCTTTAAAATCTGGTGCTAACTCTATAGCTTTAGTTATATTTTCTACTAACATCTTATCTTCTCTCTCTTAATAGTGCAGTTACAAATGTCTCATTATGAAAAGCATTTCCTCCATTAGGAAATGCACCAATCTCTCCGTAAGCATAGAAGCCAATCAATGGGGTTTTAGTTACCTTGTAAATCGCTTCAATCTCTTCAATAGCATACTCTCCTAAAACCTGTTTTCGTGAACAACAAGGGAAGAGTAGTCCAATTTCTGGTTTAAAACCTTTATGTTTGCTCAAAACTTCATTAATACTCTTCTCAACATAAGGAATTATGGCTTTACCTCTTGCTGTAGAGAGTCTAACTCTTGACTTCTCTTCAACATGCCCTGCAAAAATCAATGCTCCAGTATCTTCTTGAATATCAAGAATTGCTCTGTAGACAATTTGACCATTTTTTAAACGAACCTCTAGGGGGTACTCTATCCCTGTTTGAGGCATATCGTCAGTGGTTACATTTAGATATTTTTTATAGAAATCAATAGCAGGTTTTTCATCTATCTCATAAACAATGTTTTTGTCAGCTTTTGTTACAACTCTCTCTTGACCAAGACCTGTCCAACCAAATGCTCTAGTTCCTATAATATCTATCTTCTTTAAATCTAGTACAAGAACAATAATACCGTGAGAAGAGAAGTTCTCTTTTGAGAAGACAAAGGTATCTTTCAAAATCAAATCGTCTCCTGCTGCACCACCAAAAATATACTCTACTCCTGTAGATACAATACCTTGGCTATATCCATCATTGTCAAAGTCAAGTCCAGAGGTTACAGTAATAATAGCAGGATTAGCATATTGCTCTTTTGCCCATGCTCCAACACGTTTACCTATCTCATAGTATCTATTGTCTTCTATTTGAAGAAGCCTTAAAGAGATTGCAGTAGTGTCAATGTCTAAAAGCATACAGACAATGGTCTCTTCTCTCTCCTTTGCTCCATGTTGTTCATCTGCAAAAATCTCTCCTACTGTAGTTGAGCCAAAAACCATAAATGGGTAGTTGTTAAGCTCTACCACTAATTTTCGGATATTATATCTAGGTGAAGTATAGATAAATGCTAAAGTTGGTTGAAACTCTTCTGTAATACTTCTGTTTATCTTATTTGTTAAGTCGCTTATTGAGTAAGCGTTTACGATAATACTTTTCATTATGTTATTACTCTCTTTCTATATATTTTGTTTAACTATTTTTTCTCTTAGTTCAATAAAGTACTCAAAGTGATTCAAAAAAAGCTTTGTAATCTTTGGATGAAACCGTTGACCACTATTTGTCTCTAAAAGTTCAAAAGTCTCATCTGCTGTATGGAGTTTGTTATTTAAATAAGACTTTTGAGAAAGTAGAGCATTAAAAGTCTCCGTAAGAGATACTATATAGGCTATATTATGAATCTCATTCTCTTTTTTTTGTTTTGGAAACCCTGAACCATCAAAATGCTCCTTAGATTGCAATATTATTATTTTAGCTACTTTAATAAAGTTTGTCTCTATGGCAGAGTTCAATAGTTGATACCCTGCAAATATAGATGAAGTATGAGTCTCTCTATCTAAGTCAGATAGACTATAAAGCATAGGTATCTTCTCATCTATAGATAGAGTACCAATTTCACGAATTAAGGTAGCATAATAGATTGTATTTGCCTGTTCTTTATTGTATCCTATAAGTAGACTTAGTGCTTTAGAGAGCAGTGCTACTATTTGAATATCATTAAAGTTTTTATTTTTAGTACTCAACATTTTTGCCATAGAGTAGAAGAGCTTTTTTTGACTCTTTTCAATAGACTCTAAATTATAGCTATTTTGAGTATCTACCTCTTTTGTCTCTTTTAAGACTTCAGCTTTTGATTCTATAAGTGTCTTTTGAATATTGTCTTTTGATAATTCATTATATTTTTTCCTATATTGTGATTTTTCTATATGTGCATATATTCTTGATTCGAGTTCAGAGAGTTTAAAAGGTTTAGAGATAAAATCGTCTGCTCCTAAAGAGTAGAGTTTGTTCATCTCCTCTTCATCAGTAGTTACAATAGCTACAGGTATAAGGTCATATTTTACTTCATGTTTAATAGCTTTTAATGTCTCATATCCGTCCATTATTGGCATATGTAAATCGAGCAGTACCATATCTATATTATGTTTTTCTAAAACCTCTAAAGCATCTTTACCATTCTCTGCCTCAGTAAAATGTATATTTTCTCTTTTTCCCAACAAATTTATAACAAGTTGCCGATTAAAAGGGTCATCATCAACAATCAATAAATTGATATTACCTAGAAGATTCCACTTCATATATTTCCTTGTTTAATAGTTGTAAGGGAAATTATACATTAATAAAATTAAGCTTAAGCAAAAATATTAAATTTTTTTATAAATATTATTTTTAAACATATCTTATTAAATATAAACCTAAAATCGAGTATAATGGGCTTTAAAAAGATTTTAAATGGAAAAATATATTGGTATTATGTCTGGTACAAGTTTAGATGGTGTCGATGTGGCTCTTTGTGAACTAAACAATATAGAGTGCCATCTCTTAGCTTCTCACTTTATACAATTTGAAGATTCTCTAAAAAATCAAATTTTAAACTTAATAGCCAATAGAGTAACTCTTAAAGAGATAGGTGAAGTTGACCATCAATTAGCTCTCTTTTTTGCAAAAGCAGTAAATGAACTCTTAGCTAAGAGTTCATTTGACCCTTTAGAGGTGGAGGCTATTGGACTACATGGGCAGACTTTATGGCATGAACCTTTAGGTCAACACCCATTTTCAATGCAACTAGGTAATGCTTCTGTAGTAGCTGTTGAGACAAAAATAGATGTTGTCTCAGACTTTCGCTCTAAAGATGTAGCTTTAGGAGGGCAAGGAGCTCCTTTAGCTCCTGCTTTTCATGCTTTTTTATTTGCTCATTTAGATAGAGTAGCTGTTGTAAATATTGGAGGTATGGCAAATATCTCTATTTTTAAGCCAGAGCTTTTAGGTTACGATACAGGTTGTGGTAATGTTTTAATGGATATGTGGGTAAAAGAGCATCTAAATATCGCTTATGATAAAGATGGAGCATGGGCAAAATCTGGTGAAGTTCATGAAAAACTTTTAAATAATATGTTAAATGACCCCTATTTTTTATTAAAATATCCTAAAAGTACAGGAAGAGAATATTTTAATAAGAATTTTTTAAGAAAATATTTGCAACCATTAGGTAAAATATGTGCCAAAGATGTTCAAGCAACCCTCTTAGCATTGACAGTAGAGAGCATCGCAAACGAAATTAGACAATTTGATGTTAAGGAGCTTTTAGTTTGTGGTGGTGGTGCAAGAAACATTTTTTTAATGGAAAAATTACAAGAGGCTTTACAAGATGTTGAAGTTAGTTCAACACAGAAGTATGGTGTAGATGCTGACAATATGGAAGCGATGATATTTGCTTGGTTAGCCTACAAGAGAGTGCATCATGAAAAAGTTGACCTCAAGAGTGTCACAGGTGCAAAAGATAATACTATTTTAGGGGCAATATATGCAAAAGATTAAATCATGGTTAAATGATTTAGGTTATAGAGATTACAAAATAGAAGTGCTTGGTGGAGATGCAAGTTTTAGAAGATATTATAGAGTTATAGATAAAGATAAAAGCTATATTCTTATGGACTCTACAGCAAACAAAGAGGTGCTTTACCCTTTTATTGATATTTCCGTTCGTCTATTGAAAGTACAAGTTGAAGTACCACGTATTATTGCTCAAAATTTAGAGGAAGGGTATCTACTTTTGACAGATTTAGGTTCAAGACACTTAGCAGATATTTTAAGTGATATGAGTGTTGAATTACTATATACTAAAGCGATTGAAGAGATTTTAAAGATTCAAAAGGCAGATACTACAAACTTAGAACCTTATGATAGAGAGTTTTTAATGTTTGAGATGAGTCTAATGCAAGAGTGGTATTTAGAGCAACACCTTAAAAGAGATTTGAGTCAAGATGAGCAGAAGATGTTAGATGGTACATTGGAGTTAATCTGCAATGAAGTCTTATCTCAGCCACAAGATGTTTTTGTTCATCGTGATTTTCACTCACGAAATATTATGATAGAGACAGGACATAAATTAGTGATTATTGATTATCAAGATGCACGAAATGGTGCTTTGACTTATGATTTGGTCTCTCTTTTAAAAGATGTCTATGTCTACTTTGACCCAAAACAGATGGAGATGTTAGCATTAGAGTTTAAGAGATTAAAGGGCGTTGATGTTTCAGATGAGCAGTTTATTCGATGGTTTGATTTTACAGGACTTCAAAGACATATTAAGATTTTAGGGATTTTTGCTAGACTAGATATTCGTGACAAAAAGAGTAGCTACATAGATAATATTCCCCAAACTCTACAATATATAGATGAGGTGTGTCAAAAGTATAGTGAGTTAAAACCATTAGGAGATTTTTTAAAAAAATTGTAGGGGCAACCTCCGTGTTCGCCCCTATTCAATATGGCGAGAAATTCAAAAAAATTTTATAGAAATTAAGACAATATATTTTAAATATTGTAGGGGCAACCTCCGTGTTCGCCCCTCTTCAATATGGCAAAAAATTCAAAAAAATTTTATAGAAATTAAGGACAATATATTTTAAATATTGTAGGGGCAACCTCCGTGTTTGCCCCTGTTCAATATGGCAAGAAATTCAAAAAAATTTTATAGAAATTAAGACAGAATATTTATTGTCAATTATATATATTTCGGTACGACAATATGGGGCAGACACGGAGGTCGCCCCTACAGAATATTTAAAAAAAGGAAGCCAATTATGAAAGCAATGATACTTGCAGCAGGATTAGGTACTAGAATGAGACCACTTACTAACCATACCCCAAAACCACTCTTAAAGATAGGAGGAAAACCTCTTATTGTTTGGCATATTGAACAACTGCGTAATGCAGGATTTGGACAAATAGTTATAAATATTGCCTATTTAGGTCAACAGATAATAGACTACTTAGGTGATGGTTCAGAGTTTGGTGTTCAGATTGAATTTTCTGATGAACAAAATGAAGGAGCATTGGAGACAGCAGGAGGGATTGTAAAGGCACTTCCTCTTCTTTCAGATACCTTTTTAGTAGTCAATGGAGATATTTGGACAGACTATCCATTTGATAGTAGCTATAAGTTAGATGATGGACTTTTAGCTAAACTAATTTTGGTAAAGAACCCTAAACATAATTTAGATGGTGACTTCTATCTGACAGGTACACATGAGAAATATACTTTTTCTGGTATTGGTTACTACTCTAAAGATATGTTTAAAGAGTTAGAGTATGGTAAACAGTCTTTAGCTCCATTACTCTTTAATGCTATTGATAAAAATATAGTTATAACGGAACTATATAATGGAAAGTGGTATGATATTGGTACACCTGAACGTTTAAGGCATTTAGATAATTTTTTAAAAGTAAATGCGTAGTCTTTTATTTTTACTTTTCATAAACCTTTCTTTGTCTGCACAACTTTTTATAGTTGATAAAACAGAACTAAGTGAACTTGAGTCCTATTATAACTATACTTTTGTAGAGAGTATAGATGAGACTCCACTAGATATTAAAAATAGGAAATGGGTAAAAAGTTTTGATAACCTACCACAGAGTCGAGTTAAAAGTAGTTATTGGGTTAAGATAAAAGTAAAAAATAGTACAACAAAAAGAGAGACACGTTATCTTCTCTCTGAGAGGTCATATATATATTTAATTGATTACTATCTTGTAAAACAAGGTAAAATAGTTATTCATAAAGATGGAGGTTACTTTAAAAAAGAGGAAGCTCCTCTTGATAATATTACTCAAAGAGTTTTTCTTCTCTCTTTAGATAAAGGAGAAGTTGCAGATATTTATTTGAAAGTTCAAAGTTTTGATAAAATTAAGTTACACTTTAAGTTAGTAACAGCTAAATATCTTAGTCAATTTTCGATTGAGTATAACTTCTTGCAAGGAGTTTTTTTTGGTGTTATGTTTATTATGGTACTCTATAATCTATCACTCTATTTTATGTTAAAGTTCAAACCATATCTTTACTATATTATCTATGTTGTTTCTTTTATGAGTTATATGGCCTCTTATTTAGGATATTTTCATATCTATACTTCATTATCTTCAATTATGATATATGTTCTCTTAAATATTTCTATAGGTCTCTTTTTTATGTTTATAATAGGTTTTTTACAAGAGTTATTTGAGATGAGAGCTTATGTTCTATATTTAAGTAGAGTACTTGATATATTCAAATGGTTTTCAATATTTATTAATTTTATTATTGCTTATTTATATTTTAAGAGTTTTACTTATAGTGAAGTTGCTGTTAATATTTTTTATATCTCTTTACCCATATTATACTCAATAATTATCTTTTCATTATTTTATTTATACTATGTTTATAAAAATAGATTAGCACTATTTTATGCCATAATATGGAGTGTTTTGGGTTTTATAGGACTTCTTTATATTTTATCTAATACAGGGTTAGTTTCTATAAAATATGGTTTTGATTATCTATTTGAAGCTGGTATGTTGTTAGAGACTCTACTTTTTTCTCTTATGTTAGCTTATCGAATTAAGGAGATTGAAAAAGAGAAAGAGGAGCAGAAAAATCTCTTAATTCAACAAAATAAACTAGCAGCAATAGGTGAGACTGTTTCATTGATTGCACATCAATGGAGGCAACCTTTGAGTGAAATTAATGGAGTTGTTTTAAAAGTTGATGTTGATTTTAGAAAAGAGTCTTTAACAGAAGAAAGACTTAATGAATATCTTAATAATATTGAGGAAGTAACTGCTTATCTTTCAAAAACAATTAATGATTTTATGCACCTTTCAAGTCCTAAAAGGAGTTTAGAAAGCTTTAAGTTAAAGGAGCTTTTTGTAGAGAGTCAGAAGCTTATGAAGCACTCTTCTCATGTAAAATTTGAGATAAAATACTCTTTAACTGATGAGAATAGAGTTATTAAATCTTATAAATCAGAGCTTATTCAAGCCTTATTGATTATTTTTAATAACTCTATAGATGCTTGTAAAAATTTAAAAGTTGAACCTTTTATTAAAGTTAGAATAAAAATAGATAATGGGTATCTATTTATAGATATTGAAGATAATGGTGGAGGGATTAAGAGAGATGTTCTTTCTAAAATATATAATCCATATTTTACTACTAAACATGCTTCAAAAGGAACTGGTCTAGGCTTATATATTTTAAAAATGCTTATTGAGGAGAGTATGTCAGGTAAAGTTGAGATTAAAAATAAAAAGTTAGGTATTGTATGTAACTTAAAAATACCAATATCTCTATAAAATATTTAAAATTAAAAGAAAATCACGGTTAATTCACAATATTATGTAATTATATTTTAAATTATTTTAATTAGGTCAAAAAAAGGGAACAATGAAAATTTTAAAAAATTTAAATATATTATACGTCGAAGATGAAGATACTATTATTGACAAATATGCCTACTTCTTAGAAGAACTTTGTCGAGAAGTATATATTGCACGAGATGGAGAAGAGGCATTTCGTATTTTTGAAGAGAACAATATTCACCTTGTTATTCTTGATTTGCTTATTCCTAAATTAAATGGTATTAATTTAGCAAAAAAGATAAGACAAATAGATGATAATGTAGCCTTAATTGCATTAACAGCTCATTCTGATAGAGAGATTTTACTGGATATTGTAGATTTAAACTTCTCCTCTTACTTGATTAAACCAGTTGGACGTTCAGATTTGATGAATGCTCTACTTAAAGTATCTAAAAAAGTTGATGGAGGAAGAAATATTCCTCTTCCTTGTGACTGTTCTTGGGATAGTAAAAGTAAAACACTCTTTTGCGAAGAGAGAGCAGTAACTTTAACTAAGCGAGAGTCAAAACTATTTGAGCTTCTTGTTGAGAAAGCAGGTGCTCCTTGTTCAGATGATGAAATCTTTTTTTATGTTTGGGGCGATGAGTTTAACAAGGTTATTACCAATTCATCTATTAGAACACTGGTAAAAAACCTACGTAAGAAGATACCACATAACTTAATTAAAAATCAATATGGTGTAGGGTATAAGATTAACTTTTAATATGTTGTTGTAAATATTTAGCAACAGCATCTTCATCGTTACTCTCTTTTAATATAATGTCTGCTTCTTGCTTAACCTCTTCTAAGGCATTAGAAACAGCAACAGCATTTCCTGCTAGACGAAACATACCTATATCATTAATGCTATCTCCAAAAACTGTTGTCTCTTTAATATCATGATTGAGATACTCATGAACCTTTAGTAGAGCATGAGCTTTGTCTGAAAGAGGGTGCAGTATGGTTAAGAAATAGCACTTCATATAGTTTTCAGGTGAGAGTTTGACCTCTATTTGAGAGCCAAAAACATTTTTTAGATGTATTGAGAGTGGACGAAGTAGAGACTCCTCTCCCATATATACTAGCTTTAATGTATTGTCATCTCCCTCTATTCTCTTTTTATGAACAATCCGTTTGTCACTAGTATAGTGATTCTCAACAAGAAATTTTTGATAATAGTTCAAAATAGGAGGTATATCGAAACTCTCATCTAAAGTTTTTTTATCTTTAAGAGCAATAACATAGGGGTAGATACCAAATCTACTACTCTCCTCAATAATAGCATCACTAAGCTCTTTAGATAGAGTATTGAGTGAAATAAGCTTTTTATCAGTTGTTGCAATCATAGCTCCATCTAGTAAAATAAGAGGAAGATTTAGTTCTAAACCCTCTAAAAACTCTTGGGTTTTAGAGAAACTTCTAGCTGTCGCTACACTAAGTAGGGCATGTTGACTCTTCTCATTCCATATCTGTTTTGAGAAGATACTTACACTTTGGTTACTGTGTAAAAAGGTATGGTCTAAATCGGTAATAAAAAGTTTTTTCACAAAGACTCTCTTTTTTAGAGTATTATAGCCAATAGTTGGCTAAACTTTCATCATGGAAATAGTAATACAAATAGTCACAATGATGATATTTTTAGAAATTTTTGAACTCTATATTCAAAAAGCAGATACATTAAGAGAGATGATTGATAATCTTTATCACTATTATAATAAGAATATTTTTCTATTTTTTTTAATTCACCCTACTTTTTATTATGTTTTAGGTGTTACAATATATTTTGATAGTTTTAATTTTTATAGTATTACAATTTTAGTTTTAAAGTCATTTGACATATTTTTTAAAATAGAGTTAATAAAACAGAGATATTATGAACCTGTAATGGATGAAGAGTTAGAACAGATGATGGAGTTAAAAATGACATTAAGTATGAAGCTTTTAGCCCTTTTTACCTATGTTCCTCTCCTATATTTATCATTAATATCATAATTCTACCCTAAGAATAAGGAAACTTAATAAAAAGTTGATTATAATAGCACAACTACAAGTAATAAAACTACAAAATCCCCATAGAGCTTTTAAGAGGACCAATGAGCGAACAACAATCAAAAAAACATAACAATCATAAGAGAGGCAACCAACGAACACATGTACCTGTAGATGGGTATAAAGTTGAAGAGTTACAACAAAAATCACTTGAAGAGCTAGTTGACATAGCATTTAAAGTAAAAGTTGAAAATCCAAATGAGTATAAGCGTAAAGATTTAATATTTGAAATTTTAAAGTCTCAGGTTTCTCAAGGTGGATTCATCTTATTTACTGGTATTTTAGAGGTCATGAATGATGGCTATGGTTTTTTAAGAAGTGAAGATGGAAACTTTGCTAACTCCCAAAATGATACCTATGTAAGTAGTACACAGATTAAACGTTTTGCCCTTAGAAACGGTGACGTTGTTACAGGTCAAGTAAGACAACCTAAAGATCAAGAGAAGTATTATGCTCTATTGAAAATAGAAGCTATTAATTATTTACCCCCAGAAGAGTCAAAGAAACGACCACTTTTTGATAACTTAACTCCACTATATGCTACAGAACAACTTAAATTAGAGTATAACCCACTTAAACTAACAGGGCGTGTACTTGACCTATTCTCTCCTATAGGTAAAGGACAAAGAGCCTTAATAGTAGCACCTCCAAGAACAGGTAAGACAGAACTTCTTAAAGAGTTGGCTCATGGAATTACTCATAACAATCCAGATGCTTCATTAATGGTTCTTTTGGTAGATGAGCGACCAGAAGAGGTAACAGATATGCAACGTTCTGTTAAAGGTGAAGTTTACTCTTCTACTTTTGACTTACCTGCACAAAATCATGTTAGAACAGCAGAGATGGTAATAGAAAAGGCAAAAAGACGTGTAGAGATGGGCAAAGATGTTATTATTTTACTTGATTCTATTACTCGTTTGGCTCGTGCCTACAATACAGTAACTCCTAGTTCAGGAAAGGTACTCTCTGGTGGTGTAGATGCTAATGCACTTCATAAACCAAAACGTTTCTTTGGGGCAGCAAGAAATATTGAAGAGGGTGGCTCTTTGACTATTGTTGCTACAGCTCTAATAGATACTGGAAGTAGAATGGACGAGGTTATCTTCGAGGAGTTTAAGGGTACAGGAAATGCAGAAGTCGTCTTAAACAGATATGTAGCAGAGCGAAGAATCTACCCAGCTATTGACGTAACTAAGTCAGGAACAAGAAAAGAGGAGCTTATGGTTAAAGCAGAAGACCTCCAAAAAGTTTGGGCAATTAGAAACGCTATGCAAAATATGGAAGATGTAGAAGGCTTAAAGTTCCTCTACTCTAAAATGACAAAAACTAAGAATAATGCTGAGTTCTTAGCAATGATGAATGATTAAAATTTTATAACATTTTGAAAATAGGTGTTTTTGACTCAGGAGCAGGGGGGTTAAGTGTTGTAAAATCTCTCCTTGCTCATAACTTTTTTGATGAGATTATCTATTATGGGGATACAGCTCGTGTCCCCTATGGCCCAAAAGATAAAAATACTATTATTCGCTACTCACTAGAAGCTTTAGAGTTTTTTAATAACTTCGATATTGATTTACTAATTACAGCTTGTAATACAGTCTCTGCTTATGCTCTTCCTGATATGAATGCTCAAAGTAACTACCCTGTTTTAGGGGTGATTGAACCTGGGGTAATGGCACTTGAAAATAGCAACTTAGCTAAAGATGAACATATTTTGATTATGGCTACACGTGCAACTATTAACTCTAGGCGTTATCAGAGTGCGTTAGAGGATTTAGACTATAGTAATATAACCTCTTTGCAGACGGGTCTTTTTGTCCCTTTAGTAGAGGAGGGCATCTTTTCAGGAGAGCTTGTTAGAGCAACTATGGAGCATTACTTTTCAGATATAGAGACCCCTAAGGCTATTATTTTGGGGTGTACGCATTTTCCTCTTATAGGGGATGCACTTTTAGAGTATTTTGAACATAAGCCAATACTTATTCATTCAGGAGAAGCTATTGTTGAGTATCTGGAGGCACATTATGATTTACAAAAGAGAGAGGAGGAAGCAAATCTGAAGATATTTGCTTCTGATAATGTAGCAGGACTTAGAAAAATAGCAGATAGGTGGTTATAAAATCCCCACAGCCTCACGCACTTGTGCCATCTTCTCATCAGCAATTTTTCTCATTTTATTAGCCCCTTCATTTAAAATATCTCTTACAATATCAGGATTATTTATATAGTACTCACGCTTCTCTCTAGCCTCTGCAAACTCTTCCCAAATAAGCTCTTTAAGGTATTTTTTAAAGTGTCCATACCCCTCTTTGCCACTCTTGTAGCGTTTTTGAAGTTCTAATCTCTCTTCATTGTTTAAAAAGAGTGAGGCAAGGTTATATATATTACACCCCTCATACTCTAAAGGCTCACCAAGTGGTGTTGAAGAACTAATTATTTTATTACAGCGTTTTTGGAGTTTTTTCTCTGTTTCCATAAAAATATCAATGGCATTGTCATAAGATTTTGACATCTTTTGCCCATCTATACCTGGAATAGTAGCCACTTCTTCATTGACTACATGTTCTGGCAGAGTAAAAATCTCTCCATACTCATTGTTAAACTTAGTAGCAATATCACGAGTTATTTCAACATGTTGAATTTGGTCTTTTCCTACAGGTACTTTTTGGGTATCGAGTATAAGAATATCAGCAGCCATAAGTACAGGGTAGGAGAAGAGAGCATGGTTAGCACTAATCCCTTTTGCTACTTTATCTTTGTAAGAGTGGGCTCTCTCTAGTAGCCCCATAGGGGTAAATTTTGAGAGTATCCAGTATAGTTCAAGTACCTGAGGTACATCACTTTGAACCCAAAAAGTGGTTTTTTGTGGGTCTATTCCTAAAGAGAGATAATCTACTGCTGCTTCAAATGTTAGCTCTTTTAAAAGTTTTGCATCTTTTGATGTAGTTAAAGAGTGATAGTTTGCAATAAAAGTAAAAAGCTCCTCTTTCTCTTGAAGTTCTATCATAGGCTTCATTGCTCCAAAATAGTTACCAATATGAAGCTTTCCTGAAGCTTGAATTCCAGTTAGTACACGCATAATTTCCCTTTTTATAATTCTAAAATATTGATTGAATTATAGCAAAATTATTATTTTTTAATATATAAATAAACTTTATTAATATATTTACTATTTATATTTTATATTGTTTTATGATGTTTTATAGTATTATCAGGCAAAAGGATGAAATTATGAAAAAGTTACTATATATTTCCCTTCTTCTTCCAATTTTTTTAGTTGCAGGGTTAAATATTGATAAAGTAAGTAATACCTTGGCACATATAAAATCAGTAAAAACAGGTAAAGTTTTAAAATTTTTTAATTCAAATGAAAATATAGATTTTCAAAAAAAATTAAAACTTACTTCAAAAGAGAATGCTGATATTATTCTTTTCCCCAAAAACAAAATCAATAAAATAGTTATTGTTGACTCATATAAAGCATTGCAAATAAACAAAAATAGTATTGGAGCAATATATCTTAAAAAAGGGCGAACACAGATAATTTTTATTGAAGAGCGTTTAAAAAAGAATGGTTTAACTCTTCCACGCTCCTATAATAAGTATCTTTTGAGTGAGTGTCAAATTAATCCAATATGTCTATTAGCTACCTTAGAATAATAATTTTAGTATTAAAAGCTAAAATATATATAAGATTAATAACTTAATATTCACAATTAGGCACATTTTTATGTTAAAATTCTCAATATAGACAAACTAAGGTTGGGAAACGATTGTGCAGAATAAACTTACTTTTTTTAATAGTAATAGAGCTTATTATTATCTAATATTTACTTATATTGCACTCTCTTTTTTACTTATTTTCTCCTATAAGAGTATTGGTGGTTATGAAGAGAAAGTTGAAAATTTTCTTTTAAATAGGGCTATTGGTATTGTTGATGATACATCAACTAATATTCTTGACCAAATTATTTTTAAAAACCCAAATTTTATTAGGGCAAATTTAGAAGATAAGGTATTAAGGGCTGAAAATGAAAAAAGACTCTCTGTTTTATCAAATCAAGATATAAAATCTCTTTATGTTCTCTATTTAAATAAAGGTAGATACTTTTTTCTATTTGATATAGACAAAGAGGAACATACCGATGTTAGTGAACCTTTTATTCCTGAAAATGAGAAATTTTTTACTCAAGTTGTTAAAGAGAAGAAAAAGAGAGTTTTTGTTCAAAGAGATATAGATGGACTCTCTTTTACACTTCTTAAACCTATTGTTCAAAAGAATAAAACAGTTGCTCTTTTAGTAATTGACTATAGTGAAAATAGACTCTCTTCACTTTTACGTGTAAGTGTTGATTTTTTAAGTTATTCTGCTCTGATTTTGTTATTTCTTCTTTTTGTTTTTTTTATTTATGTACTTTATACTCGTTATAACAAATATAAAATATATCGTAATCCTAAAACTAATACATATAACAGAGTCTATATGACAGACAACTATGATAAAATTGATTTTAAAAACTATTATGTTGCCTTAGCTGATATTGACTTTTTTAAACGTATAAACAATCTTTATGGACAAGAGAATGGAGATAAGGTAATTATATCTGTTATTAAAATAATGGCATCATTTTTAGAGAAGAGTGATATTTTTATTCAGTATAGTGGAGAGGAGTTTTTAATGCTTTTTTCCAAAGAGAATAGAACAGAAGAGTATGTACGGGAGTTATTGGAGAAAATACGTACTGCTGTTGAATGTACAAAATTTACTATAGATAAAGAGAAGTTCTCTTTGACTATTTCTATAGGTGTGTTGTTTCATACAGAAGTTGAAAAATCTCTACAAGAGGTAATTCACAAAGCAGATACAGCTCTATATGAATGTAAACACAATGGTAGAAATTGTATCTCTTTTTTTGATATTAGTCAAACTCAAAGACTATATAGAGAGAAGTTAAAGGAGATGATAGAGACTGATAAATTGGTATGTTACTATCAGCCTATTAGAGATTTAGAGACTAAGGAGCTTCATCATTACGAGGCACTTTTACGTATTGAAGATGGAGATAATATTATTTTTCCTGATAAAATTTTACCTGATTTAGAAGATTCATATCTTTATACCTATTTAACTAAGAGAGTAATTGAGTATAATATTAACAAATTAAGAGAAGATGAAAAGATACAAATATCGGTTAATTTGTCAGCTGATGACTTGATTAATGATTCTATTTTAGCAATGTTTGCACAAAACTCAGACTTATCTGATAGATTATATATTGAAATTTTAGAAAATAAAAGCATAGATTATAATAAAGTAGAACTCTCTTTACAGAAGTTAAAACTTTTTGGGTATAAAATTTGTATTGATGATTTTGGTTCAGGGTACTCAAACTTAAATCATCTACTTAATCTTAGTATTGATTATTTAAAAATTGATGGAAGTATTATAAAAGAGATTCATCATGATAAAAAAGCTTATAGTCTTGTTAAAACTTTTGCTCTTTTTTGTCAACAAAACAATATTGAAGTAATTGCAGAGTTTATTGATAGTCAAGATATTGTAGATATTTTAAAAAGTTTTGGGGTTAAGTATGGACAGGGTTGGTACTTTTCTAAAGCAGTTCCTTATGATGAGTTAGGTAAGGAACATAAATAACATAGGAATAGATACCTTACTTTGTTAGTGAGTGTAACTAGTTTAATAATTAATCTTCATCCATTCGTTGACCTCGTTTTCGTCCACCAATATCTAGTGGAACACCCTCAAAGTCAAATTTTTCTCTAAAAATATTGGTTAAGTAACGTTTATAAGAGAAGTGAAGTCCATCAGGTCGATTCATAATAAGTGCAATTTTAGGTGGTTTTGTTTCATATTGGGTTGCAAATTTAATACGAACTACACCACCATTTACTGTTGGAAGATGATGTTTTGAGATTGCATATTTAAGAACTTCATTAAGTTTGGAGGTAGGAATACGCTGTTTATATCGACCATAGATGGCAATAATTTCATCTAAAATTTTATGAACTCTAAGACCTGTTTTTGCTGAAACAGTAATAAGTGGAGCATAGTGTAAAAATTTAAGTTCATCACGAATGTTTTGGACAGCTTTTTGATAAGTCTCTTCATCATTTTTTTGAATATCCCATTTATTAAGGACAATTAGACAACCAAGTTTATATTTTTCTATGAGTCCTGCTATACGTTCATCTAGTTCAAGTACACCTTCTGTAGCATCAATAACTAATAGTGCAATATCTGCTTCTTCTAACATCTCTTCTGTTCGACCAAAAGCGTATTTTTCAATACCTACAATTTTACCTCGTTTTCTAATTCCTGCTGTATCAACAAAGGTAATTTTATGTTCTTTGTACTCAATAGACTCATCAACAGGGTCAATAGTTGTTCCTGCTACATCAGAGACAACAGAACGTTCTTCTTTTAAAAAAGCATTAAGAAGAGAACTTTTTCCTGTATTGACACGACCAATAATAGCTACTTTTATATCTCTATCTTCTTCTTCAATATCATCTGCTTGAACCATCTCAACAATATCTTCAAAAGAGAGTTCGCTATCTTCTTCTAGTTGTAGCCCTTGCTCCTCTTCTTCACGTTCAGGAATGTACTCCTCTAGCCATGCGTAAAAGTCATTCATATATCGGTTATGGCTTACAGACATAGGAAAAGTTCGCTCTGCTCCAAACTCTAAAAAGTCCCAATAGCGTGTTGTTTCATCTTTGTCATTATCAATTTTATTAACTACTAGAGCAATAGGTTTACCTAAATTTTGAAGTTGATAGAAAAGTTCCTTATCCTCTTCATCAGGAATCTTTTTTCCATCAACCATAAAGATAATAACATCAGCCTCATTTGCTGCACGAAGAGAGAGCTTTTTGACAATAGAGAACATCTCTGTGGAGTCATCTATTCCTCCTGTATCTATAATCTCAAAGTCACGATTACCAGAGATGGTAGCAACTCGTTTTTTAATGTCACGAGTAGTTCCTACAACATCAGAAGTAATTGCATCTCGTTGTCTAAGTAGTCGGTTAAAAAGGGAGCTTTTCCCTACATTTGGTCGCCCTAAAATGGCTACTTTTTTTAATTGTGTCATGGTGTTTGTCTTTCTATGTTTGTTTTCCTCGTACCGAAGCTCCAGCTTCAGTATGTAATAATTAGGAGTTTAAATTCTTTAAGTTGTTATTGTTCCTATAGGCATTCATAAGCTGGAGCTTATGAACTAGAAAAAGATGTAGTCATGGGTCTACACCCTAAGGTTAAAAATTATTGAAATTATAGCAGAGTTTTAATAATTACTTGATGTTAGATATAATGCTTTATTAATCACAGTTACTACACATAAATGTGATTAAATTCATTAACAAAAATCATTAAGGATTATTATGAAAAATATATTTTTAGTTTTAACATTACTATTGGGAACTATGTTAAGTGCTGAAACACTTAAAGCGAACTATAAAGTAGAGTTTGGAATTATTGGTGAAATAGGTATTGCAAATGCAGTTTTAAAACGAAATAAAAATACCTATGAGATTGATGTTCAGTTAAAAGCAACAGGTTTGGCAAAAACACTTTCTGGAGGGAGAACAGAGCATCATATCTCTAAAGGGCATATTGAAAATGGACTTATGGTCTCAGATTTATATCAAGTTATTAAATCTCATGGTTCTAAGACAAGTAATAAAGTCTATATTATTGATCATAAAAACAAAATAGTAATCAAAAAGTATAAGAGTTGGAAGAATGGTAAGGTAGAAGATGAAAGTACAGAGAGATTAAAGTTTTATTCAAAAGATGACCTTTTGACACTTTATTTTAATCTAAATAAAAAAATAGATAGAACTAAAGAGGATAAACATTATACTTTTTTAGCTGTAGGTGCAGAAAAACAAGATGGAAAAGCTGAAATTTATATTCCTAAAAAAAGTGATTATGGTGAATATAAAGAGATGCTTGGAGAAAATAATAACTCTTGGTATGCACGAGCTATTATTCATCAAAATATATTCTCTAGTGATAAAGGTGAGTTATTATTACGTATTGGAGATGATGGAATTACGCAAAAAGCAGTCTTAAAAGATTTGATTCTTTTTGGAGATGTTAGAGCTGAGAAAATATAAATATTTTCTCATTATTCTCTAGGAGGGAGTTTTTTAAAGCAGTTTAAACACTTGCTACTCTCCTTCTTAACAATACTGCTTTTTCTTGCTTTAACCTCTCTAAATTGAGGTCTGAAGTGAATAACAAGTCTTCTAAGTTCTCTGTACTTTTTATTCTTTAATTTTACCTTTTTTGCTTGTTGTTTTGCTACATATTGAGCAGGGTTAATGGCATGACCATTTTTATAAAGTCCAAAGTGTAGATGAGGTCCAGTACTTCTTCCCGAACTTCCTACATAACCAATAACTTGTCCTTGTTTAACGTAAGAGCCAAGATTATATTTTCCAAAACGGCTCATGTGGGCATAGAGAGTTTTTAGTCCACCTGCATGTTTTATCTCAATAACACGACCATATCCACCTTTCCAGCCCTTAAAAACAATTTTTCCTGAAGAACTAGCTACTATTTTATTACCTTTTCTAGCGGCATAGTCAATTCCTAAGTGAGCTCTGTATCGGTGTAAAATAGGGTGGTAACGACTATGGGTAAAGCGACTAGAGATACGTTTATAGGAGACAGGAAGAATAAAACGTGTAGTGTAGGTACGTTGATATTTTACTCCTCTGGAGTCATAATATTTGTTATCGTTCATTAAAAAACCATAATATGGTTTTTTATTAATCTCAATAAGACAAGCTTCTATCTTAGGACTTGTATATGGTTTATTATGTCTATATCTTTGAGTATAAAATAGAATAACTCTGTCCCCTTTTTTCATTTTGTTTAAAGGTAGAGCTTTGGAATAGACTTCTTGAATCTCTTTATAGTAGTAATGTGTTTTTGTTGCTTTGTATAAGTCTTTATCTAAGTCATGTTTAATTCTAATAGATATAGTCTTTTCTATAAGTTTATAGGGAATAGGTACATACTTTGCACTATAATCTTTTTTATTTCGTTTAATTTGTAGCATTAAATCATCTGAAATAGGGATATTGATTGTAGATATTTTCCCTTTTTTCCAGTTAATAGTGTAGCTTTGTCCAGCTTTAATCTCTTGAATAAGTTCTTTATCTTCTCTGTCCATATTATAGTAAATTTTTTGAGGAATATGATATTTTTTTAAAAAACCTAAAAAGGTTAATTTATTATTCCATTTATACTCTTTTGCACTAGAGTATTGTGCCAATATGGTTAGTAGAAAGATAATTGATATTAGTTTTAAATTCATATAGTTTCTTTATCATTAAAATTTTATAAAGTATTCTAACTGAAATATGCTAAACTTTCAGAAAAATATAAAGGTTTTTTTTGAAAAAATATATTTTAGGCATAGATAGAGGGGTTTTATTTATGCTTTTAGCCTCTCTTTCATTTGCTGTTATGGGTGGATTTGCCAAAACAGTTAGTCAAGTACTTCCTCCTGTAGAAGTGACTTTTTTTAGAAATGTTTTTGGTGTCGCTTTAGTTGGATTTGCTATTTATAAGTCTCCTTTAAAACAGATAGGAGGGAAACCTCTTTTATTGCTTTTTCGTGGAACTATGGGATTTATAGCACTTTTAGCTTACTTCTATATTATTGCTTATATTCCTCTTGGAGAGGCAGTAACCTATAATAAAACCTCTCCTATATTTGTAGCTATTTTTGCGTACTTATTTTTAAATGAGAAACTTAATAGATGGGCTATTGTAGCTATTATTTTAGGATTTATTGGTATGGCATGTATCTCGCTACCACCAGAGGGAGCAAGTTTTAGTAAATATAGTCTGTTAGGAATTTTTTCAGGGATTGGAGCGGCACTTGCTTATACTTCTATTCGTGAGTTACGAGTATATTACGATACAAGAGCTATTGTGATGAGCTTTATGGGGGTTGGAACATTAGCTCCTATCCTTTTAATGGCTCTTTCTCCTTATGTTGAACCTCCTAAATATTTAGAATTTATGTTTGATGAATTTGTTATGCCTCATGGAATTCTTTGGATATATCTTATTGTTATGGGGCTTTCAGCAACAGCTTCTCAAGTGCTAATGACTAAAGCGTATGAGTATACCAAGGCTGGTATTGTAGGGACTATCTCCTATTCAAATATTGTCTTTGCACTTATAATAGGTGTTGCTTTAGGTGACCCTATACCAACACCTTTGAAAGTTTTAGGTATAATTTTAGTCATAACTTCAGGGTTAATTGTTGCTTTTGTAAAGGATAAAAAATGATATTAATTGCAGGACCATGTGTGCTAGAGAGTCGAGATACTGTTATGAGAATTGCAGAAAGTTTAAGTAAATACCATGAAGATTGCACTAAAGATTTTTACTTTAAAGCTAGTTTCGATAAAGCAAATCGAACAAGTCTTGACTCTTTTAGAGGACCTGGAATTGATGAGGGTTTAAAGATGTTACAAGAGGTTAAAGAGCAGTTTGGTTATAAACTTTTAACTGATGTTCATGACTATACCCAACCTAAAGCTGTAGCAGAGGTGGTAGATGTTTTACAGATTCCTGCATTTTTATGTCGTCAAACTGATTTGTTAGTTGCATCAGCTAAAACAGGAGCTATAGTAAATATTAAAAAAGGGCAATTTTTAGCTCCACAAGCTATGGAACACTCTGTTAAAAAAGTATTGAAAACTCGTGGTTTTGATGGTGAAGCTAGTTATGAAAATGCTCAAAAGTATGATGTTTGGTTAACAGAGAGAGGAACAACTTTTGGTTATGGTAATTTGGTTGTAGATATGAGAAGTTTAAAACAGATGAGAGAGTTTGCTCCTGTGATTTTTGATGCAACTCACTCTGTGCAACAACCAGCCTCTAGTGGAGCTACTTCAGGTGGCGATTCTACTTTAGTTCCATACCTTGCACGAGGAGCAGCAGCTGTTGGGGTAGATGGATTCTTTTTTGAGACACACTTTGACCCAACTATTGCTCTAAGTGATGGTCCAAATATGATAGAGTTAAAGAGGCTAGATAGTTTAATAGAACAGATTGATGCTATTAGAAGCATTGTAGAATAATTGGTTATAATTTCACAAAAATTTAAAGGTAGTAGATGAAAATAGTTGAAGGTGATTTTCAAGTAGATAAGAGTAAAAAGGTAGCCATTATTAATGCACGGTTTAACCATTTTATTACAGATAGATTAGTAGAGGGTGCTAAAGATACCTATGCAAGACATGGTGGAGATGTTGAGGATTTGGATTTGATTTTAGTTCCAGGTGCTTTTGAAGTTCCATTTGCATTAGATAAAGCCTTAGCATCAGGTAAATATGATGCTGTATGTTGTTTAGGTGCAGTTATTCGTGGGGCAACTCCTCATTTTGATTATGTTTCAGCAGAGGCAACTAAGGGCATAGCAAGTGTTACAATGAAACACGGAAAACCTGTTACTTATGGTGTTTTGACTGTTAATAGCATTGAACAAGCTATAGAGAGAGCGGGTACAAAAGCAGGTAACAAAGGTGGTGAGGCTATGGCAGGTCTTATTGAGATGATGAATCTCTATACTGAATTAGAAAAATAAGTGTAAATGTGACTATCATCTCACACCTACAATAAATATGAAATAACAGACCCAAAAAGGCAAATAAAATATGGCAACAAGACACCAAGCAAGAACAGCAGTAGTAGGCTTACTATATGCTTATGATTTAGGTAATGAAGATATAGGTCTTTTTTCAGATACTATTTTAGAAGAAGATAAGATTCGTAACAAGCAAAGAGAGTTTTCAAAATCTCTCTTTACAGGAACTATTAAAAATTTAGCAACTATTGATGCTGAGATTCAAAAACATCTTAAGGGGTGGAATTATGACTCTATTGGAAAGGTAGAGAAGTCCATTATGCGTTTAGCAGGATATGAGATTATGATAGAGGGTGTAGATAAAAGAATTATTATTAATGAAGCAATAGAGTTAGCAAAAGCATTAGCTGATGACAAATCTCCACGTTTTATAAATGCTGTATTAGATGCTATTGGTAAAGAAGAGTCTGCAAATATTGAAAAACCAGAAGAGATAGAAGTTCCAAAAGAGAAACCACTGTAGGGGCGACCTCTGTGTCTGCCCAATATCATAAAAAACATGTAGGGGCGACCTCTGTGTCTGCCCAATATCATAAAAAAACATGTAGGGGCGACCTCTGTGTCTGCCCAATAAAGGAGACCCATGAGTGCATTAAACAACCGAAGAATGACTATAGAAGAAGCCGTAGAGCTAATTGAGAAAGCAGACCTTAAAACACTTGGACGTATGGCAACTAAGGTAAAAAAGAGGTTACACCCAAAAGGAGTAACAACCTTTGTAGTAGATAGGAACATTAACTATACCAATATCTGTTGGGTAGATTGCAAATTTTGTGCTTTTTATACCCATGAGAAAAAGGAAGATGCTTATATTTTAACTTTTGATGAGATAGACCAAAAGATAGAAGAACTGATTGATATTGGTGGAACACAGATACTTTTTCAAGGTGGGGTTCACCCTAAACTTGAGATTGATTGGTATGAGGATTTGGTAGAACATATTCATAATAAATATCCTCAAGTTACCATACATGGATTCTCTGCTATTGAGATAGACTATATTGCTCGTCGCTCTAATATTTCTATTAAAGAGGTTTTAAAGCGTTTAAAAGCAAAGGGATTAAGTTCTATTCCTGGGGCAGGAGCAGAGATACTTTCTGATAGAGTTAGAGATATAGTTGCACCTAAAAAATTAGATAAAGATAGATGGTTAGAGGTACATAGAGAGGCACATAAACTTGGTATTAAGTCAACTGCTACTATGATGTTTGGAACGGTTGAGACTACACGAGAGATAGTAGAACATTTTGACCATATTCGTAGACTTCAAGATGAAACAGGTGGATTTAGAGCTTTTATTATGTGGAGTTATCAAAGTGACCATACACAATTAAAGCGAGAACTACCGACCATTACAAAGACAACGCCTAACCAATATTTACGTTATTTAGCTGTAGCACGGCTATTTTTAGATAATATTCCCAACATTCAAAGTTCATGGGTTACTCAAGGAAGTTACATTGGTCAGATGGCTTTAAAGTTTGGAGCAAACGATTTAGGCTCAACTATGATGGAAGAGAATGTAGTATCGGCAGCAGGAGCATCTAATTCTATGAATCAAAAAGAGATGATAGAGCTTATTCGAGATATTGGTGAACACCCTGCAAAGCGTAATACAGCTTATGAAATTTTAGAACGATTTTAAACCTATAGGTTAAATAATGAAAAAAACACTACTTTTGATATTAACAATACAAGGAATTTTAATGAGTGCTAATCTTAGCAATATAGAGATAAATGGGACTAAAGTACCATTTATATTTGAAGAGGATAAAAACTTACCTATTGCTTCTATGCAACTTATTTTTCAAAATTCAGGCTCTTTAGCAGATAGTAAAGATGGTATAGCCAAAATGACAGCCTCTTTACTTAATGAAGGAACAAAAAAAGATGGAAGTACAGGTTTTGCAACTAAACTTGACAACTATGCTATCTCACTCTCTGCTCATGCAGGAAAAGAGACTTTTGTTTTAGAGCTTGGTTCACTAAAAGAGCAGTTTACTAAAGCAGTAGAGCATCTAAAAGAGTTACTTCAAGACCCAAACTATTCAAAAGAGACACTTAATAAGATTAAGACAAATACTATAGGTACTTTAAAACGTAAAGAGAGTGATTTTGACTATATATCTTCATTAGAGATGAAAAAGATGTTATTTCCAAATACTCAATTATCTAAACCATCTTTAGGAACTGTAGATAGTGTTAAAAGCATTACTTTAGAAGATATTGAAAATCAGGTTAAAAACTATTTGGGAGTTAACAATGCTATTGTGGTTATGGGAGGAGATTTAAACCAGACAGAGGCTAAAAAGTTAGCAATTTCTGTTTTGTCTTTATTGCCTAAAGTAGAGGTAAAAGCTTTGCCAACTATAAAAGCTGTTGCAAAAGAGCAGATTAAAAAGAAAATTGTTCAGAGTAAACAGGCTTATGTCTATTTTGGTGCTCCTTTAGATATTTCTTATGATTCAAAAGAGAGATACCTTTCTAAAGTTGCTTCTTTTATTTTAGGAAGCTCTGGTTTTGGTTCACGAATGATGGAGGAGATAAGAGTTAAAAAAGGATTAGCCTATTCAGCCTATAGTCGTTTTATTATAAATAAGACTCATAGCTATTTTTTTGGTTATCTACAGACAAAAGTTAAAAGTGGAGATGAAGCTGTAGCTTCTGTTAAAGAGGTAGTTAAAACTTTTTTAGATAAAGGTGTAACTCAAGATGAGCTTAGCTCTGCACAGCAGTTTTTACTTGGCTCTGAACCTCTTCGAAATGAGACTCTATCGCAACGACTTAATAGAGCTTTTCATGAGTACTATAATAACCAACCTTTAGGTTATACTAAAGAGGAGTTAAAAAAGATAGAGGCTATAAAGCTTAATGAATTGAACAATTTTATAAAAAATCATAAAGAGATTGCTAAGATTTCATTTTCTGTAGTTACAGGAGAGAAGAAGTAGGAGTTAAACTTTATGAATATTGGAACTATGACAGTATCTTCCCTAAATATAAAAATAAAATCTCTACTAGAGACAACATTTATGCACATTACAGTAGAAGGGGAGGTATCATCAGTAACTTATCATAGTTCTGGTCATATATACTTTTCTATAAAAGATAAAGAGTCAAGCCTTAAATGTGTAATGTTTCGTTCAAATGCTTCTCGTATGAAGTTTAAATTAGAATGTGGACAACATGTAGTAGTTAACGGGTCAATCTCTGTATATACTCCTCGTGGAGAGTATCAGTTAATGACAGTTAGTGTAGAACCTTTTGGGCAGGGGGCTTTGGCTGTTGCCTATGAACAGCTTAAAGAAAAATTGCAAAAAAAAGGTTACTTTGATGTCCAACAAAAGAGACCACAACCTAAATATATTAAAAAATTAGCTTTAGTAACTGCTTCTAATAGTGCTGCATTGCAAGATATGTTAAAAATCATAGATAAACGGTGGAGACTACTTGAGGTAGTTGTTGTTGATACCTTGGTTCAAGGAGATAACTCTGCATCTCAGATTGCAGAGGCTTTAGAGTTTGCTGATACTTTAGGGTGTGATGCCATTGTAGTTGGTCGTGGAGGTGGAAGTAAAGAGGATTTATGGGCATTTAATGAAGAGGTTGTGGCAGATGCTATTTTTAAGTTAAATACCTTTGTAGTCTCGGCTGTTGGACATGAGGTTGATATTTTAATTTCTGATTTTGTAGCAGATTTGAGAGCTCCTACACCATCGGCAGCTATTGAGATGATACTGCCAGACCAAAATGAACTACTTTATACTTTAAGTGAACTACAGAATCGTTATGTTCGTACTATTGGTCAGATAGTACTCAATAAGGAGCAGGGATTAAAAGCTCTAATTCAAGAGTTTGCTCGTAACTCTATTTCACGAAAAATTTCTATGGTAGAGAAAGAATTCAAAAGTTTGGAAGATGAGTTTCAAAGAGCAATAGAGTATAAAATGAGACAGTTTGAATCTAAAGTTACTCATTTACCTCAGGTTTTACGAGAGAATTTTGAATATGCTTTGCAATTTAAATCTCAAACTTTAAACTCTTTAGAGCAAAAAATGAAACTTTATGACCCAAAGCTTAAACAGAAAGATGGTTGGGCAGAGATAGTTTTTAACGGAAAACGAGTAGCTTTAAGTAAGATTACAGAAAATGATAGATTTATTTTAGCAGATACAAGTGTAAAATTGGAAGTAGTCTGTTTAAGAAAAGAAAATATAGTACTATAAGAATAATAATCTTTAGTCTATATAGCAAACTCTAATATTTAATATGATAGAGTTTTTTTTCATAGAAAATAATAAAAATGAGAAAATATGTCTAATAAATCAAATATTTTACTAAAAATTCTTATTGTCGTAGCACTTATTCTTGCTGGATTAGTCTTTTATATCAATAAAATAATTCACGAAAAGCCAATACATGAAGAAGAGAGAGTAGTAGTAAAAAGTATGGTTATGCCTCACCCTAAATTGAGTGATAAGAGTAGAAGTGTAGATAGGGAAGATAAAGAAGTTATTGATGATAGTAATGAAAGTGAAGACTATGTTAAAGAGTCAAATACTACTACTGTTGAATTGACTCCAGATATTCCAAAAGATGAGGTAGAGGTTATTACAAATGATAGTAGTTTAGATGAACCTGAGATTGTTATTAATGATGAGACAGAGATTATAGATGATAATGCAGATGAAGATTTAGCTCCTATTGAAGAAGAACCTATTTTTGTTGATGATAAAGAGGAAGTAGATATTATTGAGAATGATGCTCCTCAAGAGCAAATTTCTATAAAAAAATCAAACATAGATTTGGGAAGACGTATTGATAGTAATGAAGAGAAAAAACAAAATATAGATTTAGGTGTGCAACTATTTTAGTTTCTTATTATTTAAAATAATACCAGCCTACTATTATAGTTAAATATCTTCCAAACTTTGCAACTAAAACTAATAAAAAAAACTTTAAAAAAGGATAACGAGCCACACCACCTGCTAGAGTAAAAAAATCACCAATTAAAGGTAACCAAGAGAGAAGTAGAGTATAAGCTCCATATTTTTTAAATAGTTTGGTAAACTTTGTAAATTTATTTTTGTTAATAAGGTTTTTTTGTTCTAAAAAAAACTCACCTTGGTATCCTAAAATATAGTTAACTATAGCTCCTAAAGTATTACCAAATGTTGCCCAAATAAGTAGCCAAATAGTAGAGTATCCTTCATTTAAATCATAGAGTAATATAGCTTCACTTCCTAAAGGAAACAGTGTTGCTGAGATTAGAGCTGATATAAAAAGTGTTAGGTAGACCATGTTTCCCTTATTTAATAAAAAATAAATATTTTAATATAAAATTGACATTGTTTTTTTTAAGTGTTAAAATAGTTATCTTAACAAAAGGATTTTTAATGTACAAAAAAAATATAGTAGTTGTATTATACTTAGTTCTATTTAATGCTTGTGGAGTTGACAATAATACAACAACTACTATTTATAAACTAGAAAAACCACCAAAAGAGAAAATATATTTTGGAGCTTTTCCTGATTTTGGAGGTTCAGAAGACAATGTAAGTAGTAAAAAAATTAAAGATTTTGAAAACATTGTTAACAAAAAGATAGTATGGGCGATGTTTTCAGATAATTGGTTTAAAAAAGGTGGTATTAGTTATCCAAAAACTAGTATTCATGCAATTTATAGTAGTGGAACTTTACCATATGTTCGTTTTATGCCAAGGAGTAATGAAGAGCAATATAAAAAAGAGAAAAAATACTCTTTACAAAATATTATAGATGGAGTATTTGATAAAGAGCTTCATCAATGGGCAAAAGATGCAAAAGAGGACAATATTCCACTATTAGCAGATTTTGCAGTAGAGGCAAATGGTAATTGGTTTAGCTGGAGTGGAGTCTTAAATGGTGGAGCTAAAACAGATAATTATGGTAATCCAACCTATCCAGATGGACCAGAGAGGTATAGAGATGCTTATAGACATATTATAGATATATTTAGAAGTGAAGATGTTAAACATATTACTTGGTTTTTTCATTATAATTATGAATCTTTTCCTAATGAAGAGTGGAATCAGCCTGTTTACTATTACCCTGGAGATGATTATATTGATTGGGTTGGGTTTAGTCTATATGGAGCACAAACGATAGATGAAGATTGGAATGATTTAAAATTTTCTACTCAATTAGCAAAATTTAGTGATTCATTAAAGAGAATAGAAACTAAACGTCCAATAGCTTTATTGGAATTTGGTGTAACCGATGGGCATTTAGATGGTAATAAATCTGCTTGGTTTAAAGATGCCTTTAAGACCATTTTAAAAAATAGATATGTTAAGTTTAGTGCAATTAGTATTTGGCATGAGAATTGGGAAAATGAAGATGGAAGTATGAGTGAGTTGAGGGTAGACTCCTCTAAAGAGGCAGAGCTAACATTTAAACAACTTATTCACGATAATCACTTTATATCTAAATAGTATTCCTAACTCACTCTTTTTTTAATCTACCGTCGAACTCAGGTTTATAATTTGGTGCGATAGCAATTATACCCTACAGTAAATTTTCATCAAAAATAACCTATATAAACACCGTAAAATAGGTATTTTGCATTACACAATCAAGACACAAATTATTACTATAATTTCCACATGAGAGATATTTTTTTTCTTCCTATTTTTAGTATCTTCTCATAATGCCCCAATAGTTTCTACCTCATATTTTTTTATCTGCCACAGCCGATTAGGCACGGTAGAAACTTATTTTTTCATCCTCTAAATTCTGTTTCTGTCTCTTTTTAACCTCTTTCCAAGTATCATAATCTTTCATAGTTCCATCCAATGGTTCAATTCTCTCCTGATATTTTTTTAGCATTCTTCTAAAAATATCCTCATGTGTTCCTACAAACCCTTGTCGCTTTAGCTTCTCTACCAAGAGTATCCACCCCCACAATATATCACCCAACTCATCTTCTAAATAGGGTCTATTGTTTGGTTTTATCTCCTCTTTTACCTCTTGGGCTTCTTGCACTATTGCATCTAGTAACCAATATGGATTCATGAGGTCTTTCTCCTCTCTAGTTATATCTAGGTCGCATTTTTTACTAACTAGTTCTATTGTTCTTTTTAAATTTTGCATTTTTTTTCTCCTATTTTAATCTATAAACATCTCTAAGCCCACGATTTGGCAACTCAACCGAAGACTCTACAAGCTCCATTCCTACCTTTTCAAGTACTCGTTTTGAAGCCAAGTTCAGAGGGTGTGCAGATGCAACAATAGACGCACCCTCAAAGCTCTCTTGTAATTTTTTTATCTGTCCAAGTGAAAGTTCTGTTGCATACCCTTTTCCCCATGCCTCTTGTTTTAAGATATAACCAAACTCATACTCATTCTCTTGAGCATTATAAGGGTAAGAGAACATACCTCCATAGCCTAAAACTTCATCGTTCTCTCTATTTAAAACTACTGTAAAATCTAAAAGTTGACCTTTTGAGAAATGCTTTTTTACATACTATCTTGTCTCTTCAAGTGTAAATGTTCTACCAAGTAGCAACTTCATCACTTCCCAATCTGAAAAACAGCCTTTGTAGAGAGGCTCTATGTCGCTCTCTTGGGCTATTGTTAGTTTTAATCTTTTGGTTTTTAGGATTGTTTTTCTCATTTTTTTCCTCTCTATTTGGTGCGATGGCAATCGCACCCTTGTATAATACAAATAGAGGTAAAAATGATAAAATACCTCTAAAGGATTAAGGGTAAATCGACGCACCCTAAAGCATTAAAATAGTCAAGAATATTGCGAAGATATAATTGAGTA
>JALWMP010000158.1 GCA_026996165.1 Campylobacteraceae bacterium
AAAGCTATAGATTAAAGCAAAAAAGAGAAGCTGGTTTATTGAATTTCTCAACCAACTAAAACTGTGGTGTAGTGGTACATTTTTCTCCTGCACTTTGGTACATTTTTAGGTTGCACTTGACAGCTATTAAAACCTATGCAGTAATCATGGTTATTATATCAGCGTATAACCTACCTGATTATATCATAGTTCAAAAGTCAAAGAGTATAGAGGATAACGGTTATATTAAATCAAGATTATCACAAATAGAGAGATTGAAGAGAGATAAAGACAACTCTAAAGACTCTTCTGTTTTAACAACCATCTATCAAGATAAGATTAATAGACTAAAAAAAGAGGTTGAGGAGATAAGAGCAGAAAAGACCACAAAGTTAGTTCAAAACTCTACCTCTAAATTTCAAAACAAACGAAAAGACGCTTTAAAAACTCTCAAAAGCATTAACGACAGGATAGAGGAGAAAAACGCAGAGATAACCACAGCAGAACAAAACATGGTTAAATCAGCAAATGGTAAAACTAAAAAACAAATCTATGAAGATGAAATATCAGCTAAAGAGTCTGAAATAGAAAAAGAGCGAAAAAGATTAAAAGCTAAAGCTAAAAACAGCCAAAAGTCTACTATTGGTATATCCATCATGTTAGGTGTTCTATTTATCTTCTTAGAATTGGGTGGAACATTTGCTTCAATATTAGCTAGAAGAACGATAATGAATAGTATCAGTAGTGAAGAGAGCTATAAGGAGAACATTACAAATCATCTCTTTAATAACAAAATAGCTTTAAGCGAGAGAAACACACGCCTGAAAGCTACAAAGATAAGTAGTGATATTGAACAAAATAAGGTTATGACGAAAGTTATAGAGTACGAGAGTAAAGCAATGGCTCAAAATCATGAACTAACAGAACGAGCAAGGTTAGCAGAAATAGACAGAGAAAATGCAAAACTTCTTACAGAGACTAAATTACAAGAGTTAGAGTCAAATCAAATGTTAGCCCTTGCAGATGGTGTGGTAAAAAAATTAGAGGGCTTAGACACAGTACACGAGCGTATTAATAATATGCTAAGGAGAAGATAATGAGTGAAGCAACTTATCCCATAAGTGTTATTGATGTTGTAGAGATGACCGACTTACAAAGCGTTCAAATTGTAAAAGAGGGGGGATATTTTGAGGAGTATTCTCTACCCTCTTTTAAATTTCCTAATGGTGTTAGGGTAATTGCTTATAATGTAGGTCAATATCTTTTAAGTGTTGCACTACAGGAGAGAAATAACGAAGTCCAAAAAGTTAAGAAGTTAGAGAAAGCCATAGAGAAGAGCGAAAAAACTCTTTTAGCTTTAGAGCGTGAGTTTAAAAGGATGATGGAAGCCAATGAAAAATATAAAAAGGAGAATGAAACCTATTATAATTTATATGGTAAATTGGTTAATCCCTATACTCTATTGCAACAACTCTTTAACACAGGTAAGATTAAAAAAGATAGGCAGTTAATCAGCCCACGAAATTTTAAACTATTCAATACAAAAGATAAGAGTATTAGAACAGGTGTTAACTATTGGTTAGCAGAGTTTGAGAAAATGCAAATATTAGATAGTGATGGCAATGAAAGATATGCTTTAGTAACTTACCCAATGGCTAAGAAGATTTTACAAGAGTATTATAAACAGTTATCATCTTCTTAAAGATTAGCTTTTTTTAATTTAGTCCTTTTTCATAAAGAGGGCTTTTCTTCTTTTCTAACAAAATCAAATACTTTTAATAACTAAAAATTTAATACAAGTTATACCAACTTAATTTAATATGGTATAATGTTCCAAAGAGAAACATTTAAAAAAGTTATGAAATTTAGCTTTTTTAGAGTGTTTAGTGGGTATTTTGGTGGGTATTTTTTGAATATGCCTTTTAAAGCCCATAAAACAGTCTTATTAAATTCCCCACGCCCCACCAAATTTCTAAATCTAACAGTTTCACTTTACTAATCTTTTATATTTAGAAATTTTATTCATAGTGTATAATGTATATTTTATACTTTTCCTAGTTTAAACTAGGAAAGTTATCTAGGTCATAATATTAAAAAAGTAGTCACTATAAATAGTGGTGAACCTCACTCTCCCAAATCATAGATTATGGAAGAGGATTGCGAGAAAAACTTTGTTTAAAGCCCTTACTTCCTCTTCCAAAGCTCTACAGCACTAATTACCATCTTGTCGCCTTTTTGAACAACAGTCAATAGATGGTTACTAACTCCTTTTAAAATCTTCTTCCCATTATAGAGCTTATAGTCAAAACTAATACCCACCTTAACCGTTTTAGTTTTTACATCAACACTCTCAACAGTAGTTTTTATATTGGAGTAGA
>JALWMP010000159.1 GCA_026996165.1 Campylobacteraceae bacterium
CTTCAAGCTAAAATAGATGAGATGCTAAAAATTGCCAAAGATGGAACACAAAAGGCAGAAGCAGAGCATAAAGCAGAAGAGAAGAAGATAGCTACTTTAGAAAAAGAGAAAGAAACTCTTCAAACTAAAATAGATGAGATGCTAAAAATTGCCAAAGATAGAACACAAAAGGCAGAAGCAGAGCATAAAGCAGAAGAGAAGAAGATAGCTACTTTAGAAAAAGAGAAAGAAACTCTTCAAGCTAAAATAGATGAGATGTCAAAGAGTGCAAAAGAGGGAACAAAAAAAGTAGAAGCAGAGTATAGTGCAAAATTAGCTCAATTTGAAAAAGAGAAGAGTCTCCTTGAATCAAAAATAGCAAAGATGTTAACTATTGCCAAAGATGGAACACAAAAGGCAGAAGCAGAGCATAAAGCAGAAGAGGAGAAGATAGTTACTTTAGAAAAAGAGAAAGAAACTCTTCAAGCTAAAATAGATGAGATGTCAAAGAGCGAAAAAGAGGGAACAAAAAAAGTAGAAGCAGAGTATAGTGCAAAATTAGCTCAATTTGAAAAAGCGAAGAGTCTCCTTGAATCAAAAATAGCAAAGATGTTAACTATTGCCAAAGATGGAACACAAAAGGCAGAGGCAGAGTATAAAGCAGAAGAGGAGAAGATAGCTACTTTAGAAAAAGAGAAAGTGGCTCTTCAAGCTAAAATAGATGAGATATTAAATGTTTCTAAAAAGGAGATTCAAAAAGCAGAAGCTAAAGAGAAAGCAGAAAAAGAAAAAATTGTTAAATTAACTCAAATAAATAAAAATTTAGAGAATAATCTTAGTCAATATTTTACAAAAGAAAAAGAGCTTAATTCTTTATTAGAAGAGGTAAAATTAGATAAACAAAAAGCCCAAGATGAGTTAGCAAAACAGTCTGAAAAATTAAAAAGAGTTCTTTTAGATAAAGAACAATTACTATCTAAAAAAGAGGAACTTGAGAAAAAAGTTTCAGAGTTAGTAGCTCTTGAAAATGAAAAATCAAAACTAGAAGATGAGTTAGCAAATCACACATCAAATGAAACAAAGTTATTAGAAGAAAATAAAGAAGCTAAAAATCAGATAGCTACACTTTTAAGTAAGGTAAAAGAGCTAAATCAAAAGATACTTCAACTTAAAGATAATGATACTCAACAGATACAAGGTCTACTCTCTACAAAAACATCTTTAGAATCAAATCTAACCGTAGAGTTAGAAAAAGAGAAATCTCTACAAGCAAAAAATATAGAGCTCCAAAAAGAGCTAGAATCTCTTAAAGCTAAAGAGTCAAAAGCTTTAGATGATACAAAAGCTCAAATTGAACAGTTGATTAATGAAAAAATTGCTTTAGAGAAAGCTAAAGAGGAAGCTGAAAAAGTAGCACAAGAGAAAGCAGATGCAGTGGCTAAAGCAAAAGAGGAAATTGCAAGACTAGCAAAAGAAAAAGCAGACGCAGAGGCTAAAGCAAAGGCAGAGGCAGAAGAGATAGCGAAAGTAAAATTAGAAACAGAACGACTTGCTAAAGAAAAAGCAGATGCAGAGACTAAAGCAAAAGAGGAAGCAGAAAAGTTAGCTAAGAAAAAAGCAGAAGCTAAAAAACAATTAGAAGAGGTATTTTCTCTAACTAATGTTGCATTTAAAACAGGAAGTGCTGTCTTGACAACAGAGAGTAAAAAACGTTTAGACAAAGCTATTGCTGTTATGAAAAAATATGATGGGTATCGTTACAATATTCAAGGTCATACTGATAACAGAGGAAAAGAGAGCTTTAATAAAATGCTAAGTACTAAACGTGCTAAAGCTGTCAAAGATTATCTAATATCTAAAGGAGTTGATGCGTCTATTTTAACTCATGAAGGTTTTGGTTCATCTAAACCTATTGCAGATAACAATACAAAAGAGGGACGCGAAAAAAATCGTAGAGTTGTCTTTGAGATAATTCAATAATATTTTAAATCTTTAGGGTGTTTTCCTCTGAAAACACTTTAAAGACAATATTTATTTAAATTGGTGCGATAGCAATCACACTCTACAATCCTCTATAAACAACTTTCGATATAATTCCCATAACTATTTATATATTTAAGGACTTACAAAATGGGACAAACCATTACTGAAAAAATCTTCTCTGAACATGCTGGGCGTGAGGTAAAAGCAGGTGAGATTGTTCGTGTTGATATAGACATGATTATTGGAAATGATATTACTACTCCAATATCTATTAGAGCATTTGAGGGGTCTGGAGCTAAAAGTTTGGCTAGACCTGATAACTTTTGTATTGTGATGGACCACTACATTCCTGCAAAAGATATAGCTTCTGCTAACCAAGCAAAAATCTCTCGTGACTTTGCACTAAAGCATAACATGAAACACTTTTTTGATGAGAAAGATATGGGAATAGAACATGCGTTACTTCCTGAAAAGGGTTTGGTAGTTCCAGGAGATGTGATTATTGGTGCAGATAGCCATACTTGTACTCATGGAGCGTTAGGAGCTTTCTCAACTGGAATGGGAAGTACAGACATATCATTTGGAATGATAACAGGTGGAAACTGGTTTAAAGTGCCAGAGACCATAAAAGTAGAGCTTACAGGAAAACCTGCTGAACATATCTATGGAAAAGATATTATCTTAGAGCTTATTCGTATGATTGGGGTTGATGGAGCTTTATATAAAGCTATAGAGTTTACAGGTGATACTATTCAACACCTAAGCATGGCGGATAGATTCTCTATATCTAATATGGTTATTGAAGCTGGGGCAAAAAATGGGATTTTTGCTGTTGATGAGGTAACTACTCAATATTTAGAGGAGAGAGCTAAGGCTAATGGTGGACTTAGAGCTGAACCAAAAATTCACTACTCAGATGAAGATGCAGAGTATTGTCAAGTCATAAAGATAGATGTAGCTAACCTATCACCTGTTATTGCTTACCCATTCTTACCAAGTAATGGTAAACCTATGGAACAAGCTGTAGCTGACAATATAAAGATTGACCAAGTGATGATAGGAAGCTGTACCAATGGACGACTTGAAGACCTTAGAGTAGCAGCCGAAATAGTTAAGGGTAAACGTGTAGCAAGACATACAAGAATGATTGTTACCCCTGCAACTCAAAAGATTTTACTTCAAGCTCAAAAAGAGGGGCTTATTGATACACTTATTGAAGCTGGTGCTGTAGTTTCTAACCCAACTTGTGGTGCATGTTTGGGTGGTTATATGGGGATTTTAGGTGATGGTGAACGTTGTGTTGCTACAACTAATCGTAACTTTGTTGGTCGTATGGGGGCTAGAACTTCTGAGATTTACTTAGCCAACTCTGCTGTAGCTGCTGCTAGTGCTATTGCTGGGTATTTGGTTGACCCTAGAGGCTAACTTAATAATAATTAAAAAAAACACACTTTATATAAGTTGTGTTTTTTACGCTTTATTTTTATATTAAAGCCCTAAAATCCACAATTTGTAGCCATTTAGTATGTTATAATGCTTTAAAAAAGGACTAATATGCTAATACGTTTATTTATTGCCATAACAATACTTTTTAGTTTTGCTCAAGCAAATACAGAAAAATTTTTTATAAAGTTTGGAAGTTTTAAAAATTTAGCAGGTTTAAAGCAAAGTATTAGAAAACTTCCAATGTCTCTACGTTCTCATGTTATTATTGTCTATAAAAATGGTTGGTATATACCTTTTGCTTACTATACTAGCAATAGAAGAGTATTGTATTCAAAAATTTCAACTTATAAACGATACTTCCCCGATGCTACGATTGGACACTCTTCCTATATGTTAAACTATCCAATAGTTCAAAACTACTCTAAAATAACACCTATAACAAAACGGATATATAAACCTTATACTCCTCCTGTTCATAGATATATTGCACCAAAAAGAGTGTATCAATATCAAAATGTTGCTATTTCCCCTGAAGACCATATTTTGCCACCAATACCACGGGTGCAAAAAAATAGGCAAAATGAAGTTCCTGTAGTCTCAACAACAACTATTGTTCCTGCTATTTCTGATTCAGATGATTTTGGAAAGGTAGAGATTAAACAATATAAGCACTTTAACAAACAGATGTTAAGTGGTCATCACTACTATCTTACATATAAGGGAGATGGAAAAAACCCTGACTTATTAATTAAAGTCTCTTTTAAAAATGATGAGGTGACCTATCAGCCAGTTATTGGTGATATGAAGATGACAAAAGCAAACTATTTAGTTGATGGAGATAGACTCTATATGTTTACCGATGCCTTTACACGTGATGGTGCTTTTTCTAAACTAGAAGAGAATAAAGATGACCATATTGTAGTTTCATCATGGATAAATGGAAAAAAATTAAATACTTTACGCTACTACTATAAACTTAATGATGCTAAAGAGTATCTAGGGCTTAAAACATCAAAAGGTCTATCTGAAGCACTTCAAGAGGGAGAGTTTTTTTGGGATAAATATCGTTAATAAAGATACTATAGTCAGGCACTTATGATATTGCTTTTTATCTTTTGGTATAAATCAAGTGAATAGAAAGTTCACAATATTTAAAATTAGACAATTCTTTAACTTTTTTAATAGAAAAAATATTTAATATTATTTATAATATAAGATATTTTATTTTTATACTAAACTTCTTGCAAAACTCTTTGGACTTTATACTTTATATGAGAAAGCCATTGATTCCTAGTTTTTTAAGAAGTCTACTTAAGGAAAGTTAGATGAAAACTTTATCAATAAAGAGAATATTACTGCTAAAAGTCTTTGGATTTTTAATTCTTTTTCAAACAACACTTTTTTCAGAAAATGTTTATTATGTTTCAAGTAATAATACAACTATAGTTAATTCAAAAGTAGTTAAGAGTAGTGATACTAAAGATGTAGGGATAGTTGGATTAGACTCTTTTGGGGAAATAGGTGTAGTTTTAATGATTATACTTATTTCTCTTTTAGGTATTTTTTTTGTTAGATATGAATTTAATGGGCTAATAGATTAAAATTAGTTATAATAATAAAAATTCAGTTTAGGAGATAGAATGAAAAAGATAGTAGCAAGTATAGCATTTATTGGGACTGTTGTAATGGCAGATACTATTGGTGGAGAGTTAGATATTGGATATTATGAGCATACTCCAAGTGGTACTATAGAGTACCAAGGAGATAGTATTGATTTAGAGAATGATTTTAAGTGGAAAAAAGAGAGTGATGTTTTTGCTAAGCTTTATATAGAACATCCTATTCCTATACTTCCAAATATAAAATTAGGTTATAGTAGTTTTGGACATAGTGGTTCAGGAATTTTAAGTAAAGATATTATATTTGCAAATCAAACTTATACAGCTACTGGTAAAATTGATAGTACATTTGATTTAGATATGTATGATTTAACTCTCTACTATGAAGTTATAGATACTGGTTTAGATTTAGATTTAGGGCTTAATGTGAGATATTTAGATGGTTCTGTCTCCGCTGTAGGAGTAAGTGCTGGTACTCCTCCTAGTATTATAAATGAATCAACTTCCTTTAGTGTCCCCGTTCCAATGATTTATGCTAAAGCAAGAGTTCCCCTTCCTGTAACTAATATATCCTTTCAAGCAGAAGGAAATTATATAAGTTATAGTGGAAATCAATTTTATGATTTTGAAGCAGGTGTACGTTATACTTTAGCTCTTGGTTTAGGTCTTGAAGGTGGTTACAAAACTATGAAGATTAAACTAGACGATGTAGATGACTTAACTTTAGACAGTACTTTCTCTGGTGCTTATGCTAAGTTAGTTTGGGATTTTTAAGCTCGACTCAAATGCCACCCACAATGGTAAGGACAAGCATAGATAGTAAGTTTAATACGTTTGGTTTTGAATGTATATTTAGCCTGTTGCTCTGCCTCTTTTTTGGTAGAGTATAGGTATTTAAAATCTCCTCGTGAATCAAGACAGAAGCACCCACTAAGTTGCTCTAACTCCTCTTCATAATTCTCTATTTGTTTTTTCAGAATGCTCTTAATATGTTCAATATGTGCCTCTAACTCTTTAAGATTTTTAACACCATAGTAGTCTAAAATCTCTTGATTGGATAGTTCTGAAAGATGAGTATAGAGAGTTCGTATTGTCCTAAAAGCTCTATCTTTATGGACAATACCTTTTCTAATAGACTTAAGTGACTTCTTTAAGCTCATAAAGTCTAAAATCCACCAAATCCAAAATCCATAGCTTGAAAATTTGGGTCACTGTAGCCAAACTGTGCCGATGTACTACGTAGCATAGTAATGTCCATCTTAGGGTCAATCCCTTGTGGGCAGACTTCAGTACAGTTTCCACAGAGAGTACAGTCCCAAACTCCATTGGTTTGAATATTGTCAATAGTTGCCTTAACATCTCCCTCTCGTGGGTCAGAGGTGTAACGGTAGGCTCTTGTTAATGCAAAAGGTCCAATAAAGTTTGGATTTACCTCCAAAACAGGGCAAGATGAGTAGCAGGAGTTGCACAATATACAGTCGCTCTGTTTTTCAGTTAATGCAACTTGCTCTTGGCTAATGGTTGCCTTTTGAGGTTGGTGTAGCCATGCAGTAGAACTCTTTAGCGTTTTTCTTGCTTTTTGTTTGTTGACCTTTAGGTCTCGTTGAATCTCATGGTAGACTAGAGGCTCTACCAAATCACCATCTTGTGGTGTGTGTGAACAGGCTAATACCTCTTTTCCATTAACACGTACAGCACAAGCTCCACAGACACCCGAACGGCAGTTGGAGCTAAAGGTTAGGGTGTTGTCTATGTTGTTCTTTATATGGTAGAGGGCTTTTAGTAGGGTAGTGCTTTTAAAAGGAACTTCAAACTCTTCTATTGTCTCTTGACGATTAATCTTTATTTTCATGATTCTACCTTCTGTAATCTATTTTGTAAAATCCCATCTTCTACCCAGTAGAGTGAGTGGGCTTTAAAGTGTTGGTTGTCTTTCTTAGGAAATGCAGATTTATAGTGAGCCCCTCGGCTCTCATCTCGCACTATGGAGGCATCTAAAACAACTTCACCAATAGTTAAAAGGTTTTGAAACTGTAGAAACTCAACTAGGTTGGTGTTGTTCTCTCTGTTTTTATCTCCAATTCCCATGTCATCTAAGTCAGCCTTTATGACTCTTAGCTCATTTAGTAGGTTATTTAGTTTGGTGTTATCTTTTACTACTCCTGCGTGTTTGTAGAACTTCTCTCCTAGTTCATCTTGTAGGTTGTAGAAGTTTTTTTGGTAGGGGTACTCTTCAAATAGGCTATCTATGTACTCTTTTGTCTTTTGTAGTTGGGTGTTTTTTGTATTTGTGGTTTCGGTGCGTTGGGAAACGCACCCTACGGCGTTTTTACCTGCCTCTCTTCCTAGGCTTATAATCTCTAGGAGGGAGTTTCCTCCTAGTCTGTTAGCTCCATGGATTTTGGCGTTGCTACACTCTCCAACTGCGTAACAGTTTTTTAAGCCTGTTACCTCTAAGTTCTCATTGACATCAATTCCACCCATAGTGTAGTGGGCTACAGGCTTAATTGGGATAAGTTCAGAGATTGGGTCGACTCCTTCATATAGTCTACACAGATGTACCTCTTGGGGCATAAGGTGTAGAAGCTTCTCCTCTCCTAAGTGCCTAATATCTAAAAAGACCTCTTCACCACTCTCTATCTGTTCAAAGATGGCACGAGCTACTACATCTCTTGGGAGTAGCTCATCTACAAATCTCTCACCTTTAGAGTTGACTAAGTAGCCACCTTCTCCTCTAGCACTCTCACTAATAAGAGTAGCTGAACCCTTAAGAGCTGTTGGGTGAAACTGCACAAACTCCATATCGCTCAATGTTCCACCTGCTCTTAAGACAGAAGCTAATCCATCACCTGTTGCACCCTCTGAATTTGTAGTAAAGTTTTTATATAAAGCCCCATAGCCACCTGTAGCTAAGATGGTAGCTTTTGCTCGTATCTCTTTTACCTCACCTGTGACAATATCTAAAAAGATAGCTCCTAAAACTTGTTTATCCTCTACAATAAGCTCTAAAAGAAAATACTCCTCTAACATCTCAATACCCTCTTTTAGGCAACTGTCATAGAGTGTATGTAAAATCTTAAGCCCTGTATAGTCTTGGGCATAACATGCACGTTTACTAGAAGCTCCACCTAGTTGTCGTTGGGCTACCTTTCCATTTTGGGTTCTGTCAAATGGAACACCTAACTCCTCAAGCCACTCTATAGTGTTTGGAGCATCTTGACACATGGTCTCTACCATCTTTTTATTACAGAGTTCATGAGCCGACTTTATGGTGTCATCAATATGAGCTTGAACTGAATCTGGTGTTACATTGCCAAGAGAAGCGTTTATGCCACCTTGTGCCATAGAGGTTTGAGAGGCAGTAGGGTAGTGTTTGCCTACTACTGTAACTGTAGCTCCCTGTTGTTTGGCAGTTAGGGCAGAAGAGAGACCTGCTCCACCTGAACCGACAATAAGTATATCTAGCATGATTTCTCCATAGTTTTTAGAAAAAATACCTTATGTAAGCTTTGAGATTGTTGTTTGAAGGGTGAGATATTTAGAGAAGTTCAAAAAAAGGAGGAGGGAGGAATAAAAAAAACTACTACCTAAATATCTCAACAGGAATACATATTCAATTCTTTTCTATAACGGCTACTACTTCGTTTATATCGGTATTTCCTGTTAAGAAAATTATAGCATATAAATTTTAAATAAAAAGTAATTTTAGTAAAAAAAATTAAGTTTATTTTAATTTTTAAGCATTATCACATTAAAGTTGTTCTATTTTATATGCTTAAAAATTAGCTGTGTTTAAAACTGTTTTAATTCAACTTTATTGTCTCTTTTTCACTTTTATAAGTGCTTGATAATTTGCATTAAGTATCTCTTTTTCTCCATTAAGAACTATATTAGAAAAGAGAAGTTTAACTCTTGTTGCGTTATCTTCTGCCTCAAAAATAAGTTCTTCTCTATCTATATTGCCTAGTTCATTTATCTGCTTGTGAGCTAGTTTCTCAATAAAACTATCTAATTTAAATTTAGAAAGAGATTCTCTGCCTTGATTTACTGTTAAAAGGTTCTTCTCTATATTAATAGTTGTGCTATTCTCCTCTTTTGAAGCCATAGAGTAGGTGTTGTATAAGATTAAATAGTTATAACCTGTAATATCAATAGCACTCTTATCTCGTTTTGCATAAAAATAGCGTTCTCGTTTTTTAGGATTTTTATAGCTAATCCAATCCCATCTATTAACAAATTTGAAGCCTAACTCATTTGTTGCAAAATATGGGAAGTTATAGAAGTAGATGTGTGAGCCATCCTCTTGTATCTCATGCTCTTTTTTAGAGTTCTCTTCAAATCTCTTATATATTTCAGGAAGTGTTCTTTTAAAACTTTCAGTTCCATAGTTTTGATTAATATATGCAATAACATCAGAAATCTGATATTTGGTCTTCATATTAGTCTCTTCGGATAGTGGTTGAGCCTCTTTAATTAGTTTCATTAAACGTTGCTCTTGGCTCTTTTGAGTAATGTTTTTAGCAGAGTATGGACCAAATTGACTTACCAAAATAAACACAGAAGCAAAGAAAAAGAGCCACTTTTGTTGAGCCTTTCCAAATAGTATAAAGTAGATTGACATTAGAGCTAACCAGATGCCATACATGCCAATAAGGTAACGATTATAGGTAATTCCATACTCCATAACACGCATATAGAGAGCCATACCTAACATAATAGTCTGTAGAAGAATAGCTAACCATATAAAGCGTTGTAGTAGAGTCGATTTTTTATTGAGAAATGGTGTCCAAAAGAGAAATCCTATTATGACTACAAATGTAAATGCAACAATAATCCATGAGACAGTACCACTTGGCCAACTGTGGGTTAGCAGAATCTTTGCTGAGTAGCTGTAGAGAATTATAAAGTAGATAACAGCAATAGTTCCTAAAATAAGTTTAGCAAAGGTACGTTTGGCTTTAGAGTAGGGGCGAACCTCTAAAAATAGAGGGTGTTTTGGAATTTGTGAAAGAAAGTAGATTCCGTCTTAAAAAAAGCTGACGAAATCAATATTTTTAGAACTAATTTTCAACAACTAAATATTGATAATTTTGTTCACTTTTAAAAATAGAGAAAGCCATTAAAATAAGCTTTCTCATGGC
>JALWMP010000160.1 GCA_026996165.1 Campylobacteraceae bacterium
CAACTACAGGAAAAGTTCTTAGCCGTCATAAAGCTGGATTTGCTGTACACGTTACAGTAACAAACAAAGCAAATCCTAGATATGCTTACTCTATTAGCCGTTCAGGAAGATTAACAATGTTTGATATAGGGGCTCCTGGACAACCAGCTGTTGCTTCTGTACAAGTGGGTCAAGAGTCTCGTGGTCTAGCTGTATCTCCAGATGGAAAATATGTAATGGCAGGAAACTACAACCCAGGTGGTGCAGTACTTTGTGATGCTCACACTTTAGAACCACTAAAAGCTTATGATACTAGTCGTGTAATCAATACTGAAGGACAAATTGAGCCTAGCCGTGTAGCTTATATTGCAGATACTCCTTATGGACCTTATTTCTCATTTGCACTTAAAGATGCAGGTCATGTATATATTGTAGACTACTCTAAACCAAACTTCCCTATTGTTGGTGATATTCCAAATATTGGTAAAGTACTCCATGATGCATTCTTAAATGAAAATAAGGGTAAAGATTATGGTCGATATGTACAAGTAGCTTCTCAAGGAAGTGACTTAATGGGTATTGTTGACTTAAAAACTAAAAAATTAGCTGCAAGAGTTATGACTGGTAAAAAGTCTAAACCACACCCAGGTCAAGGTTCTTCTTGGTTCAACAAAAAAATGGGTAAACAACTAAATGCAACACAAAGTATGAACTTTGGTCAAGTTGTTATTTGGGACTCTCCAAGCTGGAAAGTTGTTAAAAAAGTTAAAACTGCTGGTGGTGGTTTATTTGTAGGAACAGGAGAAGACACTCCTTGGATTTGGTCTGACTGTGTACTTGGTAAACCTGCTAACTACAACAAAGTTTACTTAATTAACAAAGAGACTTTAGAGACAGATAGAATTATTGAAGTTGGTAAGAAAAAAGGAAGACTTATTGACGCTAAAACTAAAAAAGTTCTTCAAGAGTGGGATGCTACACAACATGAGAAAGTACCTGTAAATGAAAAAGCATTTGGTAAAGAGAAAATTATGCCAATGCCAGACCATATAGGTAAAGCTGTAAAAAATCCTGTTCAACCAAGACTACTTCATGCAGAACCTGCTAACCATGGTAAATGGACTATGATTTCAGAGTGGACTACAGGTAGAATTGGTATCTATGAGTCTGAAACTGGTAAGTTTATTAAATATATTGAAAACTTAACTACACCTACATTTACATACTCAGTTGAACATAGACAACACGTTCCTGGTGCGTAATTGAATTTTTATACCTCCCTCTTATTTGGAGGAGGTATAACTATTAGTAGAATCTATCTTAAAAAAATAGATTGTTCTAATTGTTATAAACTTTCAGGAGTATATTATGAAACAATTTCTCTTTCTTATCTTACTTTTTTCATCACTTATTTATGCTAAATCTAAATATTTAGACAATCACTCCTGCAAAGAATGCCATGAAAAAATATATGAAGAGTATCAAACATCAGCACACTCAAAAGGGTATTTTAATGATGAGCTTCATAGAAAAGTAGCCAACAAAGCAAATCCTAAGAAATATGAATGTGCTACTTGTCACATGCCAATGGCAAATAATTTAAAAGATTTAATTGAAGGTAAAGCTAGACCAGATAAAAATAATAAAACCCATACAGATGCAATATCTTGTTACTTTTGTCATACTATTGCCTATGTTAAAAAGGCTCATAAATATAACATTAATGTAAAAGCACGACAAGCCCAAAATTATAAACCTACCCTCTATGGACGATTGCTTAAGCCTGACGATAGCGACAAGCACTCATCTAGTAAAAATCCAATTTATGGTCAAAAGGTTTGTATGGGTTGTCACTCACATAAACTCAATGACAACAATGTAACTATTTTTAGAGCCATGAGCGATAAACAAAATAGCATTAAGTGTATAGAGTGCCATATGCCAGAGGTTGAGGGTGGAGCAGAAAAGATGGATAAACGCTCTCGTGGACACCATGCTAGTCATAAGTTTTTAGGTATTCACGATAAAGAGTTTAGAAAAAAGGGTGTAGATATTAATGCTACTATTAATGGTAAAGAGTTAAAAATAACCTTAATAAATAAAATGGCTCACCCATTAATTATACAACCTGCAAGAGCAAAATTCCTAAAGATAGAAGTAAAACGAAGTGATAAAACTATTTGGCAAAACTATAAAAAGAGTCCAACTGAAGATAAGAAAGCTTATTTTGCATATAGTTTTAAAAAAGATGGTAAAAAAATTATAGTACCAGCTACAGCAACAGAGGGTAGTGTCAATAACTTAAATACAAAAGAGAGTAAAACTTTAACATATACTATACCTATTTTGAAAAAAGGGGATAAAATAGTCATCTCTTTATATGTTCAATTAGCAAAAAGTGATTGTACAAAAGCAATAAAGTTGGAAGACAAAAGTTTACTAAAACCAATGCTAATAAAGAGTATAATACTATCTAAATTATAAAAAGGATATATATGAAATTTTTATTATCGGTACTATTTATAGCTTCACTTTGTACAACTACACTTAGTGCAAAAGAGAAGTATTTTGTAGTTGAAAGAGAGTCACAATCAGTAGCTATTGTAGAAGATGGATTAGCCAAAAGACACATGAAAAATATGCACAACATGAATCATGGTGTTATAAAGTTTGATGGTAACGATGGTTATCTAATTAGCCGCGATGGATATGTAGTAAAGTTTGACCCGAAAACAGAGAAAAAACTAGCAGAGTATAAAACAAGTAAATCGGCTATTGGCTTTGTTATTGGTAAAAACTATGTAGCTGTTGCAAACTACGATGACAAGAGTGTCGATATTTTAACAAGAGACCTAAAACCTCTTCAAAAGATAAAAACAGGTTCTAAAAATGTAGGTATTAAAATATATAAGGACAAACTTATCTTTGCTCAAATGGACAATGATAAAGTAAGCATATATAAAAATGTTAATAGTGGAAAAGCCTCACCTAAATTTAAACTAGAAAAAGAGTTTAATGTTGGCAAAATGCCATTTGATGCAATGATACAAGGTAAAACCTATATTGTTGGCTTCTTTTTAACTAAAGGTTTTGGTGTTATTGACTTAGATAAAATGAGCTATAAGCTTATTCCCGTAACAGGAGATGGTAATAAACCTGTACTTAAAATACCACATTTTGGATTTTGGTCACTAAGCCATGACAAAACATTTATACCTGCTGTTGGAAATAATGAAGTTATGGTCTACGATAAAAAATTTAACTTCTTAAAAAATATAAAAGTACAAGGTCTACCTGTATTTACCTCTTTAAGTCCAGACCAAAAATATATAGCTGTGACATTTAGTGGCAAGGACTTTCCTTATATTCAAATAATAGATACAAAAACTCTAAAAGTTATTAAAACATTTCACTTTAAAGCCAAAGTACTACACGTTAGATGGTCACAAGAGTACCCAGCTCTATATGTGTCTGTCAATGGAGCAGATGAAGTGGATGTCATAAATACTAAAGATTGGGTTTTAGAACGTGAAATCTATCAAATAAAACGTCCTTCAGGGATTTTTCTTTATAAAACATCTACTAAGAGATAGAAAATAAATATAGGTAGAGACTCTCTCTACCACATACAAATACTAAAAATCATCTAAATCAATACTAGACTTAGCATAGTTAGAGACATTAGACTCAAAGAAGTTACTCTTAACCTCATTCATATTTAGATGTTTAGTTACCAATTTTTGCAGATAAGTTGTACTACTCTCCTCAAAGATTGGGTCAAGTCCTATTTTTCTAAGTCTATCGTTTGCATAGTTATATACAGTCTGTCTCATAAGCTCAGGTGTCACTCCCATAATAGGATACTGCTCTAACAAATACTCTCCATACTCCAACTCAATCTTTACTGCATCTTCTATCATCTCATAGGCAGAGTCTATTGTACTAGCTTGTATTTTGTTTTCTTTATTTATAGTCTTAAAGATATTTGCAAAAAGTGGTAAGTGAGTATTTAGCTCATCACGTGCTATAAATTTTATCATATCTCTAGCCCCTGGTACTTTGTCTCCAAGTAGGTAGATGTAAGAGAAGCCTAAAAGAAAGTAGATACCCTCTAAGTTTACAGATGCCATAGCCGAAAGCAACATCTTATCTGCTGAACCACCATCTATATAACGTGCAAACTGCTCTGCAATCTTCTGATTTTTTTGATTTAACATGTGATTGTGTTTATATAGGTTAAAGACCTCTTCTGAGTTACCACAAGCATCAAGTAAAACAGCGTAACTCTTTGAGTGGTTTACCTCTTGCATAATCTGTAAAGATAGAACTGCTTTAACTAAACGGTTATTTGCTAGTCTTCTAAAGTCACTAAGGTACTCCTCTTGAGCTGAATCATTAAAGCTTAATTGAGCAAAGGTCATTTTATAGATAGCTTGTTCATTCTCTGTTAGATGTTCAAAATTTTTCTTCTCTGAACTTGTATTTACTTCACTTGGAAACCATGTATTTGCATTCATCAAATCATAGATATTACTGTCCCAACGATACCTAGAACGGTTAAAGTCTACAAAACCTGTAGGGCTTCCTCCAAAAATTTTCTCATCTAGTATCTCTTCTCCGTTAGGATTATAGTAGTGATTTACATTCATAAAGTTACTCCTTCTATTTTAAAACTAATAGAGGATTGTATCAATATCTATATTTTTTTTAGTTGATAGATATTATTTTTTTATTTTATTTCTATTTCAATATCTAAACTATCACAAATTTCAAGTAAAAAGACAAATGAATAAGAGCCTCTATTTACTTTGGCTCTAATTATATTTTTCACTTTGATTATAGTAGCTTATCAAATTTTTTTATAGTATAAATATCTATATTTTTTTAGTTAATAAGTGTTATTTTATATATACTTTCTCTTAAAAAAAACACTTGATACCTTTTAAGGTACACTCTTGCTTAAATCTACCTCTGTTTTTCCTCTACCTACATAAATCTTTTTAACAAGAAGAACCGACTTGTTCTCTCGGTATCCACACTCTACAGAACATCTTATTGTAGCAGTCAAATAATACTCTCCTGTAGGTACACCAAAAAAGTTAAATCTACCATCAGAAGAAGAGTATGTAAATTTTAAATAGTTATAGAGTCTCTTGTCTGCCTTAGTAAGTCTATTACCTCCTAAATAGACCTCATTGTACCACTGATTAGAGTATGAGGTAACAGGGTTAAGCCACAGTTTTATATTAGCTCTTTTAATCTCTTCCCCTGCTAATCTATTAATTAAATATACTTTTCCGCTAACAGTACTTCTACCTTTTTTACGAAGATGTCTATACTCCTCTACAGGAAAAGGCATACGTTGAATAAGCTCTCGTTCATGCTCTTGGACATCAACTAGGTTATCATTATTCTCTGTAGAGTTTACATTTCTAATAGTAGGACTATTTTTAGGTACATCTACTCTTGAGCCTAGATGTGTATTGTTAGAATGTTGTCCCAATAAAATCTCCTCTTTAATCGGAGGTCTTTTTGCTGGAGTAACTACTGGTTGATGTGTTTGAGTAGCTGGTTGAATTGGAGCATGAATTACAATTCTTCTTTGAGGAGTACACCCTACTATTCCAATAACAGTTAATGAAATAAGTGCATATTTTAAACTTTTTCTTAACATATTTTTCCTTTATATATTTATTTACCTAAACAGAACTCTCCGAACATTTTATCTAAAATTTCTTCAGAATCATAAGGTTTTGAGATAGAACTAAGAGCAGTAATAGCATCTTGAAGATGATAAGAGAAGAACTCTAACTGACCCAAAAGTAGTGGTTCTTTTGCTTCTAAAATTGCTTTTTTAGTATTTTGAACAGCCTCAATTTGGCGAGTGGAAATAAGCATTAACTCTTCATCTTGACCAATAGAGTTAAAAAAGTTTTCTAACCTATTAGTTAACTTTTTAAAATCCTCTTTAGCTGAAATTTCAATAGTATCATACTTTTTAAGAGCCTCTAAATCTAACTTTTTCTTTAAGTCTGCTTTATTTAATGCTACTATGACCTCTTTATCTTTTATAGAATCAATTATCTCAACAATCTTTACATCTTCATTATCAAACTCTCTACTTAAATCAAAAAGAGCAATAACCACATCGGCATCTCTAATTGACTCTAATGAACGCTCTACTCCTATCTTCTCTATGCTATCTCGTGCATTACGAATACCTGCTGTATCAATTAAACGAATAATATGACTACCTATACGCACCTGCTCTTCAATAGTATCTCTAGTTGTTCCTGCTATATCGGAAACAATAGCTCTATCATGAGCTAAAAAACTATTAAGAAGAGAACTTTTACCTACATTTGGTTTTCCTATAATAGCAACTCTAAAGCCCTCTATAAGCCCTTTTCTTCTTTGACTTGCATCAACAATATTTTCTATTTTAATAACTAATGAATCTAATTGACTTACAATATTCTCTAAAATATCTTCTGGAATATCCTCTTCAGCATAATCTATCATAACCTCAGAGTAGGCTATAGCCTTTAGCATAGCCTCCCTACTCTCTTCAACAAACTCTTTGAGGTCACCTTTGAGTTGTTTTGCCAAAATCTTAGCAGCATCTACCGATTTTGCTTCTATAAGCTTTGCTATTGCTTCTGCTTTTGTTAAGTCTATTTTTCCATTTAAAAAAGCACGTTTTGAGAACTCACCTGGTTCAGCTAACCTTGCACCATAAGCTAAAAGTGTCTCTAGTATCTCCTGTGCAACAATCATTCCACCATGACACTGAAATTCAACAATATCTTCGCCTGTAAAGGAGTGTGGATTTTTAAAGTAGATAAGTATTGCATGGTCAATTAAATCATTCTCTTTGTTGTATAAAGAAGTTAGATGTGCATGTCTTGGAATAATATCTTTTTTTTGAGAAAGTTTTTTAGCAAGAGTAAGGGCTAAGTCACCACTTACTCTTATGATAGAAATTGAAGATATTCCAGTTGCCGTAGCAATAGCAGCGATTGTAGTAGACATTAAGGTTTAAGTACGCTTTCTTGTATTAAAATCATTAATAATAATAAATTTCTTACCATCTTTTCCTGTCTTAATAGCAATATATTTATTAGGAAACATCGCTCTTAACTTCTCTAATGCAATCTGCACCAAGATACCATCAAGAGGTTTTGTTTTTCCCTTTCCATATACTAAAATATGCTCTGCTATTGGTTTTAGATAGTTATCTATCATCTCCTCTTGTGCTTGAATAAACTCTGCAATTTCTAACTTAATATAGAGGTCATACTCTGCATTAATCCAATTAAAGAGCATATATGAAAGAGCATTATAACGATAACCCTCTTTTCCAATAAGCAGTGCAGCATCTTCACCATCTATAAAGATATGAGCAATACCATTAAAGACATCAACCTCTACAGTATCTATCTCAAAACAAGCAACTTTCATAAGATTTTGAATCTTACGCTCTATCTCAATAGCACGTTCTCTATTTTCAGGAACATCTCTATCATCATCAAAAATAACCTCATTTTTTTCTTCATTAATAGAAGAGTTCTCTTCAGAAGAGAAGAAAGTATCTACTATCTCATCTCTTTTTTCAAATTTTGCAATATCAACTTCCGTTTTTTTAACTTTATCTTTATTAACTTTTGATGTTTTATATATTTTTGCCTCTTCTTTAACACTCTTCTTCTCTTTTTTAGGCTTTAAATATACATCTGTTGATTCATTTATAACTTCTCTCTTAACCTCTTCCTTTAAAGCCGTAATATCTGCACTATTTTCTAAAACAGAAATACTCTTTTTTACTGCTACAATAATAGCCGTCTTTTTAAATAGTCCCATAACACCTGATGTAGGATATTGAACTATCTCATAATTAATCTCTGTAACAGAACAAGATAACTCTTTTGCTGCTTTGCTATAAGCTTCTTCTAGTGTATCAGCTTCAATTCTTTTCATTTGCATCTCCATTCTCTCCCCAAATAATTATTTATTTATTTTTTTATTTCTGCTTTAGCAGATTTTTGTTTTGCATATGCTTTATTAATAACAAGTTGTTGTGCAATAGTAAATATATTATTTACTAACCAATATAGAACTAACCCTGCAGGGAATGTTAAGAAAAATAGTGTCATTACAACTGGTAAGAATTGAAAAACCTTCTGTTGCATTGGATCTGTCATACTATTCGGTGTAAGCTTTTGTTGATACCACATAGATATACCCATTAAAATCGGTAATATAAAATATGGGTCTTTTTGTGATAAATCTTGAATCCACAACATCCATGGAGCTCCTTGTAACTCAACAGAGTTTAAAAGAACACGATAGATACCAAAGAAAATAGGAATTTGTAAAATCATTGGTAGACAACCACCCATTGGGTTAGCCCCATGCTTCTTATACATCTCCATCATCTTCATATTCATCTTTTGTGGGTCTTTAGCATATCTCTCTTTTATCTCTTTCATCTGAGGAGCTAAATCTTTAAGCTTCTGCATAGACATTAGACCTTTATACGAGAGAGGGAAAAGTAAAAGTTTTACCAATATAGTAAAGATTATAATTGCCCAACCCCAGTTACCTATAAGGTCATTAATCCATGCTAAAATTTTAAACATAGGTTTTGAAATCATGGTAACCAAACCATATTCAATAGCATCTGTTAATTTAGGGTTTAAAGCTTCTAAAACCTTATACTCTTTAGGTCCTAAATAACCATTTAGTGACATATTTGATTTACCTTCAACAAAAAGAAGAGCATCTTCATCTTTAGTAACTTGTGTATAAACAGTTAATGGTGTTTTAAAATTATATAAAATTGATGTAAAATATCTATCAAATGAAGAAGCAAACTCAACATTATGTATAGTTAATGCCTCTTCTGCATCACCATCTTCAATAATTTTAAGTGGTGTATCTTTTGCCTTTATCATTACCCCTTTGACAACCATATATCTAGTATGGTCAGCATTTGGTCGCTCTCCTGGCATAATAAAATAGTCTTTAGGAGTAGATAGATTAATATTTATATCATAATGTCCATCTTTATAAAAAGTTATCTCTTTTGTAACAGTTGTTGAACTCAATTTTTGAGTCAATACAATTTTCCCTGAACCAGAGTTAAGGTCTAAATTTGCAGTTGAAGTAGTATAAGGTACTTTATGAGCCTCATCATTAAGTTTAGCATCAGAGAAACGAATCTCTAAAGGTTTTACTTTTTTACTATCTAAAACTTTTAAAGGTTCTCCTTTATACTCATACTTTTTTTCAAGCATTGTTAATTGTGCAATGCGTCCTAACTCATCAATTTCATAAATAAATTTATTTGACTTAATAGTTGTCAAAGATTTTACTGTTGATGTAGAAGTAGTACTAGATGCTTGTGCTGGGACAGGAGCTTTAGCTACAGATTCACTCTTAACAATTTTAGGTGTTGTTGCAGATTGTTGTTGCTTAGGCTGAGTCGTTTGATTCTGTTCAAGATTTGTTGCCGTTTTTGGCATAAGTATATCAAATGCTACAAATACTGCAAATGACAATGCCAATGCAAGTAAAAGTCGTTTTTGAAGATCGTTTTGTTGTTCCACTATAATTTACCTTTTTATTCTTTTATATTAAATATTTACACTACTGTTAAATTATATTAATATTTTAAGAATTATATTTAAAATAATGAGTAAATTATATCAAAAAGTGTTTAAAAAAGTCATTGTATAAACGCTTTTAAACGTTTTAATGCTTTAAATAACTCTTGATTGGTTTTATTATACTCATTTATAAGAATATTGGGCTTAGCTACAAGTATATATCTACCTGCTTTAAGATTGTCAAGTGTGGTTAAAAAGTGTGCACGAAGTAGTCTTTTAGCTCGATTACGCTGGACAGCATTACCAACTTTTTTACTGGCAACTATCCCAATTTTATACTCCTCTTCGCAAGACTGGAAAAAAAGTACAAATTGTGAAGTGTGAACAATTTTAGAATTGTTATAAACTCTATTGAACTCCTTAGTAGTTTTAATACTACTAAAATGTTTTAAACCGCTAATCTTTTTCTACCTTTTGCTCTTCTAGCAGAAATTACTTTTCTTCCGTTTTTAGTTTTCATTCTAGTTCT
>JALWMP010000161.1 GCA_026996165.1 Campylobacteraceae bacterium
TTTGTTGATAGAACAAATCAGCCTCCCAAGGAATAGGTGCAAAGAAGTTCATACTAAGCCAATAGAGAAATTGTGGGTACTTTCCTTTTAGAGTAATGGTAAATGTATAGTCATCAATAACCTTTACTCCCTCTATATTGTAAGGGCGTAAATCTAAAATCTCACCTCTTTTCTCTTTGGCTATTTTAGTAATTTTTTTGGAAAAAGTATCTAATCCTACAATATAATCTTTTATTATATCTAAAATGGGTGAGTGGTTCTGTCTAACAGCCATTCGTTTAATAGCATAGACGTAATCTTCTGCTTTTAACTCTCTTGTTGCTTGTTTTTTAAAGTCATAGGGGTCATCAATGGAGTCCAAATCATGATTAGTTAACTTACCATAATATATATCTCCTTTTTTATCTTTAACAAAACAGGGGTGATTTTGATACAAAATACCCTTTTGTAAAGAGAAGCTATACAAAGAGTAAGCTACCTTATCACTTGTCTGATTTACCTCTTTTCTATCTTTGTCCAAATAGGTAATCTCTGGCATCTCTTTTAGTGTTAAAGGCTCTAAAACATAAGGTCTCTTAAGGTAGTTGTACCCTACTACAGGCTCATATATATTAGATATAATCACCGATTCACGCTTGGAGTAAGAGACTACGGGGTCAAAATGCTTATATGGTAAGTTAAATGAAGAGAAGAGTATATTAGCCTCTCTCTCCTCTTTAGTTTGTGGAGCATTCCATACATTAGCATGTAAGGTAATGTTTATAAGTAAAAATATAAAAAAAAATCTCTTCATTTGTATAACTCTATTCACTATATTATTTAGTTTATTATTCTATTTGAATAAAGCTTTATAACTAGCTTTTGATGAAAAATTCACAATAATTTTACCATTTTATTAAAAAAAAATTCAAAATTTAATTTATATCAGAAATTAACATACAATATTATTATATGTTATTGTAAAATATACCTATAGTTACAATTTCGTATTTCTAATAAATAAAATTAACAAAATTAATAAAATAGTTCTCTTTTAACTTCTATTTAAAATCATTACACATATAATAGAAGAACCAAATTTATTTTAACAAAGGAAAGCTATGGCACGATTAGTAGTAATGGGTGGTGGTGTATCTGGACACACTGCTGCAACATTTGCAAAAAAATGGCTAGGTAAGGGACATGAAGTAGTAGTGGTCACACCTAACTCACAATGGAACTGGATTCCGTCAAACATCTGGGTTGGTGTTGGAGAAATGAAAAAAGAGGATGTTGTATTTCCTTTAGCACCTATTTATAAAAAAGCTGGAATTGACTATAGACAAGCACTTGCAACAGAGATTTATCCAGAAGGTAAAGAGGGAGATGATACTCCATTTATTAAAATAAAATATACAGAAGCAGGGAGAGAAGGCGAAGAGGAGGAGTTAACTTATGACTACCTCATTAATGCAACTGGTCCAAAACTAAACTTCGATGCAACTCCAGGGCTTGGAGATGGTAATGGACAAATGGGTTCACATACCGTTTCAGTTTGTACAGCTGACCATGCCGTTCATGCAAATGAAGAGTTACAAAAAATCTTTGATAAAGCGAAAGCTGGAGAGAGACAAAAAATTCTTGTTGGAACTGGTCATGGTCTATGTACTTGTCAAGGTGCTGCATTTGAGTATATCTTTAATATTGAACATGAAGCTAAAAAAGCTGGTGTAAGAGACAACCTTGATATTAAGTGGATTTCAAATGAGTCATTCCTTGGTGACTTTGGTATGGGTGGACTTCATATGAAAGTTGGTGGATATGTAGTTAGTTCAAATCTATTTGCAGAGTCACTATTTGCAGAGAGAGATGTTCCATGGTTAATTGGAGCTCATGTATCTAAAGTTGAAGAGGGTAAAGTTCATTATGAACTTCTTGATGGAACAACAGGTGTTGAAGAGTTTGACTTTGCTATGCTTATTCCACCATTCTCAGGTGTAGGACTCAAAGCCTTTGCCAAAGATGGTTCAGATATGACCGATAAACTTTTTGCACCAAATGGATTTATGAAAGTTGATGCAAAATATGATGCTGGTGCTTATGAGAATTGGAAAGCTTCTGACTGGCCAAGAACCTACCAAAACCCTGACTATAAAAATATATTTGCAGCTGGTATTGCTTTTGCTCCTCCACATCTTATCTCTAAACCAGCACAATCAGTAAATGGAACACCAATTAATCCTACACCACCTAGAACAGGTATGCCAGCAGGTATTATTGGAAAAGCTGTAGCACACTCTGTTTGTGATTTAATTAAAAATCCAGATGCAAAACTTCATGAAGCATCAATGGCTG
>JALWMP010000162.1 GCA_026996165.1 Campylobacteraceae bacterium
ATGGAGAGGTTCTTTTAAATGAGATTAATCCAATTCCTGGGTCTATGGCAAACTATCTCTTTGAAGACTTTGAGGGGATGGTAGAGCGTCTAGTAGCACATCTTCCAAAAGAGTCAGATATTAAGATAGACTACTCGTACATTAACTCTATTCAGTCGGCTAAGGGTGGGAAGACTCAATAGCTATTGTTCCTAAGAACAATAGCTTAAATCTTAGTCATAAGCTCAAAACTTTTAACAAATGGTCCTGCCATTGATGGATTTTTAATCATTGCTTTAAAATCCCCCTTTTTAAATTGGAGTTTTCCTGTTGCAACTGCCATACCCATACTAGTCATAGTTAATGGTTTCTCCATCCACTTTTCCCAATTTTTTTCATCAGCTCTCATATCCCAATCAGCCTCTTCTTTATTATAGAGTCCTGCTGATACTGCTTTTCCATTCTCTACCACAAAGACACATCTTGGGTCATCTTCATTTTTAAAACCACAAGCAATAGTTGCAGAAAAATCAATCTTTGCAAGTTTATCTGAAACCTCTGGTTCTTCATTCCATAAATCTTTAAGTTTATTAATCCACTCATCTGTAAAAAGTTGTGTTGTTGTCATCTTTAATTCCTTTTTTTATTTTTTCATGCGAAATATACTCCTAGAGTACTTAAATAAGAGCAATAAATTTATAACCTTTGATAAATTATAAAAGTTTTTGTCATCTTGTTAATTTACTAGTTATATATTTGGGACTCCTAAGTAAAAGTAAACTTTTAAAAGACTATTATAACAACAACAAAACATCAAAAAAAATAGTATAAGTTAATAAATGTATAAAAAAATATCTAAAACATTAGAAAATCCATCTTTTTATCAACTGTTTAATATTGTTCTAAATAAAGTTTTAAACTTTTTTAGACAACACATTACCTATCAGGCTGTACTAATTCTTTCATTAATCTCTTTTAGTACCTCCTACTATGGGTTTATTTCTCTTGTCTCTGATGGTATGTTGTTGACTAAAATACTCTTTTTTGCTGTAGTAGCTGTAATTCAGTTGGCACTTGTTTACTCAATCTCTCAACTCTATATACGAGAGTTTTTTACTAGACATATCTTAAGAGCCTCTTTGCTACTAGTTACCTATCTGCTTTCACTATTTATTAGTGTACTTTTTAGTTTTAATTTTTACTATAAAATTTTTTCAGCTTCTGAGTTTTCTCAAAGAAATGTAACACTTCAGCTAGAGAGAATTAAAAATAGACTAGAAGATGCACAGAGTAGTTTTGATTCGGTATATCTCTCTTTAAAAAAGTTAAGTGACTACTCAATGGAACGTTCTATAGAGGAGAGTACACATGGTGGAACTTGTGATGAGACAAAAATTCCAACCCCAGGACCTAGAAGTGCATTAAGAAAAGCAGAGAGTGAACTCTTTAAGAGTCATTTAAGTGCATTAGATGAGTTACGAAAAAAGGTTAAAAGTGAAATTGCTGTTATAAAGAAGATGTTAGCAAACTTTGACCCAAAAAGAGATGATGTAGAGAAGTTAGAGAATGAGGTAAATGCACGAATTGCTAAGATTAATAGGATTTTTAGAGGTGGAGAAATTACACTTTTGCCCAAAATTTTAGCAAAACATAATGGTTCAGCTAGAATGCGTATGGAGACTTTAGGTAGGCTTATTAGCTGTCCAGATAGTCAGATTAGTCTAAAAATCAATACGATTAATGAGAACCTAAATGCCTTAAAGAGATTAAAAAAGGTAAGTTTTTTTGATGCTAATGACCAACAACAACTTATTGAGAGAACTATAAATGTACTTTTAGCAATTCTTCCTTTTACCGATACACATGTTGTTTCAATAGACAAAGTAAAAAGTCCAACAGATGTAACCCAGAGCGATATTAAGGCTATTGGGCTTGGTTTTTTGGTAGACTTTTTTATCTTCTTCTTTACTATTTTGGCTAAAGAGCCTTATAGAGCTAGATTTTTTACCAATGATAGCATCTCTTACTATCTTCGTTATGATGTTAGACGTATACTTAAACCTTTTGTATTTGAGAGTCACTTCTCATACCATCTTATTGTTCCAAATCAATTAAAAAATCATAAGATAGATGAGATTATAACTCGTTTTAAGATAGATAAGATGATTACTCTTATAGGAAACAATGTTCACTACGACGAACTACTCTTTTTGCACCAAAGTAAACTAAAAAACTTTAAAGAGTCGACCTTTACAGTATATAAGTTAGACAAACAGAAGTACAATACACTTTTAGCATATTTAGATGAGTTAAGAAACAATGAGTGAGACATTTTGGAGTATTAAGCTCAAACTAATAGCGATGTTAAGAGAGCTTAAGTGGAATATATTTATTAGAAAATTTGATATAAAGAGCATAAAAAAATACCTCTCTATGCTCTTTGAGGTTATTGTTATACACTCTATTATTATTGCTTCAGATATAGTAAAAATTTTTACTTTTTTAAAAGAGATAATTGTTCAAAAGATTATCTTTATACCTTTATTTATTCTATTTGTACTCTTTGGAGTCTACCTCTCTTTTATTAATGGGCAACCAAACCAAGAGCTTTTTAGTGAGAAGATTTTTCCTAAACTATACTACGATACAGCTATTGAGATTCGTGACTCTAAAGGTAGATTTGCAGGAACAATGCCAAGACCACAAAGTGGTATTACTACTCCGTCACTATTTATTGAGAAGACTCCAACACTATTTTGGTCACTACTAAAGGAGAAGTATGACCCAAAATTAAACTTTGATAGCAATGCAACCTCTTTTTATGAGGCACTTTTTGAGAACCCAACCTACTACAATGGCATAGATATTTCAGCTCCATTTAGCGAGAGTAGAGCCTTGATTCATCATCTAATTACAGAGCATAACTTAGATATGAAGCCAAAACTAACATTGACTCAACAGCTTATTAATATATTTCTAAAAAAACACCCTCTTAAGAGTTCAACTAACAATATAGAGCGTCTAAAGTTGGCAAAGACATTTTTTCATCTACTCAAAGCAAATAATGGGGCAAATTTTAAGTCATGGTTACTCTTAGAGAAAATATTTTTTATTGCCGATGGCAAGGGGTATGGTCTTAAAGATTGTGCAGAGATTTTCTTTGGAAAATCGTTAGATGAACTCTCACCTGCTCAAGAGGCTATTTTGGTTGCTATGTATGAAAAACCTTTTAATCTAAACAAATCATTAAATGAGCAAAAAAGGGCATGGCAGAGTATTAAAGAGAGTGCTATTAAGCTAGTCAACAACTCCAAGATTATAAAAGAGCAGTACAGAGTTGTATCGAACATTAAAAAGATGCACTTTCCAAAGCTTCCATACTTTCCTGACTCTCTTATGGACGTTGTGGGGCAGATAACCTCAAAAAATCAAGAGCAGTTTAGCTCTTTGGCAACAAGAAGTGATGCACTCTTAAGAAGCTCTAAAGCAGTAGTAGGACAAGAGTTAGATAAGCTCTTTAGAGTCTATAGTATCTCTCCAAAGAGTAGGATTGTTACTAAAGTGGCTATTAACTTTGAGCTAAACAAGATTTTCTATTTCAATCACTACTTAGAGGAGAGGCTAGAGTCGTTAAACCTCTCAAATATGTGGGTTTCGGTAGTAAATGATGAGGGTAAGATGATTCGCTTATATCAAAAAAATACTATATACCAAAAACCACCACAGATTGGAAATATTGGTAAAATCTTCTCAATGCTTCTCTTTGCAGACAGAGGAGACAAATACTATACTAGATACTGTAACAAAAAAGAGAGGTCTGAAATTCCAGATGAGGAGGGCTTTAGTAGGTGTAGTAGTGGTGCTTGGGTTGATGCAAGAAGACTCTTTGCTTCAGATAAGATGTTACCTCTTTATGATGGTTTTATAAAGTTTAAAGAGCAAGACAGAAGAGGAGACAATATCTACTATGAGCCAATTCATCTAAATAAGATTGAGGCACTCTACCAAAACTTAGATTTGGTCTCTTTGGAAAACAATGAACCAAGGGTTGACCTAGGGGCAGGAAAGCTAGAGATGAACCCTTTAGATGTTCAGACTGCTCTACACAAAATTACTCAACTCCTCTACAATCCAAATCGTATCTTTTACGGTTTAAAGCTTGTTAAGTCATTTGAGTATCACGATATTAATGGAAGTGTAGTTGAGCCAAAATCTAAGCTCTTCTCTTTAGACTCTCCTGAACAGGTAAGCCCTACTTTTCAAAAATTCTTTACAAAAGAGAAACGTATAGTTTTGCAGACTATCTTTAAGACTCCTATATACAAGAGTTATGGCTCTTTGCAGTGGTTAAGAAACTATCTTAGTGTTAAGTTTGTATTTGCACAAGAGAGCCATAAAAACGGTATACATTGGCTTGTTGGAGTCTTTAAGAGGTCAAATAGGTACTATAGCTTTACTATTTTTATAGATGACAAAAAACTTAACAGATACCAAATCAATGCCAAGATACAAAAGATTTTAGAGGAGACAATACGCTCTATTAACAATGATAGAGAGATGAAGTTTAACTATATGAAGCAGGTTTTTAGGGATTGAATTTGGTGAGATTTTTTTGATAATCCATTAACATAAGGAGAGCTTAATCTTGTATTCACAGTGGCTTTTATGCTTGAGAGTGCTGTTGCTCCAAAATCAAATACATCATTTCGTTTAAGTTCTTTAAGGTGTGAGAGCTTCTCTCTAATAATATCTTCAAGCTCCTAAAGAGATTTTTCTCTCTTAAATCTATTGACTGCATTAATAGTAATGGTTGCCTCACTTGGTAGATTTCCACTCCCTAAGCTTAAAACTCCTGCCTCTCCACCAAAGGCTACAGAACTCATTTTTACCCATGGTTGATTGTGTAGCCATTTTGAGAGGCTTGGAATAAAGGTGTGTTTAAGTTTTGTTTATGAAAGTGAGTTTGACCCCTTAGCTTTTTAGTAATATTGACTTTTGTAACTCATCAAAAAACACGCTAATAGCAGAAATTTTATAAAGATACACTAAAAAATAAATATTATGAACTCATAATTTTGCTATAATAAATCTAAGCACAAAAGAAAAGGGAAGTTTCAACTATGCCAAACCATAACCACGCTTTCCCATGAGGAATTTACATAGGCGACCTAACAGACAACAACGACACCATACCACTATGTTTAGATAGTAAACAGGGTGGTTTTTGTGTTCTATTTGATGATAGCAGTGAACAGATAGCCAATAATTTTATAGAGAATATCGCACTAAAGCTTTTTGAAGTGTTACCTATTGGAGATATAGTTGTAGATATTTTTGATTTTTCACACAAAAAAAGATTTATGCACCTCTCTTCACTTCAAAAAGAGAAGCTTTATGATATTGCTTTTAATCAAAATTTGGCTACCAATAAGTTTAATATAATAGAAGAGATAGCTCTAAACCGACATCATACTATTCTTGACTTTGCTACACCTACTATTTCAGATTATAATCAACAGAGTAAATTTAAAGAGCAGTATCATCTGCTTCTTATAAACTTAGACTCTTTTCCTGATGAGATGACTTCTAAAAAGAGGGTCAAAAACTTTTTTGATTCGGCTTTTGAGGCAGGGTTTTATGCTATTGCTTTTGGAAATCAAGAGGTATTGAAAAGTGAATCAAAAGCTACACAAGCCATTTTAAACCACTTTTTACATCTAAATATAGAAAATAAAAAGATAAAACTTAGTAAAGAGCTTTTTGAATTTACAGATTTAATAGAGGATTATGAGTTTGAATATGTCAATGACAATAAAGATAAAATTATTGAAAATCTATTAGCCAAGTTAGTAAAAGAGAATAACTCTAGTGGAGAAAAAGAGTTTTTATCTGTTCCTATTGGTACTTCTAAAAATGGTAGAGATACCATCTATTTTACTATGGGAGATAAATCGGGTAATTATCATGCGTTTATTACAGGAGTTACAGGTTCAGGAAAGACCACACTTTTAAATAACATCATTACAAATATTGCCCAGAAGTATACCTCTGATGAGATTCAACTCTATCTTATGGATTATAAAGATGGTGTAGAGTTTCAAGTCTTTAAAAATCATCCAAATTGTAAAAAGATATTTTTAGACAATGAAGATTTAGAAGCATCTATCTCTTTACTAGAGGAGTTTAGAGATATTATGAGAAGTCGTGCAACCATATTTAAACAGCATGAGGTCAATAACATAACAGCTTACAACAAACTCAACCCTCAAAAACCAATGCCAAGGATTGTGCTTATTATAGATGAGGTGCATAAGCTTTTTGTGGGAGATTATGGTTATGTAGAAAGATTTAGCTCCATCTTAAAACCTCTTATGCGTCAAGGTCGCTCTTATGGTGTGCATATTATATTTGCTACTCAATCCTTAGCAGGTACGCAGATAGACCGTGAATTAATGGGGCAGATAATACTTAGAGTATCATTTAAACTAACCGACCCTAGCGATAGCGAAACCATCTTTACCTATGGCAATACAGAGGCTCTAAATCTTGAAAAGTATGAGCTGATTTATAATAACAATGCAGGAAACAGAAGAGATAATATTCTCTGTAGGGCAAATCCTCCTTTAGATATAAAGTCTGTGATAGATGATGTGTTGTTTTTAAGAGAAGAGAGGTTGATTTTGAAACCTGTGATTGTCAAGAGTGAGGAGAAAAAAGAAGAAGAGGCTGTTGAAGTGAAAGATAGAGCAAAATCTACTTATGAAAGTAAGTTTGGTACAAGTGCAGAAGATGATATGTTGGCTAAAATTGAGAAAGAGAGGGGAATAACTACTAATTATGGAGGTGGGGAATGAGTGAAAGTCTTTTAAATATCTATTATCGTGAAACTTTAGATAAGGTTGATAGTTATGAGGAGTACCTATCTAGCATGATTAATACTTTAGATACTCAAGAATGGAAAAAAGCTTTGAGTGTAGATAATCAATATGCTTATAAAAATTATCTTTATAAATATTCTAATGGAATTCATAAAGATGAAGTTCAAAAGAAAATAGATAGTTTTACTGAAATTGAAGCTAAAGAGGCTGATAAGAGAGCTTGGGAAAAGGCTAAGAGAGAAAATAGTAAAAAGTCCTATGAAATGTACTTAAAGAGTTACTATAATGGTATTTATAGTAATGAAGCTAAAAGAAAAGTAGATGAGTTTATCAGATTAGAAAAGGAAATAGAACAACAGAGACTTAAAGAAATTGCAGAAGAAAAGAGATTAATTTTAGAAAAAGAGAATAAAAAACTTCTTAATAAAGAATATAATATATTATTAAAATATAGTAACATATCTGTAGATGGAGAATTAATATTACGAAAAGCTAATAATCTTGACGAACTTAAAAAGACCACAAATATTCAATATAGAAATTCATCTTCTATACCAGAGTCTATAGGCAACTTTACTAATTTGAAAATACTTAGTATAACCTATCCATTTAGAGGAAAGGTGCAAGTTGAAGTACCTTTATCAATAAGCGAACTTATTAATTTGGAGGAATTGGCTATATCTAATTGTGCTGTTCCTATAGGCTTATCAAGCATATTCCCTAACTTTAAAAATTTAAAACATCTTTTTTTACATCATTTAAATAATTTTAAATTTGATAGCTATTCAGCTGGGTTACTGCCTAATTTAAAGTCATTAAGTTTAGCCGATTGTGGTTTATATGATTTACCTATAGAGATTAAAAATTCAACAAAGTTAGAAAGAGTTAATGTGGCAGCTAATAATTTATCAGAAATACCCAATTTCATTAAATATTTAAAAGAATTAAAAAAGTTAGATATATATAGCAATGATAATATTAAAACTTTGCCTATATGGCTACAAAATTTAGAAAATTTAGAAGAGATAGATGTATCTTACACAAGTATTTCAGATATACCAAAAGCTATATTAGATTTAAAAAAGTTAAAAGTAATTTATGCTAAAGGTTGCAAAATTCCATTAATGAAAATGGGTATTTTGAAAATGAAATATAAAGGGAAAATAGATTTTGGAATTTAACTTGTTCCCACATTTCAAGTGAGAATAAATGCAAAAGTAAAGTTAAAAGATACGCTATAACCAAACAAAAGGAGTGAAAAATGACAAAACAAAAACTATTCAACAAACTAAAAAATAAAGGCATTTTTTGGTCATACTCCAAAGATTTGACTTTAAAACAAGCAGGAGACAAACTCTTTTTAGAGTATCTTCTGAAATATGGAGATTTTGATGATTTGATAGTAGCTTTTAAGTTATATCCAAAAGAAGAGATAAAACTAATATGGGAAGAGAGATTAAAAGATGATAAGAGGTTTATCAAATTAAATCTTATGTTGGCAAGACTCTTTTTTGGTATGGATGTTGAGAGTAATTATTTTAAGGAGATAAAAAGTGCAAGATTTGAAAAACTTAAAATGTTTACTTCCTAAAACAGAGACTCTGCTTTTAAAGATGGTTGATGAGTGTAGCTTTCTTGAAAAGTATGTACTTGTAGGTGGTTCGGCATTGGCTCTTTATCTTTGTCATAGAAATAGTGAAGATTTAGACTTTTTTACTTATGGTGATAGTTTTGATAAAAAAGAGATTTTTGATTATATTCAAGGTTTTGAAAATAAAGAGGTACTTCATCAAAGCGATGAACAGATAGATGTTTTACTCGATGGTGTTAAAGTAACTTTTTTTAATGCAAAGTGGAAGTTTTTGAAACCTCAAAAAGTAGAAAAGTTTAATCTTGCTTCTCTTGAATCTATCTCTGCAATGAAAGTAAATGTAATGTTCCTAAGAGCTAAATATCGTGACTATTATGATTTGTATTTTTTGGTTAAAGAGGGTATGAGTTTAAAAGAGATTTTTAAACATAGTCAAAATATTGTAGAGGGGATTAATTTTAAACTTTTTGCTATTGCTTTACTCTATATTGATGATATTGAAGATGACAATATAGAGTATCTTGAACCAATAGAGAGAATATCAAAAGAGAAAATACGAGACTTTTTTCAAGCTGAACTTGATAAAATTGTAAGGAAATAGTAATGGCTGACAAAATAGATAAACTTGATGAAGGAGAGAGATTAGAAAAAGGTGTAGAGAAGCAAAACATTCACTACTCCAATTCTAAATCTAGTGATAAATCAATAAAAATAACAACAAATACACAAGATAATGTTTTTAACATATTAAATAATGGAGGAACTATGCAAAAAGACAATTTGGAAAATCATGTGCGAATGCTACAAGATTTTAAACAAGACCTACTAGCACTCCAATGAGAGATGAAAATTATAAGAGATAAGTATAATAAACAGATTAATATGATGGCAAATGCAGGGTTTGTAACAAACATTACTCAGCCTTTACAAAATAGGTATCAAATCTTTTCATCAAAAATAGATGATATAGATAGATAACTAACACGATATGACCAAAAAATAGAGATACAGATAGACTCTCTTTATAACTCTATAGCAAGAGCAAGGATAAACTAATGGGAACTAATGACAAACTACAAAGCCTAGCCAATCAAATAGATTGGTGTAGAACAACTAAACAATATCTTATTGATTTAAATAATAAGCTACACTCTGTAGCTACCAATCATCAAACTAGCTTAGATAACCTTAGAAAAGCAGGATATATAGCTGATGGATTATCTAAGCTAGAAGAGATGAATCGTGAGTTTCAAGAGCTTAATATCGATTTAATGGGGCATATTGAACGAGAGCATTTAGCTTATATTGAGAAACAGAGTATTGGACTTCGTGGGGATTTGGATAGGATTTTGGGGAGTTGAAGCTATGGTGTCAGACCCTAAATAGATAACAAAACCTAAAAAAATATAAAACAATAATAATTTTACAACAAAAAAACATTTTTTAAAAACCAAAAATCCAAAACAAAAGCTTTAAGAGGTAAAAAAGATGTAATATCAAAAAGAGAAAAAATCTAATAAACTTTTGATATACTAATAAACAAAGATACTAAAAAGGAGCATACAGTGCAAACCATAAGATTAGACATAAACAATCACAATATTT
>JALWMP010000163.1 GCA_026996165.1 Campylobacteraceae bacterium
TGAAAATGCAGAGGTTATAGACCAAATATTGGCTCTTAGAGACAAAAAGGCTAAACTTCTTGGGTTTGAGAACTTTGCAGAGTATTCACTAGCAACTAAAGATGCCTCTTCTGTTGATGAGGTGACAGAGTTTTTAGAGGAGCTAGGGCAAAAGGCACTCCCTTATGCTAAGAGGGAGCTAGAGGAGCTAAAAGAGTTTGCTCTGCGTACCGATAATATTGAGTCACTACAAGGGTTTGATGTAGCCTACTACTCTGAAAAGCTTAAAAAAGAGAAGTTTGATTTTGATGAGAGTATGACTAAACCCTATTTTGAGCAGTCAAAAGTGCTTAAGGGGCTACTAGAAGTGGTCTCTGGACTATTTGGAGTTGAGTTTAAAAAGGCTAATGCAACTGTTTGGAATGAGAAGGTAAAAACTTTTGACATCTATAGAGAAGAGAGTTTAGCAGGGCGAATCTACTTTGACCTTGAAGCACGAGAGAGTAAAAGAGGTGGAGCATGGATGCACGATTGGGAGACCCACTACATAGATAGTAGAGGGCAAAAACATCTACCTACTGCTTTTGTAGTTTGTAACTTCTCTCCATCAACAGAGAAGACTCCAAGTCTGTTGCGTCATGATGATGTGGTAACGCTATTTCATGAGATGGGTCATGCTATTCATCATCTATTTGGAAGATGTAAAGAGCGTTCGATTTCAGGCATTAATGGTGTAGCTTGGGACGTGGTGGAGTTTCCATCTCAATTTTTAGAGGCATTTGCTTATGAGAAGCCAATTTTGAAGAGATTTGCATTTCACTATGAGAGTGGAGAGCCAATGAGTGAGGAGTTGCTAGAGAAAATTAAAGAGACCAAAAACTTTCAATCAGCACTTGGTATTTTACGTCAGGTTGAGTTTTCTCTGTTTGACTTTAATCTACATAAAAAACTATATCAAGGAGATGAAGTTCAGGCTCTACTAGATGAGATTCGTAAAACAACAGCTTTACTACCTGTTCCAAAATACAATAAGTTTCAAAATGGTTTTGCTCATATCTTTGCAGGGGGGTACTCGGCTGGGTATTACTCCTATAAGTGGGCAGAGGTATTGAGTGCTGATGCCTTTTATGAGTGTTTAGATGAAGAGAAGGGTTTTAATCAAGAAAAGGCAGATGGTTACTTGGAGTACATCTTAAGTAAGGGTGGTTCAGAAGATATGTCTAGCTTATACAAGCAGTGGCTTGGTCGAGAACCAAAGGTTGAGAGTCTTCTTAAACTCTATGGGATTAACTAATATGCCTATTATCTTTGGACCTGTTAACTCACGACGTTTTGGAAAGTCGCTTGGTATTGACCTTAGCCCCTCTAAAAAACAGTGTAACTTTGACTGTCTCTACTGTGAGCTTAAACCTGCTAAGACCATGGGGGCTTATGAAGATGTAGTATCGGTAGATGAGGTTATGGAGGCTCTAAATGGTGTTTTGGCTCAACATCAAGATATTGATGCTTTAACGGTTACAGCCAATGGAGAACCGACACTATACCCTTATTTGTCAGAACTTATGGATAAAATAAATAGAGTTAAGGGAGATATAAAAACACTTATTCTCTCTAATGCGTCTACTATTAATAATCCTGATATTCAAGAGGCACTTATGAAGTTTGATACCGTAAAGCTCTCTTTAGATTGTGCCACTCCTCGTTGTTTAAAACGGTTAGATAGAGCCAATAAAGGAATTGATGTAGAGAGTATAAAAGAGGGAATGTTAAGTTTTAGAGAGAAATTTTTAAACTCTTTAATTATCGAGATTTTAATGGTTAGTGGGATAAACGATACTAAAGAGGAGATTGAGGCTTTAAATAGTTATCTTTTAAAGTTAAAACCAACACGTATAGATATTGGAACAATAGATAGACCACCTGCTTATCCTGTGGAGGGGTTGAGTTATGAAGAGATTTTAGAGCGTTCAACTTGGTTTGATGCTACTCTTCCAATCTATATTGCTCATCGTCAAAAAGTTTTGGCAAAAGCCTCTAGCTACTCTAAAGATGATATTTTAGAGACTATTAAAAAGCGTCCATTAACACCTGAAGATATTGAAGTGTTATTTGATACTCAAAGTAAGGAACGATTGAAAATTTTGGTAAAAGAGGAAGAGATAAAAGTAGAAACCTATAGCGATTATGATTTTTTTGTACGCTATAGTTAAAAAATAGAAAAATCTCTTGACATCAAAGGGATTTTTGTCTATAATTGCACTCCAATTTAAGACAGACTGTTTTAAATGATTGTTCCGGATTAGCTCAGTGGTAGAGTAGATGACTGTTAATCATTTGGTCG
>JALWMP010000164.1 GCA_026996165.1 Campylobacteraceae bacterium
TCATCTTGTAGCCATTTTAAAATAATACTTGTATCGAGTCCACCAGAGTACGCTAGTACTGCTTTTTTAATCTCTTTTTTTGCCATAATATCACCTAATAAAAATTTGGTGAGATTTTAGCATATTTAGTTGTTTAGTTTGCTGTATTTATAAACATAGGTTGTTCCATAAAGTTTTCAGTAATAGGAATTTTTAAAGACATGCCATTTCTAATTTGATAGTCTCTATCTATCTTATTTTGGTTTGCCATATAGATTTTTTCATACTCTTGGCTATCACCATAATATTTTAGTGCAAGGTCATAGATATTAAGGTCATTGTCAACAGTGATTTGAATCCATTTTTTAGGAGTCTCTTCCTCCTTTTCAATAGTTGATGCTACTATGGGTCGATTCTCTTGAGATAACTTCTGTTTAAGTGATATAATTATTTTTTTCTTCTGTGAAAGTTGTTTTTTTAGTAAAGAGAGTTCCTCTTGAAGCTCTTTGATTTTTCTATTTTTACTATTAATCTGTCTCATTTTTAATTGTTGAATCTCATGCTCTTTTTCAGATTTATAGTGAGCAAAAGCATCTTTTAATGATGTGATTTTTTTTCTTAAAGTTGTTAGTTCTTTATTTTTCTCTTTCTTATATATTTTCACTTTATATAAAATAGTTCTTAACTCATTTTCAATATCTTTTTTTGGAAAAAGTACTTGGCAGTTTTTACAGTGATTATTATTAAAATCTTGTGTTTCAGCAAAAATAGAAATTAAGTAAAAAGTAATAAATATAAATAGTCTCATATAGTATCCAAATAAGTAATTTCTTGAAAAATATCATAATTTTACATAAAAAACAATTAAAATTAATATTTTATTTTGTAGAATCAATCTAATTATATTTGAGGAGAATAAGATGAAAATAGTAAAATTAATGATAATAATACCTCTACTTTTAAGTGCTGAAGTCGACATGAAAAAGAGTGTTTATGATGCTGCAAATGAGATGATAGAGTTTGATAATAAACTCAATAATATAATTGCTGAACATAATAAATATGATGATGAAGATTTAAAAGAGATGCGTAAAAATGATATATCTATTGAAGATTTTGAAGATACACCTACTGGTTATGAACTCAATCAAAAGATAGAAGATGCAAACAATACAAAAATAGATGTTGATGTTTTAGATGGTCTATTAACTATTACAACAGAGAAAAAGGTAAGAGTTAAAATTGATAATGGATATGAAACAACAATCACCTCTTCTAAAGTTTCGCTTTTTATTCCAAACGATGCTGATGAAAGTAAAATAGAAAGTGATTATAGTAATGGTTTTTTAAAAATAACAATGCCAAAGAAAAAATAATCTAAAAAACTCTTTATTTTTAATAAAATATGTTAAAATATATTTAATATAATTATATGGAGGAATTAATGAATCAGAGTATTATTTTATGTTCTATACTACTTATAATCTCATCTTCAATGCTAAATGCAGAAGATGAAATGCCAATAGATGCTAAACCAGGACAGTGTTTTACAAAGTCATTCTATCCTCCTAAAGTTACAAAAACAACTAAAATTAAATCAACAAAAAGAGTTGTTGTAAGAGATTCTAGTATTAAGTATGAAGTTGTACCTCCTAAATATACTTGGGAGTTAAAACGTGTTAAAGTAAGTGATGGAACTCAAAAAATTGTGACTACTCCAGCCATATATAAAACAGTTTATGAACATATTTTAGTTGAACCCTCTTCTAAAATATGGAGACAAGGTAACTCTCAATATTCACCAAAAGCTTTCTCTTCTTGTGTTGAGTCAGCAAAATTATCAGGTATGGATATTGACAATGCAAGTGTTGGAACTTGTTTTTATGAGCATCTTATACCTGCAAAGTATGAGAATGTAACATCAAAAATTTTATTGGCAGAAGCGAGTGAACGATATATTGTTACTCCTGCAACTTATAGAACAGTAGCAAAAAAAATTATTACAGATAGTACAACAGCTAAGCTAATCCCCTCTGTAGCTAAATATAAAAAAGTAAAAGCAAAAGTAGAGGTAGAACCAGCACGAACGGAGTGGAGAAAAACAGTTTGTAATAACAGAGGGTGTAACCAGTCTGAAGTTATCTGTTTAGTAGAAGTTCCTACTACTTATAAAAGAATTACTAAACGTATTGTGTTAGAACCAGCTGTTAAAAAAACTATCTCTATTAAGCCAAAATTTAAGATTTTTTATACACAGGAACTATTAACACCAGCAACTCAAAAAAAGATACCAATTCCTGCAAAATATCAAACTATTGTGCAGAAAAAAAGAGTCTCAAAAGCAAAGCATTACTGGACAGATGTTTCTGGAGAAAATGCAACAACAAGATACCGCTTGGAGTGTAATAAAATCTGTTTAGTTGAGACTCCTGCTAAATATAAAAGTGTAGCTAAACAAGTTGTTGTAACACCTGCAAGTAGTAAAAAAATAATAACTCCTCCTATATATAAAACCGTTAAAGTTAAAAAGATAGAGAAGAAAGCAAGTTTTAAAAAAGTGGTTATTCCTGCTGAATATATTACTGTACGAACAGAGAGAGAACGAACTAAAGGCTTTGCAAAATGGATGCCAATGGTTTGTGAAGAGATGATGACACCTAAATTGATTAGAAAGATTCAAAGAGCATTAGCCTTTCAAGGTTTTTACAATGGTATCATAGATGGACGAAAAAGTTTAGAACTAAAAAGGGCAGTTAGAGCATACCAAAGAGCTAAAGGGTTATCTGTGACCAATAAAATATCTATTGAGACAATGGAGGCTTTGAAAATATATTAGATTTTAATATCAATAAAAATTATCATTTAGCCCTATTAATATTTCTCAAATGTTCCTGATAAGAACTAGTAAAGTCATGTACTCCTGATTTATTTTTCATAAAGTATAGGTACTCTGTCTGTTTAGGTTTAAGAGTAGCTAAAATAGCCTCTTTTGAAACAGAGCAGACAGGGTAGGGTGGTAACCCTCTATGAAGATATGTATTAAATCCACTCTTATCTGTTTTTATACGTTTTGGGGTTACTTTGATATGAGAGTATTTACCATAGTTAAGTGTACCATCCATCTGAAGAGCCATACCAATTTTTAAGCGATTGTAGATTACAGAAGCTATAATAGGCATCTCCTCTTTGTTTGCAGCCTCTTTTTGAATAATAGAAGCGATGGTTAAAACTTTGTTCCACTCTTTTTTATTGTACTCTTTTAGATATTTTTTAGATAGTTTCTGATACTCCGTTTCACTCTGTCTAACTAAAATTTTGATTAGTTTTTTCTCATCTATATCTTTAGGTAAGTGGTAGGTCTCTGGAAGAATTCCAGCCTCTTTGTAGCTTGATAGCTCATCATAAGCTCTATTTAATTTTTTAACATCTAAAGCTTGATTTTTTGCTAACTCCTCTAAAAATATAACTTTTGTCTCTCCAGGTATTAAAGTAACAACATCAACAGCCTCTTTTGCACTACTTAATTTTTTTAAAAAGGCTATACGACTCATCTCTTTTCCACCAATAAGAAGTGTCCCACTTTTAGGTGAATCAAGTAGATATGCTAGAAGATATGTATCAAGAACAGTTAGTTTATATCCCTGCTTTTTTAGATGCTCAACAACCTTGGTAACAGAGCCTTTTGGCAATACAACTTTTTTTGTTGTTTTAATAGGCATAGAGAAGTAGAATATAAATGCAATAACTATAAAAAGAGTTATTGTTAACAAAAAGGATATAAGTTTTGATAAAATATTTATAGATTTCATAATCAATTATACTCATTTAGTTTTTGAACTAAGCTTATTTGATGATTTTACTTTTTATCTCTTCTAAGAGTTGAATATAGGCTCTCTCCATAGACTCCATCATGCTATCAATTCCTACACCTGTCTTTACTTTGGTAGAAAATAGTTTGTTAATAGATTTTTTTGTCTTGTAGTTATAAATTTTATAGTCAGCATCTAAATATACATTGTCTTTATAGGCTATAAAACGTTTAATAGTAACTTCTACTCTTTTATCTGCTTTTTGATTTGCGTTCCATGGGTAGAGGTGAACATTTGGATTATTTAGCGATTTTTGAAGATAACTAATTAATACATTAGTTAATCTTTTTTTCATAGGAGTTAGCCACTGAGCTTCTTTAAGTAGTTCTACTTGGTATGGAGTAACTTGTCTAACTAAAACTAGGTCTTGTAGATACTTAGGAACATTAACTGTAACCACATCAATAGGTTTTGTATAGGTTAGATTTTGAGAAATCTTTAAATTGTTCCCAAGAGTATAGTATTTTTTTGAACTACATCCTATGAACATAATAAGTAGAAAGAGTAGTGGTAGTAATCTTTTCATTAATCATCTCCTAAAATAAGTGCGTTTGGTTTCTTTTCAAGTTTTAGACTAATTCTTCCAACTGATTCAGCTGTAATTGCTAACTCACGTAGAGTTAGGGATAGTTCTGAAGCAAATTTTGAGTCGGCACTATAATCACTACTAAGTTTTTGAATTTTTTGTAGAGTTATGGTTAACTCTTGCATAGTTTGACTTAACTCTGTAGGTAGATTTTGAAATGACTCTTTACGAGTAAGTTTATTTAGATTTGATGCACTTTTATTAAAGTTTCTTATCAACTTATTAAGATTGTTAGTGGTTTTTCTTAAATCTTTTAAAAGATTTTTAAGAGGAGCATTGTTCTCTTTAAGTAGTTTATTTGCAGATATAAGTAGATTTTCTAAAGGTAATTTTTCTAGCTTTTGAATAAGCTTTTGTGTATCGTTTAATATGTTAGAGGTTGCAACTTTTTGTATTGTTGGAAAGTAATCAAACTGTTTAGTTTTTATAATAGTAGCTGTTTTGTTATTGTCAAAGATAAGATTAATATAGTCTGAACCTATCATAGGAATAGTAGATTCTAGTGATGCCTTCAATCCCTCTTTTACTAATTGCTCTATAACTTCTTTTCCATTGTTCTTCTCTTTTGATGTTGTAAAGATTTTAGTATGAATAAGTGCATATACTACAGATTCTACTCTATGTGAAGTTTTAGAGAAGTGACTATTGATGTCAGTTACATAACCTACTTGAAATCCATTAAACTCCACTGGTGAACCTATTTCTAACTTATTGATTGTTTTTGAAAATTTAAAGGCATAAACTCTATCATTGAAAATTTGTCGTAGATGTTTAGACTTCATTTCAGAAAGATTTTTATATAGAGGAAAGATATGTCTCTGTTTTGTTTGATTATACTCTTTACCTATACTTTGTATGGGTGTATATATAGAGATACCACCATGAATAATTTGAGATAGAGAAGCAATACTCATATCAAGTTTTCCTTTTGAGAAGTCTATATTAACACTACTATTGGTGTAGAACTGACTTTTATTATTAACGTAAGAGACATATTTCTCTTTAACAAAAATGGTAAAATTAACCTTTTTCCCATCAGGAGATATAGCAACTCGTTCCACTCTACCAACCTTTATCATACGGTAGTAGACATATGAACCCTCTACAATGTTATTGGAGTTTGGTGCAGATAATATATAGTATTTTCCAGCTGCATCTTTGTCAATATAGGGTTTCTCTAGTCCTACAAATTTTAGTTTTGTTTTTTTCTCTTTTACACCATATAGTTCGATATATGCTCCAGATAAAATGGTATCTAGCCCAGAGATACCATGAGAGCCTACATCAGCATGAACAATCCAAAATTTTGCTTTTTCATTAAGATATTGAGAGACCTCTTTGTTAACTTTTACTTGTACTGTTACACCATCTCCATCTTTTGAGAGAGATATTTTTGACACTATTCCAATATTGACATTACGTAGTTTTAAATGACTTTGATTAGCTATAAGACCAGCATTCTCTTTAAATGTAATTTCAATGGTTGGTCCAATTTTAGAGTAGTATTGGTATGCTAACCAAAGAGCAATGGTCATAGCAATAATAGGAACTAACCAAATGGTAGTAAGAATTTGTACTCCTTTTGATTTTTTGATTTTAGGAGTGTTGTACTTTTTATGGTTTAGCATTAGAACGGTTTCCTTTTCGGTGTTTAATAAGCCTTGGGTCAAAAGATAAAGCAGACATCATTGTAAAAAATACCATTAGTCCAAAGGCAGTAGCCCCATCTCCAGGATAGATTTGTATTCCTGAGAAATGAATAAGGACAGATAGAATAATAACTACAAAAACATCTACCATTGACCACGGTCCAATTACTTCTGTAATATAGAAGAGTTTATGTTTATCTATTTTTGAAGAGTTTAAATTGTATTTTGTAGAGATGAGCAAATATATAATAAGTATAAATTTTAGTAGAGGTACAAAAACAGAAGCAAGTAGAATAATAAGTGCAATAGGGTAAGAACCAGCTTCCCAAAGGTGAATAATACCTCCAATAATAGTATTTGTAGTAGTTTTGCCAAACTGTTTAGATATAAGAATAGGGTATATATTTGCAGGAATATAAAAAATAATGGCTGTAATTAAAAAGGCTAATGTCTTGTGATATGAGATTTTTAAGTCTTGAACTATTTTCTCATGGCATCGTCTACATTTTGTATTTTTATCATTAACATAGTTGACTGCTTCACAGATGTGACAACGTATATATTCAAACTCTCTATTCATCTATATGTCCATATATCTTTGTGTGTAAATCCCATAATTCGTAAAAACTAATATTTTTTGTAATGATTATATCAAGAATAAGTGTAAATATAAGAGCTACAAAAGAGACTCCTAGTTCAATATAGGCATAATCAAATAGTTTAACCATAGCAACTAAGAGAGAGATAAAGAATATATCTACCATACTCCAAGGGCGTATATGAGCTAATAGTATTAGTAGACGATGTGTTAGATAAGCACCTTTTTTAAGTTTCATAAGTATTAGTAAAATAAGCATTGAAAATATAATTGTGATAGGAAATATAAAAATTAAAAATATAAACATAATTCCTACAATATATTGATGTTGTTCTAAAATAACCATAAATAGAGCATAAAGAGTTAGGCTCTGTTCAAGTCCTTGAATATCAATAGTTACAATAGTAAACTTAAAAGCGACAAATAAAGAGATGGCTGCTGAGATGACTAATGCTAATGTTTTATCAATAATATTTGGATTATTTTGGTAAAGAAGAATATCACATTTTGAACAGAATGCTTTTTTATTAGGAGGTAAAGGAACTCTTTTATGAAGAGTATGGCATTTTTTACAAATGATAAGGTTATCTAGCTCTTCTTCTGTTATCATCTGTTATTATACCTTATAGAGACAAGGATTTACCTTGTCTTAGGATTAAACATTAAATCTAAAGTGCATTATATCACCATCTTGCACAATATACTCTTTTCCCTCTAATCTATTTTTACCTGCCTCTTTAGCACCTGCTTCACCACCAAACTCTATAAAGTCCTCATAAGAGATAACTTCAGCTCTAATAAACCCTTTTTCAAAGTCGTTGTGAATAACAGCTGCCGCTTTTGGTGCAGTTGTACCTTTTCTAATAGTCCATGCACGAACCTCTTTGACTCCTGCTGTAAAGTAAGACATAAGTCCAAGCTTGTCAAACCCTTTATGGATAATTTGGTCAAGCCCACTCTCTTCGACTCCAAGGTCATTTAACATCTCGTTACGCTCCTCATCGTCAAAGTCAACCATCTCCTCTTCCATCTTGGCACATAGTTTAATAACCTCAGAGTTTCTCTCACTTGCATACTCTTTGAGTTTAGTTACAAACTCATTGTCCTCTTCTAGGCTATCTTCATCTACATTTGCACCATACATAATCTCTTTTGAAGTGAGTAGACGTAGGTCTTTGTTTATCTCTTTAAACTCATCACTATCGACACCATCAAAGGTAGAGACAGGTCTTCCCTCTGAGATATGTTCTAAAAGAGCCTCTGCAACAGCTAATTGTGCCTTTGCACTTTTGTCATTTCCACGAGCTTTTTTACTAAGTAGGGTAATACGCTTCTCAACGGCATCAAGGTCAGCAAAGAGTAGCTCTTGTTCTATAATCTCAACATCACGAATAGGGTCAATGCTTCCCTCAACATGAACCACATTTGGGTCTTCAAAACATCTTACAATATGTAAAATAACCTCTGTTTCACGGATATTACTTAAAAACTTATTTCCTAAACCCTCTCCTTTACTAGCACCCTTAACAAGACCTGCAATGTCAACAAAGTCTAAAGTAGAGTATTGAATTCTCTCTGGGTTTACAATTTTTGCTAACTCTTCAAGACGTTTATCAGGTACAGGTACAACTGCTTTATTTGGTTCAATAGTACAGAAAGGGTAGTTTGCACTCTCTGCATTTTGTGCTTTAGTTAGGGCGTTAAATGTGGTTGATTTACCTACGTTTGGTAATCCTACAAGTCCGATGCTTAATCCCATAATATTCCTTAGTTAAAATAGTTATGGAATTTTAGCTAAATATTGGTGAAAGGGGGATTATCTTATTTTTTGAAAAAATCCCTAACCTCTTTTCCAAAAGAGTAACTAAACTGAAAAAGTAAAATTCCTGCTACATCGGCAAATACATCTTCAATCGAGGTACTACGCTCAGGTAGATAGTATTGAACAAACTCTATAAAGATACCAAACAGCAATAATGCACTCATATTTCTAAAACGTTGAGCCATATCGGAAGAAGCACGATTTAGAAGAAAAGAGAGGGTAAAAAAAGCAAAGAGATGTTTTACTTTATCTGCATAAGCATACTCTTTAAATAGTGGGTCATTTGGTATTACAGCAAAGATAAAAACAACAATTAGTGTAAATGTAAAGAAGAGGATTTTATAAAACCCTTTTCTTCCTTTGAAATCCATTTTCATTTTATTTAGCTAGTTTTTCAAGTAGTCGAGTCATGGTTCTAACGCCATAACCTGACCCACCTACAGGGTTCTCTCCCCAAGCATGTTCTACATATGAAGGACCTGCAATGTCAATATGTGCCCACTTATCTTTGTTCTCTTTTTCAATAAAATTATCTAAAAAGATACCAGCTGTAATCGCTCCACCATAAGGTGTGTTTGAGATATTTGAGATGTCTGCTATATTTGACTTTAGGCACTTTCTAAGGAGTTTATTAAAGTCTAGTTTGGTTGCTAACTCTCCTGCGTTTTTAGAAGCCTCTATGACCATATCTTTTGGGGTATTGCAATTTCCCATTACAGCAGATGTATATTGCCCTAGAGCTACCACAGAAGCTCCTGTAAGTGTTGCTAAATCAAACATATAGTCTGCCTCTACCTCTTGTTGTGCATAGGCTAAAACATCAGCAAGAACTAAACGCCCCTCTGCATCTGTATTTCTTACCTCAATGGTTTTTCCACTTTTAGAGGTAAGTACATCATCAGGCTTGTAGGCATCTCCACCTATCATATTTTCAACAGCTCCTACAAATCCATGAACCTCAACAGGTAGATTCATCTCACTAACTGCTTTCATAATTCCTAAAACAGCCGAACCTCCACTCTTGTCAAGTTTCATACTTACCATTGAAGTAGATGGTTTAAGACTAAGTCCCCCAGAATCATAGGTAAGCCCTTTTCCTATAAGAGAGATAACAGCTTTAGGATTTTTAGGTTTATGTGTTAAGTGAATTACACGAGGTTTATGTCGAGAGGCACGTGCAACAGCAAGTAGGGCTTCCATCTTCTCTTTTTTTAGCTCTTTTGGTTTTAAAATATTGCACTCAAGTCCTAACTCATCTGCTAATCCACTAGCAATTTGTGCTAAAGTATCAGGGAAACAATCATCAGGGGTAGTGTTAACAATATCTCTTGTAAAGTTGGTTGCATCGGCTGTAATTTGTGCTAGTTCAATAGCATTTGCACACTCTTCCATATCAAGATTAAAAGCATTGTACTCCTCTAGTGAAATAATTACATCTTTGAGTTTTCGTTTTGATTTTTTTGTTTTGTATTTGTCAAAGCTGTAAGCTCCTAAAAGTACCCCTTCGACCATCGCTCTAAGGTTATGAGTTGAGTTTTTATCTTCAAAATAACAAGCTACTTTAATGCTCTTGTACTTGGTTGATTTTAGTCTTTGAATCGCTTTTGCCATAGCAACTCTAAGATTTGTATCATTAATTTTTTCTACACCAACAAATAGTCTATCTTTATTAATAAGTAGATAGGTCTCATCTTGCTCTGCTTTGAAACTAGCTTTTTTTAGTAGTTTTCTGTTTTTGACAAAATCGTGTTTAAAATCTTTGTTAACTACTAAAATGAGTTCTACATCTGCGTCTATTTCATTCATTGGGCTTATGGTTAGTTCAAAATTCATATTTTTTTTCCTTCATTCTTATATCTATATTAGCCGTAGGTGTGACATGGTCACACCTACGTAGTTTTTATGTTTATAGCCGAACAATTTTACCTAAATTGCTCTGCTAAAATAGTTTGAGCCTGTATCATATCTTTATCACCTCGTCCAGATAGGTTAATTAAAATAATCTTTCCCTCTACCTCTTCTGGTTTCATCTTTTTTAGGTAGGCAACAGCATGAGAGGACTCAAACGCAGGAATAATCCCTTCAGCTTGTGAGAGCCAAACAAAAGCCTCCATAGCTTCATCATCAGTAATATGATTGTAAGTAACAATATTATTGTCTTTAAAATAAGCATGTTCAGGTCCAATTCCAGGATAATCAAGACCAGCACTAATAGAGTGTGCCTCTTGAATCTGTCCATCTTCATCTTGGAGTAGATAGCTTAGTTGTCCATGCAATACACCAGGGCTTCCCTTTTCTAGTGAGCAACCATGTTTATTTGTCTCAACTCCTAATCCTCCAGCTTCTATTCCTATGCACTCTACAGAATCATCTTCTATAAAATGGTTAAAGATACCAAGCGCATTAGAGCCACCACCAATACAAGCAATAACTTTATCAGGAAGGCAAGACTCAACAGCCTCTAGTTGCTGTTTAGCCTCCCAACCAATAATAGACTGAATATCACGAACCATCATAGGGTAGGGGTGTGGACCTGCCACTGTTCCTATAATATAGTAAGTATCACGAGCATTTGTCACCCAATGTCGAATGGCATCGTTCATAGCATCTTTTAGACTTTGGCTACCTGAGTTAACAGAGTGGACTTTAGCTCCAAGAAGTTTCATTCTAAAGACATTTAACTCTTGACGTTTAACATCTTTTGCTCCCATAAAAATCTCACACTCCAAACCAAAAAGAGCAGCTACTGTAGCAGTTGCTACACCATGTTGTCCTGCACCAGTCTCTGCAATGACCTTTTTTTTACCTAAACGTTTAGCCAAAACAGCTTGTGCAATACAGTGGTTAATCTTGTGAGCTCCTGTATGGTTAAGGTCTTCACGCTTTAGGTATATCTTTGCATTTAACTCTTTTGAAAGATTTTGAGCAAAGTAAAGAGCAGAGGGACGACCAACATAATTTTTATAGTAGTAGTCAATCTCTGACCAAAAATCTTTGTCAAAACGTACAGCCTCGTAATCTAGGCGTAGTTGTTCAAGTACAGGCATAAGTGTTTCAGGAACAAAGCGACCACCAAATCGGTGTTTGTCATCTTCTGAACCAAAGTGACCATTTTTATCTGGGTCATGTGGGCTAGGGGTAGGTATATATATTTTTTCATTTAAAGATAAATTATTTTGCATTTGCTTCTCTCAATATAAAAAGTTGATGGATTATAACCAATGAGAGGTTAATAATAGATACAGTTCAATGGAGTATAAAGCATTATATATAGTAGTATTAATTAAAAAATTAGCATATAACATCAAAAAAAATGTTTCTTTATGTTTTTTTTTACTCGTTTTATGTTCCTTTAAGTTAAAATGTATTATAATTCTCTTACGACGACATATAGGACGGCACTTTAGCTCTCCCCTATTTCCTGAATTAGTATTATGTCCTTTTTGAGGACGTTCTCTAAAACTGTCTAGGGTGTCACCATAGAATGAATATTTTTTCAATATGTCGTTGTACTAAGATTACAAAGAGTGTCTATTTTGACTTTTCAAAATATCCTTTTTCTTTGTTTTTAACTACTCTTTTGTAATCTTTAATTATTCCATTCATGGATATATATACTCCTCCTTTTTGAATATTCTGTAAATACCCAAAGGTAGCCCCTAAGTTAAATGCCGATTCTATGGGGTTTACAGAAAATGGTACCATTGCTCCTGTTAATATTATTTTTTTATTTAACTTTTTATTTGCAATATATTGAGCTGTTATATTCATAGTATCTGTACCATGAACTATAATAATATACTCTCTTTTTGTCTTTTTTATAGATTTAACAATAATTTCTCTATCTTTATCGGTCATATCGAGACTATCTTTTCCTACAATATTTTTGATTTTAAACTTTGTTAATGCGTTTTTAGCAATCTCTTTTATTGCTTTTCCTGTTTGTTCAACATCTAAATTACCTGTTAGTGGGTTATAGACTTTATTAAAAGTACCACCTGTATTTAAAATTAATATTTTTTTCATAGCTTTTTATATTTTCCTTTTTTTACTTTTTCTATTTTTATTTATATTCTATCTCAATCGTGATAAAATGCGACATTAAATTTAACTGGAGACAAATTGATGATAATGAAAGGCAAAAAAGGTATCATACTTGGAATTGCAAATAAAAAATCAATAGCATTTGGAATAGCACAAGCATGTAGAGAGCAAGGAGCAGAGGTAGCTATTACTTTCTTAAACGAACGTTTTGAGAAGAAGTTAGCACCAGTAGCAGAGGAGTTAGGTTGTGGTGAGAGATTTTATCCATGTGATGTGACCAAACCAGAAGAGATAAAGGCACTTAAAGATAGTATTGAAAAAGATATGGGTCAAATAGATTTTATTGTTCACTCTATAGCTTTTGCACCAAAAGAGGGGCTTATGGGACGCTTTCATAATATCTCAAAAGAGGCTTTTAACATGGCTATGGATATTTCAGTCTACTCACTTATTGAGATTGTAAGAGAGCTAAAGCCTGTCCTATCTGACAACTCATCTATACTTACACTTACTTACTATGGTGGTGTAAAATATATTCCAAACTATAACCTTATGGGGATTGCAAAAGCAACATTGGAGATGACAGTAAAGTATTTAGCAGAAGATTTAGGTCGCGATGGTATTCGTGTAAATGCTATTTCTGCTGGTCCTATTAAGACTCTAGCCGCAGCAGGAATTGGAGAGTTTGGGTTTATGTTAAAGTGGAATGCAGCCCACTCACCACTTAAGAGAAATGTAACCATAAAAGATGTTGGAAACTCTGGTATGTATCTGCTTTCAGACCTTAGTGCAGGTGTTACAGGTGAGATTCACTATGTTGATGGTGGGTTCAATATTATGGGAATGCCAGCAGTTGAAATTAATGAAGATGGTAAACAGGTTATTGCTTGGAATGGTGAATAGAACTTTATGAAAGACTCTCCAGAGTATCTTGCTAAACGGGCTTTTTTTGATAAAATCATTACTATTTATGGACGTAATGCTGTATTAGAAGCCCTAGAAGACAAAACACTTACCATTCATAAGTTACACTTTTCTAATTCTAACAAAAGTGTATCTCAACTTGACAAAATGGTAACTCTAGCAAAAAAAAGAGATATAGAGATAGCCTATCATGATAAAAAAGCACTTTCGCGTATTTCTAAAAATACCAAACAGGACCAAGGGGTAGCACTTGATATTGTTTTAGAAAAATCTTTAACTCAAGAGGAGTTTCTATCTCAAAATAGCTCTTTTAGAGTTTTGGCACTAGATGGCATACATAATCCTCAAAACCTAGGTATGATTATTCGCTCTGCAACAGCAGGAGATATTGATGCTATTTTACTCCCTACTAAAAATTCAGCTCAAATTAGCCCATTGGTTATTAAAGCTTCGGTAGGTACAGTTTTTAAAATGCCTATTATTAAGGTAAAAAATTTAGTAAAAAGCTTAGAGGAGTTTAAAAAGGCTTCAAGTTCTATCTATACTCTCTCTTCTTATGCAAAAAAGAGTTATAAAGATGAAGAGTATGGAGATAAAACTGTTTTTGTTTTGGGAAATGAGAGTGAAGGAGTAAGTAAAGAGGTAGAGGCTTTGAGTACAGCTTCTATTGCTATTCCTATGAAACGTGGAGTTGAATCTCTAAATGTAGCTGTTACAGCTTCTCTTTTGGCGTTTTTATAATGTTTTATTATCTTCTATCATTAGAATCAAATTCAAAAGCCTTTTGTGTTCAGACTTATTGGAGTTTGTTAGGAAGCCTCTAGCTCTTTAGCTAGAGGTAGTTTGCTGTAACATATCTAAAATTTCAGGTGCTAGTATCTTAGGATAAATTCGTCTATATTCAGGGTTATCACCAATAAACTTCCACGGTTTATCTTTCTGTTTTATTAGAATCATATTCTCTTTTCTTTTTATTTCTATAGTTCTTTTTTTGACATCAAAGTTTATATTTTCTCTACCATACTTATGAATTAGAACATCATAAAGATAGTTCATACTAGTCTCTGTTTTATAGAGTTGGTCATTAAGAAGTAAAATTTTAGCTTTACTAGTATAACTAACTTGGCAAAATTTTGTTCCATTAGAAGAACTCTTTACCTTGCCTATTTTAGTAATATTTGTATCATATTTTTGGACTATAATGTCTTTAGAGTTCATCATAGTTGTTATATATTCACGAAAGTGTTGTTTATTGATAACATCAAAAAGTTTATCGTATGTTTTACTAACAATATCATCAACATCAAAGCTTTCAAGGCTCTTTAGATATTCAATCAGTTCCTTTTTTATAACCTCTTGAGCTGGAGTTAACTCTCCTAAATAGGCATAAGAGTCATTATTCTCTTGTTTTTTTGGTTTACTAGGTGTCTTATTTACAACACAAGCATATATAGAAAAGAGAATAAAAATGTATAAAATATATTTTAATAGTCTCATATAATACTCTCTATTTGAGATATAACTTTTTGAAAACTATTCTCTGTAGCATAACAACTGTGTGAATTGCATACTTGAAATATTTCATCATTACTAGTTTTAAAAAGTATATAAGGGTAACTAATTTTCTCTTTTTTATCTATATTATTTTTTAACAAATTAATATTTGATTTAATAATAATATCATCTTTTAAGTAACGTAACACCATTTGTGTTAATTTTGGAGAAGATAGAGGTTGTCTCATAAGATTATAAGAGTGTAGTTCTAATGTTTTAAATACAAATTTTTTGTAGTTTACATCAACTAAAGAGGAGATACTTAAAAGTAGAGATAGAGCTGAACTAATACTTGATGGAAGTGTTTTATCATAAATACTCTCTTGGACTTTAAACTCATTGGTTGAAAAAATCCATTTTGCATGTTGATAGTAGTGTTCTATTATTAGATTTGCAAATTGGGTTGCCATAATAAGGAAAGACTCATCAAGAGTATATTGATAAGCAACAATAAGAGCCTCACCTAACTCTGTATAGTCTTCTAAAAAGGCTTTTATATCTTCTGTATGGTAGAGCATACCATTCCTATAAAAAGTTGATAGCAGTGCTTCAAGAGTCTCTAGAGCATAGATATGATACTTTTTATCTATAGTTCCTGCTTTAAAGAGGGTTTTAACCATTGAAGCGTTCCAAGAGCAGAGATACTTTTCTTCTTTAAGTTTAAATAGTTTTGACTTTTCTCGCTCATTGAGCATAAAATCTACTGTTTTAAGAGCTACCTCTTTATATTTTTCATTTTGAGTTATTTGGTAGGCTCTAAAATATAGAGAGCCTAAAAGGGCATTATCATAGGTAGTTTTTACTTTGTATGCTTCACTCCAATCCTCTTTAGTAGCATAGATATAAAAACCTCCATTTTCAATATCATAAAATCCACCTTTAGCCATATTGTTTAAAGTAAGTGTAACAGTATCTAAGATATTTTGGTCTTTCTCTAGTAGATAGACATCTAAAAGTAGTTCTAAGAGCGTAACATTATGAAATTTTGGGGTTTTACTAAATCCTCCATACTTTTTATCTAAAAGCTCTGTAGTTTGTAATTTAATAGTTTTGATTATATTTAGGTTGAGTTTAGTAGCTTGAATCTGTTTATTTTTAGGCTCTATAAACTCTAAAAGTTCTTGACCCTTTTTACTTAATGTATCATAATCTGAAATATATTGGTTCGAGACTACACGAAGTAGCTCTTCAAATCCAAGTTGCTCTTTTATTGCATGAGGAGCAATATATGAACCAGCATAAAAAGGTTCTAAATTATCTGTTAAAAAGATTGTAAGAGGAAAAGCACCTATACGTCGATTTATAAGATGATAGATTTTTTGATAGTATCTTTCAATATCAGGTCGTTCATCTTTATCTATTTTTATTGAGATAAAATGTTTTTCTAAGAGTTCTTTAACACGACTGTTTTCCATACTCTCCTGAGACATTCTTTTTGACCAATATGAACTTGGAGATTCTATAGACAGATAGATACATTTATTCTCTTTTTTAGATTTTTTTATTAAACTATTTAACATATTTTCCTTTCTTCTGTTAATTAAACTTTTTTAAAAGTATTATTTTTCGCTATCTATTAATATAAAATAACAAAAAAAAACATCTTTTCCTTTTTTTCTTTTTTATATACTCTGTTTTTGAATTAATCAAGAGTTTTATTTATATATTTTTGCTATAGTAATAGACATATTGTAAACGTAAAACTGTGTATAATTAGTACTAGATTTATGATAGTAGTATTTTTACATTGAAAAAGGGATAAAAGAAGAATGAAGTTTTTAAAATTACTCCTACTTGTTACCACATTTATTTATGCAGGATTTGGTCATATTAAAAGTAACTTTATGGATGCTGATAAAGCATTTAAAGTTACAGCTACTCAAAAGGGTGAAAATATTGAAGCTAAGATTGTTATAGCTGATAAGGTTCATATTACGGCAGATAGTTTAAAAATTTTTATTACCTCACCCGAGAAAGAAGAGCTTACTGTTAAGCTACCTAAAGCACATGAACATGATGGTGATATGGTGTATGAAAAAGAGATTTCATTTAAAATTCCTCTAAAAGAGATTTATGATGTAACTTCAGATGACTATACCTTAGCCATTAACTTCTCAGGTTGTTCAGATAGAGGAATCTGTTATAATCCTCAGAGTAGAGCTTTTAAATTTAAAGGTAATCCGAATCCTATAAGTGTATGGGGTAAGATTAGGAATGCACTTAACCAATCTAATCCTATGGCTATTGTTGATATTCTTGTTCATGAAAGTTCATTTTTTATTATTTTCTTATTCTTAATTATGGGACTTCTATTGGCATTGACACCATGTATCTTCCCTATGATTCCTATTTTATCATCTATTATTGTCTCTCAACAATCAGAAGATGAAAAACCAAGTGCATTTAAAGGCTTTATGGTCTCTTTAGTCTATGTTCTCTCTATGGCAATTACATATACACTTGTAGGAGTTATCTCAGGAATGTTAGGTGCAGATATACAATCAGCAATGCAAAGTCCTTGGGTGCTTACTCTTTTTGCTGTAATGTTCTTTGCACTTGCTATCTCTCTTTTTGGTTATTATGAGATTCAACTCCCTTCATCATGGCAATCTAAAATAAACTCTATTAGTGACAATGCACAAGGAAGTGGAATTCTTGGAACAGCTATTATGGGCTTCTTATCAGCCTTTATTATTGGACCATGTGTTGCACCTCCTTTGGCAGGAGCTGTTATTTTTATTTCTCATACAGGTGATGCACTTTTAGGTGGAGTAGCACTCTTTGCCATGAGTATAGGAATGGGATTACCTCTTCTTCTCGTAGGTGCAGGAGCAGGTAAATTTATGCCAAAACCAGGAGGTTGGATGACAGTAGTTTCTCAAACCTTTGGTGTTGTAATGTTAGGACTCTCTATTTTTATGCTTGGTAAAGTTATTTCACCTGAAATAACCATGCTCTTGTGGTCACTACTCTTTATGGGAACAGCGTTCTATATGGGAGTCTTTAATGACTCTTCAGCACGAAAAGGTATAACAAAACTATTTAGTCTATTGGCATTTATATTTTTGATTTATGGTACATTACTATTTGTAGGATATATAACAGGTGCAAAATCTGTATTTAATCCATTAGAGAAGTTTACAGCAACTAAAGTTGTCTCAGCAGATACTACAAAAGCTACAGAACATATTGCAAAAAAAGGATACTCTATAGAGAGACTTAAAGCAGAGGTTGCTTTATCAAAAAAACCTGTTGTAGTTGATTTTAGAAAAAAGTCTTGTGCCTCTTGTGATGAGCTTGAACGTGATACATTTCCTGATGAAGCAGTTAAAAAAGAGTTGAAGCGTTTTACATTTATTACCATAGATGTAACAGAAAATACAAAAGATGAACAAGAACTTATGAAATACTACCATATTTGGGGGACACCAAATATTATCTTTTTTGATAAAAACCATAAGGCACTTCCTGAAAAGACACTCTCTGGTTTTATAGATGCTAAGAAATTTACTAAACATCTAAAGAGTATGTAGATTTGAATTTAACTATTGCTATTGGTGAGATTAACACCCTTCGTGTTGAGAGAGATACAGACTATGGACTATATTTAAGAGCTGAGAATTTTGAAGAGGTTTTACTTCCAAATATTTATGTTATGGAAGATGAGATGCCTATAGGAGCAGAGATAGAAGTTTTTGTCTATACTGATTCTGAAGATAGACCCGTAGCTACAACTAAAATGCCCTATGCTAAGTTGGGTGAGTTTGGATATTTTACTGTAGTAGACTATAAACAGTATGGAGCTTTTGTTAACTGGGGACTTCCAAAAGATTTGTTTGTTCCCCTCTCTCAACAAAAATGCTATTTTCATATTGGTTCTAAATATATTTTAAGAGTCTGTTTAGATGCCGAAACAGGAAGACTCTATGGAACGCATAAAATTGGGAAATGGCTCTCTTATGAGCCTAAAGATTTGAAGAAAAATCAACAGGTTAATGTGCTTGTTATATCTCAAACCCCTCTAGGATTTAAAGTTATTGTAGAGAATAAATATGAGGGAATGCTTTTTGACAATGAAATTTTTGAGCAACTAAAAGTAGGAGACAAAAAAGTTGCTTATGTTAAAAAGATTCGTAATGATGGAAAGCTTGACCTCTCTCTACAGCCTATTGGTAAAAAAGCTACTGCTAATATTTTTGAAAAGAAGCTCTTAAAAGTTTTAGAAGAGAGTGGAGGAGTAATGCCTTTTAATTCAAAAAGTAAAGCAGATGAGATAATGAAAACTTTTTCCATGAGTAAAAAGAACTTTAAACGCTCATTGACTTCTCTAATTAGTACTAAAAAGATAGCTTCAGATGAGCATGGAATAAAACTTCTTTAATATATTTTTAGCTATACTAAATCTATTTTAAACAAGGATAAACAATGGATTTAACAGAGTTACTAAAAATGGGTGCAGATATTATTCAAGGAAATAGCGATGATTCAACAACTGGATTAGATGCAGATAGTATTACTAATGCACTAAACTCTTTACTTGGTGGCGAAAATGGTTTAGACCTTAGCTCTATTATCTCAAATATGACTAATGGGGAAGGATTAAGTGAAGTTGTTGGTTCATGGCTGGGCAATGGTGAAAATATGCCTATTTCTATGGACTCTATTACAGATTTATTGGGTTCAGATAAAATTTCTGAGTTTGCTTCAAACTTAGGTTTAAGTGAAGAGTCTGCAAAAGGTGCTTTGGCAGATGCTCTACCAAATCTTGTTGATCAAGCAACTTCTGGTGAAAACTCTCTTGTAGATACCATGCTTGAAAAAGTAGGTGGTGTTGATGGTGCTATGGATATGCTTGGAAAGATGTTTCGATAAGGAAATCTGGGTTTAGTATAGAATGTTTTTTCTTGTAGGTGTGATATGGTCACACCTACGGTACTTCATGTTAAAAGTATATTTTTTTATTCTTCTCTCCTTTTCACTCTTTGCTACCGATTTAAAAATAGCTTCATACAATGTCGAAAACCTCTTTGACCTTAAAAAAGATGGGACAGAGTATAAAGAGTATATCCCCTATAAACATAACTGGAATCAAAAAACATTTAAAAAAAAGCTCTTAAATAGTGCAGAGGTTATTTGTGATATTAATGCAGATATTATAGGTCTACAGGAGATTGAGAATGAGCATGTTTTAAAACTTTTACAAAAAACACTCCGTAAAATAGGATGTCACTACCGATACATTGCTATTACGCATAAAAAATATTCTGCTATTCAAACAGGACTTCTCTCCAAAATTCCTATATTAAGTTCAAAGGAGATAGTAGTTAATCAAAAGTTAGGATTTCGTCCTATTTTAGAGGTTAAATTTAGTATTGATAAAGAGTCTTTTTTTGTATATGTTAATCACTGGAAATCAAAATTATCTCCTGAAAGCTATCGTATACGTTCAGCCAAAGTTTTAAGAGCTAGACTAAAAGAGTTAGTTAAAGGGAGTGAATATATCTTATTGGGTGATTTTAATTCAGACTATGATGAGTATCTACATTTAGAGCAAAAATATAATGATAGTAGAGGAAGAACAGGCATCAATCATATTTTACACTCAATAGATAGTTTGAATAACATGGTTAGAGTAGATAGCTTAAATTCCAATATATTTTCTCATTACAATCTATGGTTAGAGTTACCAAACTATAGAAGATGGAGTCATAATTTCTATGGAGATAAAGAGGCTTTAGATGCTATTTTACTTCCCTATACACTTTTTGATGGTAAAGGTTTAGAGTATGTTTCTCATAGTTTCAATGTTCTAAAAAAGAGCTATCTTTTTCATAAAAAAGGATATATCTACCGTTGGGTCTATAGAAATAATAGGCACATAGGAGAGGGTTACTCTGACCATCTACCTATTTTTGCTACCTTTTCAACTAATAGACCTTATGAGAGAGTATCTTTAACAGTAAAAGAGGGAACTATAGGGGCTTTACAAAAGAGAGAGGTCTCTTTTCCTATACATCTTACAAAGGTAAAGGTATTTGAAATATCTAAAAATAAAGCTATTATAGGAAAAGAGGGATTAAAAGAGCGTATTGCTGTTTATGGAACTAAAGAGATGCTAAAGCTTGGAAAAAGCTATGATATTATGGTTTATGGACGAGGCTTTTTCAAAGGAAAATATGAAATTATTGATTTTGAAATAGAAAAAAGATATGATTCTCTATTAGAATTAAAGGATTAAAAAATGGGTCAATACTATTTAGCAATTTTAGCATTTCATATCATTTCAGTTTTATCATGGATGAGTATGCTTTTTTATATGCCACGGCTTTTTGTCTATCATCAAGAGTATAAAGATAAAAAAGATTTTACCGATGTAGTTAAAATTCAAGAGAATAAAATATATAAGGTTATAGGCTTACCTGCTATGTGGGCAACTATCTTGAGTGGAGGAACTCTTTTATACATCAATCCCTCTCTATTAGATAACTCTTGGATGATAGCTAAACTAGTTGTATTAACTTTGATGATAGCCTACAGCTATTCACTAGAGTATTTTAGAAAGGTTTTAGAGAAAGATAAGTGTACTAAAAATGGACAGTTTTTTAGAGCTTATAATGAAGTGCCAACACTATTTGCTATTTTAATTGTAACTTTTGTCATAACTAAGTCTATTCCACTCTATTTCTCTATTGGAATTACACTATTTTTTGGGTTTATTATCTATAAGATTTTAACAAAAAAAGTAGATTAATAAGAGCCTATATAGCTATAAAGCTCTAACTTTATAGCTAATTAATTTTTCTCTTTTTCAAGTAGCTCTAAAAAGTCTTTTTCTTCTAAAAAACCAAAAGTCATATATTTAATATCTTCAGTTTCTGTAATAAAAACGTGCATAGGAGTCATCTGTTTGGTTATACCAAGAGGAATTTTCTCTTCATCTCCATTGACTTTTAGTAAAATAAAGTTATCTTTAATCTCCTTTACAACACTCTCTTTTGTAAAAACTTCATTCTCCATCTTTTTACAGAAGTGACAATCTGTTCCATAGATTTCAAGTAATATAATCTTATGTTCTTTTTTAGCCTCTTTAACTGCATCACTAAAAGTTTTTTTTAAACTCTTTTCTTCTTTTTTAGGAGTAGGAGTTGGTTGCTCTACTGATTGCGTTATTGGGGGTAATGCTTTTTCATCTATAATAGGTGAAAGCTCTTCTCTTGGAGTAGAATCAACACTCTCTACTATTGTTGATTGTATCTCTTCTTCATTATTAATATCTTGAGTGTTAATCGAATCATAAGTATGAATTTCATTGTCAATTAACTCTTCTGGAGAATCAGTTGAAACAATCTCTTGAAAAGTAATCATGTTTTCCTGACTAAAAAGTGACAGGGATAGAAATAACAATAAAAATAAGTTTCTAAAAAAAATCATTATAAAGCCTTTTAAAAATTCTACCTAAGAAAAATTAACAGAAAGTAAATGTAAAATTTTAGAGGCTTTTTCTATGACTTGAGGGTTTTCGTCTATATATATAGCTCCAGCAATACCTATTAGGACTATTCCTATAACTAAAGTAATTTTGAGCCATGAATATGGGCGTTCTCCTGATACTTTTCCTGTTTGTGCATTTATGGCATAATTATAGGTTTTATTTTTCCATTTAAATTGAGCTGTCCATACAGGAAAGAGGACATTTTTATAAGAGGTCTCATTATAGTCTGTTTTTAAAGATGTAATTTGCTGTTGGTCTCCACCAATATCTTGTCTAATAGTTTGACGTATAACTCTATTCATCTTAACTTTAGCAAGTTCAAAACCATTATCTAGTCCAATAGTATACTCTTCTGATATAAATCCTGCGAGATATTTTTCATTGAATGGGACAAGTTTTCCTGTATCCCATGGGGCAAGATTATCTAAAATAGCATAAGAAATAGTTTTGGAAGCACCAATAGTAATATCATCAAATTCATTATATACACGACCCGATACAGGTGTCCAGCGAATTCTTGGCTCTTGAACTCTTTGGCGTATCTCCTTTCCGTTGACTATAGTAGTTCTTTCAACCGTTACATAGTATATATCTCCTCGTTGACCTTGATATGTACTTACTGTTTTTGCATCATAAGTCCAGTGTGGTAGATAGTAGCCCTTTAGCTTCTCATCATCTGTTAGAAATTCAGTTAGTTTAGATGGTGCAAACCATAAAGAACCAACCCATTTTTTAAAAGCCTCTTTTGCCTCTTTTTGTGAGAGATGAAAAGGTAAAAGTGATTGAGGTGTAATCTCTTTTACAAAATCAATAATAGCAGGTGTACCACAGTAAGGACAGTTAGATGAAAAAGAGTATGGATTCATAGTAAAAGTTGCTGAACATTTACTACATTTAACCTCTTTATTAATCTTTTTTTCATGGTTTAATTTAAGCTCTTTTAGAGCCTTATTTAGGTCATACTCTTTAATATCTTTTAAAGAAGATTCAATTAACTCTACACTTTGACAAAACTCACACTTAAGATTCTCTTCAATTGGGTTAAAGCGTAGAGGAGCTCCACAGTTTTTACAAGTAAAATTAATTGATTTAAACTTCAAGGGAGTTTCCTATTTTTTTGGTAGAGGTGGAGGGGTTGTCTTAAAGTATTTTTCTAAAATAGTATAGGCCTCTACCCAATCTTCTAGCCCTTCTGTCCAAACAAGAGTCTCCTTTTTTATTTTATTTTCACGAATAAAAAGTTGTATAGTACGAATATCATAAGGTCCTTCTCTCTCATCTTTTAATGCAATATAGTATTTTTTACTATTGACATCTGGAAGAGGAGGAGGGGTTGTTTTATCTATTTTACTTTTTGAAAGACTTTCTGCCATAGATTGTCCTATAGCAATACTTGCACCCATACCTATTATATCACCCATAGAGCCACTATTTTGAGAGTTCAAAGCCTCTCCTGTTTGGTATTTTAGATGTTCATCAAGATTACCTGTAATTTCTCGACTACTACGTTTGTCAAGAGCCTCTTCTACATTAGATGGTAAAGAGATATTTTCTATTAAAATTTTTGTAAGATGTAGACCATACTCTCCAAAATAAGGAGCAATTTTTTTAGAGATATACTCTGAAAATTTTTCATAATTAGAGGCTAAATCTAAGACTGGAATATTACTTTCACCTAAAATAGTAGTAAATTTTGAGACAATAAGGTTGGTTAGTTGGTCATCTATCTCATCAACAGTAAAGTGACCATCTGTTCCTACAATTTCATTCATAAACTGTTTAGCATCGGTAATACGAATCTCATAAGTTCCAAAAGCACGTAATCTAACCATAGAAAACTCTGGGTCACGAACCATAATAGGGTTTCTTGTTCCCCATTTTAAGTCTGTAAAACGTTTAGTACTTACAAAATATACCTCAGCTTTAAAAGGAGAGTTAAAACCATGATCCCAATGATTTAGAGAAGTCATAATAGGTAGATTTTTTGTCTCTAGTTCATAGATACCAGGTTCTAAAACATCAGCAACTACACCTTCATTAACAAAAACAGCTACTTGAGACTCTCTTACTGTTAGTTTAGCTCCATATTTTATCTCATTATTGTAAGTGGGAAATCTGTAAACCATAGTATCATGAGAATCATCTGTCCACTCAATAACTTCAATAAATTGCCCAAATACCCAGTCAAAAAGTCCCATTGTTTATCCTTTTGTAATCTCTTCTTCTACCTTTCGAGGTGGTAGTTTTTCAAGTTTTGCTTTTGTAGATAAAAGAGCATCTTTTAGCTCTTGTTCTGTCTTTTCAAGTTCAACTAAAGCTTTAAGTCTAGCTTTTTTACCCTCTTGAGCAATCTCTAAAGAGTCATTAAGCGTAGCAATAAGAGTATCATTAGCTATCTTAATACTTTCAATATCAAAAATACCTCGCTCCATTTGAGTTCGTACTTCTCTATTGGCTTCTCTTAGTCCTTCTGCATTTTTCTCTAAAAGTTCATTGGTTAAGTCAGACGCATTTTTAAGTGCTTTTGCTGACTCATGACTTCTAAATATAGTTACTATTTGAGCTAGTTGGTTTCTCCAAAGAGGTATTGTATTAACTAGCGTAGAGGAGATTTTATTGATGAGAGACTTGTCATTTTCCTGAATAAGTCTAATACTCGGAAGAGACTGCATAGTAACTTGTCGAGAGAGTCTAAGGTCATGAATACGACGCTCAAGATCATCTCTAAAGGCACGTATATCTTTTAACTCTTGAATGGCTAACATCTCTCCACTTTTTGCTCTCTCTTCATATTCTGGTATAACCTTCTCTTCAAGCTCTTTTTTCTTTATCTCTCCTGCTTCAATATATAGCTCAAGTTTTCTAAAATACTCTAAGTTAGCTTCATATAGTTTATCAAGAGAGACAACATCTTTCATGAGCTTACTTTTGTGGCTCTCTAGGTTATGTGAAATCTCATCAATTTGGTCTCTAACCTCTTCATAACCTTGTATAAATTTAACTAAAGGTTTAGTTCCCCCAAATAGTTTGGCATACCATGGAAGTTTTTTGTTAGGATTTAACTCTTCAATATCAAATCCTTTAATAACAGCAACCATTTCGTTAAGTACAGCTCCAGCTGCACCTGTATCTTTATTTTTAACACCATCTATCATACGATTAGATATTTCGTCAAGCTCCTCTTGTGCAGAAGCACCAAAGTAGATAATAGAGCTTCTATCGTTAAAATCTAATTCCGAAAGAGCCTTTTCTAATTTTGATTGCTCCTCTTTTTGAACAACTGGTAGATTTTCACTCTGCTCTTCTATAGTTGCTTCAATAATCTCTTTTGTTTTTGTTTCCATATCTGTTTCCTTTTAATTTTTTATCTGTTCATGCAATGTATCTATATTAACATCTAAATCAAACGCATTATTCTTTTTAAGTCTAGTTAACTCTTTATCAAATCTACGCTCTATATCTTCTAAAAGTTGATGTAGGTTCTCTTTGGTACTTTTGTTAATGTCTGCTTCATCTATTGAAGTATAGGCATTTGTAACACTCTTTAATCCATCAATATATACAACTAAAAATTTACGTGCTACACGAATGTCTTTTGGGTCTTCTTGAATAGTTTTTATAATATCTTTAGCTTTTTTGACAGCTAAAGATAGTTTATCTTGTAGAGGTCTATCATTAGATATTTTATCTATATCATTTTCAATTTCTGCAAGTTTTGCTTTAGCTTCTGATATTGTTTTTAATACAAATTCAGGAGATATATCATCAATATTTCCTAGTTTATCTTCGCGAGGGTCTAAGCCATAGTATAGATAATAACCTACAGAAGAGACTATAGATAGAAAAAGTCCAATAAATATAGACTCTCCTACTACTATAGTCGCTGTAAAGAGGGTTGAGATACCCAATAGAATAGCTGAGATTGTTTTATATGGTATTTTAGGAGCTTTTGTTAGTTTCTCTTGATGATATTTAAACTCATTAGCTAGTCCTAAAGTATTTAGTTTAGCTGTTATATAAAAGAGTCCAAACGCAATTAAGTTTAATAAAAATGCTGAAACATTTCGTTCCATCAATGCTAAGATAATAGCAAGAGATAGAGGTGCTAAAAAACTATATAGTAAATAACCTTTTTTTGCTCGATATGTTTCTAAATATGTTTGTGGTTTGTACTTTTTAACTAAAGCCATAGTCTTTATCCTAATAGTTGACCCAAAGGGTAGCATACAGTTAATCCAGCAGATAGGAGAATAAATAAGAGTCCAAATAGTTTTTTCATAGAACTATTTTAGCATAAAATTCTTATAAGTTCGTATTTGTTTGTTAAAGAATAAGCTTAAAAGTTATCTAAAAATTAGATAACTTTTAGTAATATTGTAAGATATTAATTATTGATTAATACCAAGTGCTTTTAGTGTTTCATATGTGATTCCACCTGTTGCTAAAGAGTTATCTCTTTGATATTTGTCTAATGCTATACGAGTGTCACGTCCAAGAACACCATCAATTTTACCAGGATTATAACCTTTTTCTTTAAGTGCATTTTGAATTTGTAAGATAACATCTTTGTTCATGTTTGTTTGACAAAGAATTCTCTCCCAACTTTGATGTGCTTCTGAGATTTTCTCTTTTTTCTGAATAGTTTTATATACAGCTTCAATAGGTGTTTTAATCTCTTTAGCCTCTTCTACAAGTTTTTTAACTTTAATTGTTTTATAAGTTGGTTCTATAGGAATTTTTTTAGTTGTTGCTGGAGTATCTAAAACAACTTTTGTAACTTTCTTTGTAACTGCTGGAGTCTCAACTAAACATATTTCGTGACCAGTATAGTTTAAACCTTTTTCAACAGGATCTCCAACTCTAATCCATGAAAAAGATGGTCCATGTTCAAGAACTTTTTTCTCAATAGTTGTTTTTACAGCAGGAATAGTAACGGTTTCAGTTTTTGCAGGAGAGATAAGTTTTTTAACTTTAATAGTTTTTGTCTCAGCAGGAATTTCAATAACTTTTGTTGTTGCAGGTGTTTTAACTACTTTTTTCTTAATGGTTTTGTATTTAGCAGGTACTTTAATAAGACACATAATTTCACCTGTAGCACCATCTAATTTAGTTGCTGGATTTTTACCCTTTTTCCATACAGTCTTCTCTTTTTCTACAAGCACTTTTTCATTAACATATTCATAAGTAGCAGGTACTGTAACTGTTTTTTTAGTAGCAGGTTTAACTACAATAGTCTTCTCTACCATCTCATATTTTGCAGGTATAACTTTAGTCTTATTTGATTCTTTTTGAATAATAACTTCTTGGGTTACTGTTTTATAACTTTCAGGAGTATAGTACTCTTTATAACAAGTACCAGGAGTGGTATTTTCAATATCAACACCTTTTAGTTTTGCAGCTGCTAATAGTTCATTACTTACAGGTGCTGCGTGTCTTCTTAAACTAGTATGCCAAGAGCGTAGAGCAGGTTTTATTTCAATAACCTCAGAAATTTTTTTATATTTTGGTGGTACAGTAATAAGCTTCTCACTAGCAGGTGTAACTTCTACTTTTTCCTCTACCCATTCATATTTTGCAGGTATTACTTTAATTTTAGTTGATGCCTCTTGAACTAGAACTTTATCTTCAACTGTTTTATATTTCGCTGGTATAACAACTTTTGCATAACACTCTCCTGCTTTTGCATTTGGAGGAGTGAGTTCTACTTCTGCTTGTATAGAGGTAATGGGTATAAGTAGACCTAAAAGTAGTGATGAATATCTTAATTTCATTGATTTTCCTTTTTTTAAGTATATTGAAATTTGTTCAATAGTATATATAAAAAAACTTAACATACTATTAAAAAAAAATTATTAATATTAGTATTTAATTGTTTATAAACCTTTAAGTAGAATATCATATAATTTCTCTACTAATGAGTCTTCAAGATGAATAGTACTATGGGTATTGAATAGTTTAAATATCTCTTTTTTATTGAACTCTTGTCCATAAATACAGTTTGTATGAGTAGGTAAAAAAGCCCTCATAAGTCCTATTTCCTCTTCTAAAATATTTTCACAAATATAACAAAAACCATTGTCATAGAGTCTTCCTTCATGGTGAAGTAGTTGCATATATGCTTCTATAGCTAAACGTTTTGGATTCTGTTTAGACCATTTTTTTGCTGTATTTAGTAACAAATTAAAGTAAAAACTATCTAACTCTATAGTATCTCTTAAGTGGGGTTCAAAAAGTCTAATGAAGTTTTGCCAAATAAATAGATGGTTGTTTGAAAATATCCAAGGAAAGGAGATATGAGATAATGAACGCATGTTTGGCATAAAGTTTTTTTTTGAGTTAGTTACTTCAAAATCAATTAAATTACCTAATTGTAAAATAGAGTGTCTTGCTCCAAAAAAACGCCAATAACTCTTGACAGAGTCATTGCTTAGCACGGTAACAATTACATCTTCATTTTTTGCTTTTCTTATACTAATTATAAATCCACGCATCTGTTTAATCATCTTTTTGGTATCATCAACCCAAATTTTTGGGGGATTATTTTACATTTTATTTGTTTAATAAAACCCTATCAGATATTAATTAAAGGTAGCTTATGCAAGATCTCTTTACGTCGTTTAAAGATAACTGTGGTTTTGGACTTTTAGCGTCTATTGACAATACTCCAACACATAAAAACTTAGAAGATGCAATTACATCTCTTTCTCGAATGATGCACCGAGGAGCGATTGCTGCAGATGGTAAAACGGGTGATGGTTCAGGACTCTTACTCTCTCTACCTAAATCATTTTTTGAAAAACAAGCTTTAGCAGATGGAATTGATTTACCTGAAACTTATGCTGTTGCTATGGTCTTTTCTAAAAATGAGTCTGATTTTGATATTATCTCAGAGGTGTGTGAAAACAACGATTTAGATATTATCTATATACGTACTGTTCCTATAAATACTAATGCTTTAGGAAAACAAGCTCTTGAATCACTTCCTATAATAAAACAAGTTTTTGTGTCTCCAAAATCAGCCATTGCTTCTAAGCGTTTTGAGGCTATGATTTACCTTTCTCGTAAAGAGATAGAAGCTAAGCTTATTGACGATAAAAATTTTTATATTCCATCTTTTTCAACATCGGTTGTCTCTTATAAGGGGCTTGTTATGCCAACACATATTAAAGAGTTTTATACCGATTTAGCTAGTGAAGATTTTAAAATATCTTTCTGCCTTTTTCACCAGAGATTTTCTACCAATACTTTACCTCAGTGGAAATTAGCTCAACCATTTAGAATGATTGCACATAATGGTGAGATTAACTCTGTTACAGCAAATAGATTTAATGCTACAGCTAAAGTGGCAGTGGCAAAATCGAATATTTTTACTGATGAAGAGATGGATAGACTACGAAATGTTATTCAATCGGATATGTCTGACTCAGCCTCTTTAGATAATTTTATGGAGTTCTTACGTGTAAATGGTGTTGATTTCTTTAAGGCAGCTCGTTCAATAGTCCCTGCTCCTTGGCATAATGCACCACACATGGATAGTGAACTTAGAGCTTTCTATGAATATGCAAGTACCTGTTTTGTTCCATGGGACGGACCAGCTGCTGTTAGTATGACAGATGGTCGTTACATTGGGTGTGTACTTGATAGAAATGGGCTTAGACCATCTAAATATATTATTACTACAGATAATAGACTTTTAATTACATCAGAATATGGTGTTTTAGAAGTACCAGAAGATGAAATTGTAGAGCGTGGACGACTTCAATCTGGTGAGATGATGGGGGTTGACCTTAAGTATGGTAAAGTACTCAAATCAAAAGATATTGATGATTACTTAAAAGGGCTTCACCCTTATGATAAGTGGTTAAATGAAAATATGTCATACCTTCAAGAGCATCTGCCATCCGATGAAGCATTGGCTAAAAATTCAATGCCAAAAGATAGTGAGTTAATGTTAGCAAAACAGCGTTACTTTAACTATACAACAGAGGTACTTAGAGAGGTTATTCGCCCAATGATTGCAGAGGGTAAAGAGACTACAGGTGCTATGGGTGATGATACTCCAATAGCTGCGTTCTCAAATGAACAACGAAACTTTACAGATTTTTTTAAACAGAAGTTTGCACAGGTAACTAACCCTCCAATAGACCCAATTCGTGAAAAGATTGTTATGAGTCTTAACACAGGTTTTGGAGAGATACAAAATATTTTAGCTGATAGCTCAAACCATGCTAAACGACTTAAAACCGTACTTCCTGTTATGTCTGCTACTCGTTTCTCTCTACTTCAAGAGTTTGGAGATGAAAATAGTGAAAAGTATGACCCAACATATAAATATGGTCAATATGATACTACTTATACTTCAGATTTAAAAGCAAGTTTAGATATATTGATTGAAAAGATAATAGTTGATGTTCGTGACAATGGAGTTAGAACTATTATCTTAGATGACCGTGGATTAGATGAGACTAATAAAGTTATTCCAATGCTTATGGTAGTAGGTCGTTTAAGTCAAGAGTTACTTGATGCAAAACTACGATATCTTACAAGTATTGTTGCTGTAACAGGTGAAGTTTTTGACCCTCACTCAGCTGCTTGTATGATTGCTTATGGTGCTGCTGCCATATATCCTTATCTTCTCTACTATATTGTAACAGAGTTAGAGGGTGAAAGTGATGAGTTAAAACATACTCTACGACGATTTAGACGTGCTATGGGGGCAGGTCTTTTAAAAATTATGTCTAAGATGGGTATATCTACTATCTCATCTTATCGTAATTCACGACTTTTTGATACTATTGGATTGAGTCAAGAGATTGTAGATGACTGCTTTGCAGGGACAACAGCTCTTTTAACAGGCTTGGGTTATGAAGATATTGATGCTAGATTAAACAGTAATCATGCTCGTGCCTTTACTGATACATTTAAGGGGAAAAAGAACTCTCTTTACAAAGGTGGTTTTTATAAATATAGAAGAGGAGAAGAGTATCATGACTTCTCACGTCCAACTATCTCTGCTATTCAAAAAGCAGCAGAGAGTGGAGACGCTTCTGACTATGAAGAGGTTAAGAGACTTGTAAACCAAAGAGATAAAAAGTTTATTAGAGACTTCTATAAACTTAAATCAGAGCGTGAACCAATCTCTATAGATGAGGTTGAGCCAGTAGAGGCAATCTTTAAACGCTTCTCAACAGCTGCAATGTCTATGGGGTCTATTTCTCAAGAGGCACATGAGACTTTAGCCGCTGCTATGAATAAAATTGGAGCTAAGTCAAACTCTGGTGAGGGTGGTGAAGATCCTCGACGTTATGGAACAGAGTTAAATTCATCTATCAAGCAGATTGCCTCTGGACGTTTTGGGGTAACACCAGAGTACTTACGTTCAGCTACAGAGTTACAGATAAAAGTAGCTCAAGGTGCAAAACCAGGTGAGGGTGGTCAGCTTCCAGGAAGTAAAGTTTCACCTCTTATTGCAGAGCTTAGATTTACTAAACCAGGGGTAACACTTATCTCACCACCACCACATCATGACATCTACTCTATTGAAGATTTGGCACAGTTGATTTTTGACTTAAAACAGATTAATCCACATGCTAGAGTAGCTGTTAAATTAGTTTCAACAGCAGGTGTGGGAACTATTGCAGCAGGGGTAGCTAAAGCTTATGCCGATAAGATTATTATCTCTGGTGGAGATGGTGGTACAGGTGCAGCTCCTATAGGTTCTATTAGATTTGCAGGTAACCCTTGGGAGTTAGGACTTATTGAAGCACATAATGCACTAAAAGCCAATAGTTTAAGAGGTCAAGTAAGTCTTGAGACTGATGGTGGACTCAAAACTGGTCTTGACATTGTTAAAGCTGCTATTTTTGGTGCAGAGGAGTATGCGTTTGGTACAGGTGCATTGGTTCTTGTAGGGTGTATTATGCTTCGTGTATGTCACCTTAATACTTGTGGTGTAGGTGTTGCAACACAAAATCCTCACTTAAGAGCAAAATTTAAAGGAAATGTAGACAAAGTTGTTAATTACTTTACTTTGATTGCTCAAGAGGTTAGAGAGATTTTAGCACAGCTTGGGTACAAATCTTTAGAAGAGATTATTGGACAAAATCATCTGTTAGAAGTTATAGATGATGAGTTTGCCAAGAAGTTTAATTTTGAGGAGTTATTATATAAGTTAGATGGTGTTAACACTTGTCAAGTATCATCTAATGAGCCTTATGATAAAAATGAGTATGAGCAGGAGCTAGTAAAAGAGTTGATGCCAACTATTAAAGAACCATCAAAACCTATTGTTATTAATAAAGAGATTTCTAATCTAAATAGAAGTTTTGCAACTAGAATATCTGGTGAAATTGCAGCTCTTCATGGTAACAGAGGTCTACCTGATGGAACAATTACTCTTAATATGAATGGTACAACAGGTCAATCTCTTGGTGCATTTATGTCAAAAGGAATTAATATAAACATTAATGGTGCAGGAAATGATTATATTGGTAAAGGTATGAATGGTGGTAATATTGTTATCACCTCTGCTAAAGCAGGTCAAGAGTTTGCTCTTGGGGGAAATACTTGTCTCTATGGTGCTACTGGTGGTAGACTCTATGTTCATGGTCAAGTAGGTGAGCGTTTTGCTGTTAGAAACTCAGGAGCAGTAGCAGTTGTTGAGGGAACAGGTGACCACCCATGTGAATATATGACAGGTGGAATAGTTGTTATTCTTGGTAAGACTGGTATTAACTTTGGTGCAGGTATGACAGGCGGTAGAGCCTTTGTTTATGATGAAAATGGTGAGTTTTATGAAAAAGTAAATCCTGAATTGGTTGAACCTCTTAGAATTGATACTGATGAGTGGGAAGAGGAGAGATTTGAGCTTAAAGCTTTACTTAAAGATTATCTCTCTAAAACAGGTAGTAGAGTTACTACTAAAATCTTAGAAAACTGGAGACAAGAGATTCGTAAGTTCTGGATGGTAGCTCCAAGAGGAATTAAACCTAGTATAGCTGCTGATAAAAAGGGTGAATAGTTGTTTTTTATTATTGTTAAAACCATTCACCTTTTCGCTGCTTTTATCTATGGTGGGTTTCTTATTACCGATAATCTATTTTTAACTAAGATAAAAAGAAGCTTTAGTGAAGAGGAGCATCAAAAGATAAGAGAGTCTTTTATGATGTATGTTAGAAAAGTAGTTCCCCTAAGTCTTATAGTAGCTGTGCTTACGGGGTTGTACCTTATTAGTCAGGTCTTTGGAACTATTGGACCTGATGGTATGACTCATTTTCAAATGTTACTTTCACTTAAAGCTTTTTTAGGAATTTGGCTTGGACTTAGAGGTGGATTACAGGTCTATTTCAAAATACAACCTTTTGTCTTTAAGAGTCACCGTTTACCTTTTGCTTTTGTTTTGACTATTATTTTCTTGTCCCAGTTTATGTATATAGGTTAAAAGATTTTATATAAGAGTAAAATATGTTTTACTCTTAAAAAACTGATTTTTTCATTTTTCAATCTTAATTACTTAGTAAGATTCTTTTATTAGAAGGATTGAAATGAAATTAATATATAAAATATTGACTATAGTCATACTACTACAAGGTTGCTCCCTGAAAAAAAATACTTTTTCTAAAGAAAATAAAAGTTGTTCAAAATGCTATATTACATTAAAAAAGCAGATATAAAAATATAGTTTTTCCTATTATACGAAGTCCAAATATGCTAAAATGCTTCCTTTATTTAATTAGAGGAAAAAACAATGATAGCATTAGATATTTTAAGTAACATTCTGTTTGTATTAGCTCTTGGCTACTACTTTATGACTAATATGCAGTGGTACTCTTACAAATTGGAGAGG
>JALWMP010000165.1 GCA_026996165.1 Campylobacteraceae bacterium
CTATTTTATCTTCATAGATTTTCTCTAAAATCTCCTCTTTCTTCTTTTTGGTTAGTTTTGAGTGCCACATCGCTAGACGCTCACCAAAATATTTTTTGAGTCTACTCTCCATCTGTGGGGTTAGAGAGATTTCAGGCATTAAAAAGATAGACTTTTTACCCTCTTTTATGGTTTTTATCATAAGAGAGATAAATATTTCTGTCTTTCCTGAACCTGTTACACCAAAAAGCAAGGCTCTCTCTTTTTTTAGAAGTTCATTGTAGGCTTTTTGTTGGTCTGTTGATAATGTTGGTAATTCGTAGGGTGTGATTGCCATCGTACCATCTGCTACATTCGAGGTTTGGCTTTGATGGTGCGTTGGGAAACGCACCCTACGAGGCATAAACAGAGCAATAGCTTCACCAAAAGATGAAAAATAATAGGTAGCAATAAACTTTGCTATCTCCATCTGTTTTTTACTATAATAGGTGCTTAAAACCTCTAATATTTCAGAAGTCTCAAACGTTGTAGGTTTCTCTACCTCTTTTAGAACAACTGCTTTTTTAATTTTTGAGTGAACGGGTACATAGAGGCATTGTCCTACTCTTATAGGTTTTTCACTATGATAGGTTAAAATGGGGGCTGATGATTTTAGAAGAGCGACTTGGTAGTAAAAAATGGTAATCTCCTCAAAAATTATTGAGGAGATTATACCATAACTCTAATTTGTTAACTGTTTACACCCATCACTTGATGGCGATTTACATACAAACTTACCATTGTTTACTAAAAATATAACATCACTTAAACCATGAAATATATACTGTTTTTCAGAACCAACTTTTTTGTACTCCCACTTTCCTTTTTGAGAACTTGAAGAGATGGCATACTCTAAAACCATTGGTTGAGAAGCATTGTCGTCAAAATTTCCAAAGACACCTGTATTTGTTCCACCAACGGCTATAATTTTATTAAAATCTCCACGTAAAATTCTCTTTTGTCGCTCCATAGCTAAAGCATTTCTAACAGAAGCTACTGTAACTCTTGCCTTTGTTATCTCTGCATCATCTCTTGTGGCTGCAAATCTTGGAACAGCTACTGCTGCTAAAATTCCGATAACCACAATAACGAAAACTAACTCTATCATAGTAAATGCTTTTCTACTTTTTATCATATTTATTCCTCTTTATTAAAATGAGATACTTTGTCCACCTAACTGAAGTAACTTTCCAGAAAGAGTATCAATAATTCCATCTTTTTTAGCAACTTCTTGTGCTTTACTACAAATAATATCTGTAGTATTGTTTGTAGTTATGGTAAGAATAGTAGTACCATTTGAATCTGTATTAGGTGTAACAGTAAAACAAGTAACTCCATACTCACCATAAATCTTTACAGGACTATTTAATGTAGCTGTAGCTCCTTGAATAGAATCAATACTATCTGTAACATCACTCCACTTAGAAGTTTTCCAAACATCACCACTTTGTGAAAGATAATAAGAGGAGGCATCATGAAGCAAAATTTTAAGATTTGAAACTGTTTTAGATATTTTTGCATCATCCCTTGTTACTACTAATCGTGGTACAGCAAATGTTGCTAAAATACCAATGATCACAATAACAAAAATAAGTTCAACCATAGTAAATGCTTTTTTAAATTTTATCACTTTATATTCCATATATTATTTTTTATACTTAAAATCAATAAATTGAACTTAAAAATAAAAAATAATATTCTACCTCACAGAGGTAGAATTTAATAAAAGTATTCTTAAAAAGAAACAGACTGTCCACCAAGCTGAATAACTTTAGAACCATTTGTATCAGTAATACCTGCTTTAGCAGCTAAATCTTTTGCTTTTATACAAACGTTATCTGTAGTAACAGTATTTATATAAGCAACTGTCAAAGTTGTTGTACCATTAGCATCTACTGCTGGAGTAATTGAGTAACAATCATTTGCGTCACCTTTAATTTTTATAGCAGCAGTTTTTGCTGCTGTTGCACCCTGAGTTGCATCTACAGCATCTGTAACATCAGCCCATTTTGCTACATTCCAACCAGTATTACCTTGTGCCGCATAAAATGCTTTAGAATCATTTAAAACTGTTTTAAGATTTGAAACCGTTTTTGAAATCTTTGCATCATCTCTAGTAGCTGCCAATCTAGGAATAGCCACCGCTGCTAAAATACCAATAATAACAATTACAAAGATTAATTCAATCATTGTAAAACCGCTTCTCATTTGAACATTGTTTGTTTGTGTCATATTGACTCCTTAAAATATTTTTGTAGTTCTTTTTCTTTGTTTTTGATGAACTGAGAGTATTATAAACTAAAAAATAAAATAAAAAACTTAATTAGAGAAAAAAATTAAGAAAAATTTAATAATTTCATATTTATTACTAATTTGATTCCTCTATTTTATTTAACAATGTTTTAATCTGTTCTTCTGAGTTATATTCTTTGTATAGTGCCTTTAAATAAAGCTGTAAAAGCTTACTTATCTCATTGTCTCTGTCTAAACTAACTCGATTCTCTTCTAAATGTCTGTAGAGAAAATTTGCAAAATCATCATCTAAATCTACCTCTAAGCGTCTACTAGCAATGGTAAAAACAACCTTTTTCATAAAAACCCCTTTAAAGTTCTTCTGTTATGATTATATCTTTAATATATAAAAATTTATGTAGGGTGTTTTACCCTGAAAACACTCTACATACATAAATAGGAATTAAATAATTAATGAAAAAATTTACCATTCACTCACCCTACCAACCAGCAGGAGACCAACCTAAAGCAATAAAAAGACTCAGTAACTCTATTAAAAATGGAAATCAATACCAAACCTTATTAGGTGTAACAGGTTCAGGAAAAACTTACACAATGGCTAAGATAATAGAAGAGACTCAAAAGCCTACACTCATTATGACCCACAACAAAACCTTAGCGGCACAACTCTATAGTGAGTTTAAGAGTTTTTTTCCTAACAACCATGTTGAGTACTTTATTAGCTACTACGACTACTATCAACCAGAAGCCTACATTCCACGACAAGACCTATTTATAGAAAAGGACTCCTCTATTAATGAAGAGCTAGAGAGACTTAGACTCTCTGCTACAGCTTCACTTTTGAGCCATAAAGATGTCATAGTCATTGCCTCTGTTTCAGCAAACTATGGGTTAGGTTCTCCAGAGGACTACAAAAGTATTGTTCAAAAGCTAGTAGTGGGTGAGGAGTATTCTCAAAAAGCACTTCTACTTAAACTTGTAGAGATGGGCTACAAACGAAACGATGAGTTTTTTGACCGTGGAGACTTTAGGGTAAATGGTGAAGTGATAGACATCTACCCTGCTTACAATGAAGAGTTTGCCATAAGAGTTGAGTTTTTTGGTGATGAGATAGAGGAGCTTTACACCTTTAACACTCTAACAAACGAAAAAGAGAAACACTACAAAGAGGTAACAATCTACGCTGCAAATCAGTTTATTGTCTCTCAAGAGAAACTCGCTTTGGCTGTTAAGAGCATAGAAAAAGAATTAGGAGAGAGACTTAACTACTACAAAGAGCAAGACCGAATGTTAGAGTACAACCGACTCAAACAGCGTGTAGAGTTTGACCTAGAGATGATAGAGGCAACAGGAATGTGTAAAGGAATCGAAAACTACTCTCGCCATCTTACAGGCAAAAAAGAGGGTGAAACCCCCTACTCTATGATGGACTACTTTGAAGCGATGCACGGACGTGACTTTTTGTGTATTGTCGATGAGTCTCATGTTTCACTTTCACAATTTAGAGGAATGTACGCAGGTGACAGAAGCCGAAAAGAGGTCTTAGTAGAGCATGGCTTTAGACTACCATCAGCCCTAGATAACAGACCACTAATGTTTGATGAGTACATTGAAAAAGCCCCCTACTTCCTCTTTGTCTCTGCTACACCAAATGAGCTAGAAATAGACCTCTCTTCGGTAGTAGCAGAACAAGTGGTACGACCAACAGGGCTACTTGACCCTGAAATTGAGGTGATAGATAGCACCTACCAAGTAGAAAATCTTCACGACAGAATGAAACCTGTAATCCAAAGAGGTGAGAGAGTCTTAATTACGGTACTTACTAAAAAAATGGCAGAGGAGTTAACTACTTACTACAATGACTTAGGTTTAAAAGTACGCTACATGCACTCTGACCTAGATGCCATAGAGAGAAATCAAATTATTCGCTCTTTACGTTTAGGAGAGTTTGATATATTGATAGGGATTAATTTGCTTAGAGAGGGGCTTGACTTGCCAGAGGTTAGTTTAGTAGCTATTTTAGATGCAGACAAAGAGGGCTTTTTACGCTCTAAAACTTCACTTATTCAGACAGCAGGACGTGCAGCTAGAAATGCTAATGGAAAGGTGCTTATGTATGCCAAACAAATTACCAATTCAATGAAAGAGACTATTGAAATTACCCAAAAAAGACGTGAAAAGCAGATAGCCTATAATAAAGAGTATAGTATTACTCCAAAAACTACTCTACGAGAACTAGATACCGATTTAAAAGTTGAAGATTCAGGAGAACTTTATAATAAGCGTTCTAAGATAGATAAGATGCCTAAAGCAGAACGTCAAAAGATAGTTAAAGAGTTAAAAGCTAAAATGTTGGTTGCTGCAAAGAATTTGGAGTTTGAAGAGGCGGCAAGATTGCGTGACCAAATTGCAAAGATTAAAAAATTATAAATATATATACCAATAAAATATATTTTTACACGTAGGTGTGACCATGTCACACGTCAAATCTTGATTTGAATTATATGGAAATTATAAATTGATTTTATCGTGTGACATTGTCACACCTATGGCTATTTATGCTATAATTCAACTAAAAACCTGAGTTCGACGGAATACCATATCCACAAAAGCCTAAAAATAGGTAAGATTTTCAAAATCAAATTTGTAGGACTAGCTGTCGCTAATTCAAAAATTTTATTTTGGGAAGATTGCCTATTTTTAGGCTTTCCTACGGGTTTTACGAGGTTTCCCATATGCTTAGACAGATTTTTTTGGTAAAACTCCACAACGAAGTGAGGACAATTAACTAGTTAGTCCTGCAAAAATCTGCCGTTGCCTATGAAAAACCTCGTAAAATTGTGGATATGGTATTCTGTCGAACTCAGGTTAAAACTTACAAGGAAATCAATGAGCATAGACCTAACCTCTCCTGACCTCTATTTTAACAGAGAACTCTCTTGGCTAAAGTTCAACTCACGTGTTCTTGCACAAGCAAAAAATAGAGAACTACCACCCTTAGAGCGTCTTAAGTTTATTGCCATCTATGGAACTAACCTAGACGAGTTCTATATGATACGCGTTGCAGGGCTAAAAGCACTCTTTAAAGCTCGTGTTCAAGAGACAGCTATTGACAAGCTTACACCTGCTGAACAACTTAGAGCTATTCACAAAACTATTCATAAAGAGCAGAAGGTCTTAGAGGCTACATTTAGAGATATTATGGAGAGTCTAAAGGAGCATAAGGTTGCAATTAAGAGCTTTACAGAGCTAAATGCTAAGCAACAAGCAGTCATTGAAAATGAGTTTTTTGAGCAACTCTTTCCTGTTATTATGCCTATTGCCATTGATGCTACACACCCATTTCCTCACTTAAATAACCTTAGTTTTGCTTTGGCTTTAAAGCTTGAAGACTCTGAAGGAAATATAAAACATGGACTCATACGTATTCCAAGAATCTTACCTAGATTTTTAAAGGTTGACCACTACTACATTCCTATTGAAGATGTAGTTGACTACTTCTCATGTGAACTCTTTGCAGGTATGAAAAAACTCGCCTCTACACCATTTAGAGTAACACGCAATGCAGACCTAGAGATAGAAGAGGAGGAAGCTGATGACTTTATAGAGATTATGGAAGAGGGGCTACGTACACGAAATCGTGGTATGCTTATTCGTTTAGAGCTTATGGAGGGAGTAGATGAAGATTTAGTTGATTTTCTTACGACTCACCTAGAGCTTGACCCACTAGATATATACTACTACAATATTCCTCTAAACCTTGGAACACTTTGGGATATTGTCACAGAGACCTCTCTCTCTCACTTAACCCTACCAACCTATAGCCCAAAGATTCTACCACCACTTTCAGAGAACAAAAATCTTTTTAAAGCTATAGAAAAACAAGATATTCTACTATATCACCCATTTGAAAGTTTTGACCCTGTAGTAAGATTTATACAAGATGCAGCTAAAGACCCTGATACCCTATCTATTAGAATGACTCTATATCGTGTAGGTAAAAACTCTCCTATTGTTAAAGCTCTTATCAAAGCCTCTAAAGCAGGTAAGCAGGTTACTGTTTTAGTTGAGTTAAAAGCAAGATTTGATGAAGAAAATAACCTACAGTGGGCAAAAAAACTTGAAGAGTCAGGAGCTCATGTTATCTACGGAATTAAAGGTCTAAAAGTTCATGCTAAAGTTGCACAGGTAACTAAACGAAAAGATAAAAGGCTACAAGCCTATGTTCATCTCGCAACAGGAAACTATAATCCTGCTACATCTCGTATATATACAGATGTAAGCTACTTTACAACTAAACCAGAGTTTAATACCGATGTAACCAAATTTTTTCACTTTTTAACAGGTTTTTCAGACTATAGTAGACTTAAAACCTTAACCCTCTCTCCAAAACACATTAAACCAAAACTCATTGAGATGATAGAGCATGAAGCTTCATTTAAAGATGCAGGACAAATTATCTTAAAAGCAAACTCATTAGTTGACCCAGATATTATTCAAGCACTCTATAGAGCCTCCATGGCAGGGTGTAAGATAGAACTTATTATTCGTGGTATTTGTACATTAAAACCTGGTATAAAGAATGTTAGTGAAAATATCTCTGTCTACTCTATCATTGGAAAATATCTTGAACACCCAAGAATCTACTGTTTTAAACATAATAAATATGAATGTTATATCTCTTCAGCTGACTTAATGCCAAGAAATCTTATTCGTCGTATTGAGATTTTAACTCCTATAAAAGAGCCTAAATTGGCACAAAAGCTTAAACAGATTCTCTCTTTACAACTCCAAGACAATCAACTTAGATGGAAACTTAAAAGTTCAGGAGAGTACAAACAGATTAAGCAAAATGACCAGCCTCCCATAAATAATCATGAAATTTTAGAGGAGTACATTACTAAAATTCATGACAAAAGCCAAAAAGAGACACCTGAATATGTGACTCAATTAGCTAAAAAAGTTTTAAAATCAAATTTAAAGGATTAAAAATGACAATTAAATACAAAGAGTGGACTCCAACACTTAAAAAAGGAGCATGGATAGCTGAAGGTGCTACAGTTATTGGTCGTACAGAGATGGGAGAAGACTCTGCTGTATGGTTTGGCTGTGTGGTTCGTGGTGATGTTCACTACATTAAGATTGGAGACCGTTCAAATATTCAAGACCTATCTATGATACATGTAACACACCATAAAAAAGAAGATATGAGTGATGGTAATCCAACTATTATTGGTAATGATGTAACCATTGGTCATAGAGTAATGCTTCATGGTTGTACTATTGAAGATGCTTGTCTTATTGGAATGAGTGCAACTATTTTAGATGGGGCTGTAATTGGAAAAGAGTCTATTGTAGGTGCAGGTTCTCTTGTAACTAAAAATAAAAAATTTCCTCCAAGAAGCCTAATTCTTGGAAGCCCTGCAAAGGTAGTACGCCAACTTACAGATGAAGAAGTTGCAGAACTATACGCCTCTGCTAGAAGATATGTTGAATTTAAAAACAACTATCTATAGTAAAAAGTTATGATAAATATCATTAAAAAGAGTCTACAAGACATCTTTAGCTCTACAGTTTTAATGTTTATCTTAAAGGTAGGGTTGGGGAGTATTGCCTTTTGGATTGCTATACTTTGGTATTTTTGGGGAGACTTCTCCTCTTTTGTAACCTCTTTTCTTACATGGATTCCTTTTAATTGGTTAAAAGAGAGTATAATCTATATAGCTGCTCCTCTATTGGGATATATATTAATCATAGTTACCATATCGACACTTACTTCACTATATAGTGAGAAAGTATTGATTGCTCTTGCAAAAAAGCACTATCCAGAAGTAAAAGTAGTAGCTTCACCTACTATTAGTGGTTCTATTGGAGCAACACTTTCATCAACACTAACCTTTCTTTTTCTTGTAATAGTTCTCTTTCCTCTACTTTTTATTCCTATTTTAGGACAAGCACTTATGTTGTACTTATGGTCAATCTTACTTAAAGCACCAACTGTACATGATGTAGGAGGACTTTTTATAAAAGATAAAAAAGATTTAAAACAAAAACGTAAAAAATCAAATACTATTGCTATAATTGCTTCACTATTTAATTATATTCCTCTTTTAAATATTTTTGCTCCTCTATTTGCTCAAATTATGTTTTTACACCAAATTTTAGGTCAAAAAAGATAAAAATCAAACAATAAGTCACAATTTTATGCTAGAATCTATTAAAAAAGGATCTTAGCAATGATAAATATAAAACATTTTGCACTTATACCTACCATACTTCTCCTTAGCAGTGGATGTGTAAAAAGGCAACCAACAACAGTAACAACTAATAGTAATCCTAATAACAATATACCCATTGCACAAACGTATCCTATGCCAACACAACCAACACCTTACCCTGTAGTAACACCTACTTATCCATCAAACCCAGTAGTTATCAATACACAACCTCAATATATTCCACAACGAACCCCTTACCTAAGAGGGGCTTATGCTTCAAATTATAAATTAAAACAGCTCATTAATAATATGGCAACAAAATACAATCTTGATAGATATGAACTCAATGCTATATTTTCAACAGTAAATCGAGATACTGTTGCTTTAGACAAATATGAAGTTTTTAAAACACGAAAACCAACTGTAGCAAAAACCTCTCAACCTGGTTCATGGAACAAATATAGAGCTCAGTTTGTAAACCCATCACATATCAGAAAAGGGGTACAATTTTGGAGAGAAAATGCCAACTGGCTTAATCTTGCAGCTAACAGATATGGTGTTGACCCTGCTTATATTATAGGTATTATTGGTGTTGAGACAAACTTTGGAGGATTCACAGGAAAACACTCTGTATTAGATGCCTTAACAACATTAGCTTTAGAGTACAAAAAACGCTCAAAGTTTTTTACCTCAGAACTTGAAAACTATATTTTACTTATAAAAGAGCAAAAGATTCCACCACAAGCTATAAAAGGCTCATATGCTGGAGCTTTTGGTTTAGCCCAATTTATGCCTAGCTCATTTAGAGAGTATGCTGTAGATTTAAATGGTGATGGACACACCAATCTCTTTGACCCTGCTGATGCCATTGGAAGTATTGCTAACTATTTTAAAAATAAAGGGAAATGGAATCCACGTATACCTGTAGCAATGAAAGTCTACTATAACAAAAAGAGATTTTATGGAATACCTACAGGATTTAAAACCTCCTATTTACAAAGTTACCTATATAGATTAGGTATGAGACCTAGTTCAAACTTCTATGGATATAGAGGACCTGTCTCATTAATTAAGTTAAGTAAATATGACAGAGATGAACTTTGGTGGGGAACATCTAATTTTCGTGCTATTACACGTTATAACCCGAAAGATTATTATGCAATGGCTGTTCATCAGTTAGGACAAGAGATTAAAAAGATTGTTTATGGACGACGATAAACCTCTTGTAGATTCCGTCTTAAAAAAAGCTGACGAAATCAATATTTTTAGAACTAATTTTCAACAACTAAATATTGATAATTTTGTTCACTTTTAAAAATAGAGAAAGCCATTAAAATAAGCTTTCTCATG
>JALWMP010000166.1 GCA_026996165.1 Campylobacteraceae bacterium
CCAAAGAGCTAGAAGAGGCACGAAAATCTATTAAAGACTTTAAAACTATTACAGAGAAAGTAGATAATGATGTAGTTGTTATTTTTGCTAAATATACTCCTAGTGCTAGAGATTTAAGGGAGTTAGTCTCTTACTTTAAAATAACCTCAGCTCTTAACCGTATTCAGAACAATACAAATAGCTATTTGAAAAATATGCAGACAGTTATTATGGAAGATAATAAGGATACTCGTGAATTTGTTGATGACTCTTTGCGTATTAACAAATGTACCTTAGATGCGTTTGAATATACAATAGAGATGTTAAATACCTTTGACGATGATGACAAAATCAAAAAATTAAACTCTAAAATTACCGTTGAGCAGAGTAAAACAGAAGACATCTATTCACTACTAGAAAAAGAGATTGTACTGAAAATGAGTGATGCAGATGTTAATGTACAAGAGTATTTTAATCTACTTAAATATTTTAGAAAAAATTTGAAGATTCTAGATAGATTAGAGACTATTGCTCAAAGGGTTATCTTTGCGAGAATGGGTGGGAAGCTTTAATAGCTTACCCTACTACTCCAATCAAAAGAAGCATTAGGGATTAAGTATCCACGGTCATAACTATAACCGATTTAAAAAAGTGTACTTGTAAGAAGATTTTTTGTTATGATGGTAATTTATCTATATTTTTTATAAAATATTATATATAATTTTATATTTTATAAAAAACTAAAACTTATAAGTAACTAACTCCCCACGTTGCAGACGTGGCAAAATATCCATCTTTATCTTACGAATCAAAAAACTCTTTTTTTTCAAAGGTATTGAGCTATCAGTAGTAATCTTTTTTAATTCAAATGAGTAGTATCTAAAGAGAAAAGAGGCAAGAGAGCGAGATAGCTCCTCTTCATCCATACTTTTGATGGTTTCATCTAACATTAAGCCTGAGAGTTGAGAACTCTCTTCTCCTTTAATTGCAGATTCAAGAAGTGAGCCATACTTTCCAAACATAGAGGGTTCAATGACACTAGAGACTTTATTGACTAACTCTCTGTTTTCAATTAGTGTTTTTACAATACTCAACTGCCCTATATCGTCTCTACTACTCTCAAAAACTATCTTAGGCTTTTTCTTAGTTGCTTTAGAAGAAGATACCTCTTCTCCTCCAAAGAGTACAGTATTTACTCCTAAAACTGTTGAAGCGTGTGCAACATAAGCCTCACGAATAATTGGGCTAAGTTTATCAAGATAACTCTTTATATTTTTAAAAGCTACCTCTTTCTCTCTATGGTTGTTAAGGTCATACGCTTTTGCCATCATTTCAATAACAAAAGGGATAAGTGCTTTACCTGAACGCAGAAGGTTTGCTACCTCTTGCACTTTTCCTGTAGCTATCATATCAGCAGGGTCTTGCCCATTAGGAAAAAGAACTACCGAACCATCAAAACCACCCTCACTTAACATTGTTGAGGCTTTTAGTGCTGCTGCAACTCCTGCTTTATCTCCATCGTAGGCTAAAATGATGTGAGGTTCACCCTTACGTAAAATTGGTAGATGTTCTGTTGTTAAAGCTGTTCCAAGAGTGGCTACTGCCTCTTTAAATCCTGCCTGATGAAACATAATAACATCTAAATATCCTTCACAAATAATAAGCCTCTTATTTTTATAAATATGCTCTTTTGCTTTAGAGTAACCATAGAGAAGACGAGACTTATTAAAGAGTTTAGTTTGAGGTGAATTTATATATTTTGCAGGGTGGTTAGTAATGGTTCTCCCACCAAATCCAACTATTGCCCCACTTGGTGAGTAGATAGGAAATGTAATACGCTCTGTCAAACGTGCATAAAATCCACCCCTATCACGTTGTGCTACCACCCCTGCCTCTTGGGCTTTTGGAATAGGTAACATATTGGCAGACAAAAAATTCATAAGCTCATAAGAAGCTCCAACATAACCTATGCCAAAATACTCTATGGACTGTTGAGTAATGCCCCTTTGCTTTAGATACTCCATAGCCCTTTGGTTTTGGTCTAAGTTTTTAACATACCACTTTTGAACCTGCTCTAAAAGACGACGAGCCTCACTGTTGTCACTTCCTCCTTGAGTATAAGTTAAAGAGAAGTTCATTAAAGAGGCAATTTTTTCTAGGGCTTCTGGGTAATTTAACTTCTCATACTCTTGAACAAATTTTATTGCATCGCCACCTATATGGCATCCAAAACAGTGAAAAATTTGTTTAGTAGGACTAATAACAAAACTCGGTGTCTTCTCCCCATGAAATGGACAGTTTGCCTTAAAATTAGCTCCTGCTTTTTTGACCTCAATATAATTAGAGATAATATCAACAATGTCAATACTATTTTTAAGTTGTTCTACGGAGCTATTATCTATCATAAAGGTATTATATCAGAATTAAGATAGATGATAAGCAATATAAGAATATGAATAGATAGCCGTTATATCGAACGACTTCTATTCTGTAGTTTTAAGTAGTAGTTTAGGCAACACGATGAAGTTGTGTATACCAATCCTCCGATTCATCAGCATCAACAATAGTAACCTCCAAACCCTCTTCTCCCATTGCAACATCGACAATATGCTCTTCAGGAATATCAAGTATCTCTTCACAATAGCAAAGTGCATTACTATATTCAAAAAGGTCATTAATATTCCAACTTTTGTCTAGCCTCCTTCTTGCTATAACAAAAAATTCCTCCATATCAAACTCCTTTAAAATTGATATGTTAAATTTTAATATAAAAACTATTCATTTGCCAAGTTTTTTATTAAAAAAATAAGAAATTTATCTATTTTTTTAAAAATATCTCAAAAAGCAATATATAAAAAAATTAAATTATATAAAAAAGAATTGTTTTTATTTGTTTACATTAAAAATAGTTTATATCTGTATATTTATAGGGAAAGGGCTATTTTCTATTAACAAATAACCTACCTTATTAAGTCCAATATGTTAAAATTGTTAAAAAAAAAGGCTAACCTTTGGATAATATACTTCCTGCATATAATGACCCACTTTTTAGTATTTTGGTTATTATTGTTTTAGTTCTAATTATTGCAATTAGCTCTTTTATTGTAGGTAATATTAAAGAGAAAAAAAAACGTAAAACACTTAAAAGTTTTATTAAAGGGTTTAATACACAAAAGCCTCTTTTAGATATTGAGGAGATGCCTTTTAACCCAACACTTATAAAACCTCTATCTTTATTGGCAGAAGCATTTTCAAATCAAGGAGAGTACCAAAAATCAATAAACTTGAACCTATATCTTATTAAACATATTGACTCTTTTTTTGATAAGGAGAAGATTTTAGAACAGCTAGGAACTACATATTTAAAGGCTGGTTTTCTTAAACGTGCAGAGTCTATATTTTTACAAATTTTACATAAACATCCACGTAATATAAAAACACTTTACAATTTAGGAATTGTTTATGAACTACTTCATGAATATGATAAAGCTCTAAGCACCTTAATACCTCTAAATATTTTAGAAGAGAATACAAAAAGTTTAGAAGCACACATAAAACTAAACAAGCTACTTGACAACAGAGAACTCTCAACTAAAGAGAAAGTTCAAGAGTTAGAAGCTCTTTTAAAAAATGAATATTATGCCTACAGAAGAGTTATTCAAGCACTTTTTAGATTAGATTTAGAGGTAGCATGGAACAATATTAAACTAAATAAAATAGAATCTATACTTGATATATTATGGTTCTTACCATCGTCAAACCTCAACTTAGATATAATCTCATCTAGTGAAACACTTTTAGCTATCTACCTTGCAAAAGGTTATATTAAAGCTACAGAAAAGAGACCAAAAAGTAATATCTTTACAATAGATACGATTGTTACTCTTAATCAGACAGGTAGTAACAATATTGATTTACTCTTTAACTATGGTTGTAAAAAGTGTAAACAGCACTTTCCTATTAGTTTTACAAGATGTCCAAAGTGTTACGCTATAGATTCTATTCAAATTAAGGAGTCCCTTGTCGAAAAGAAAAAACAAACAGGTTACTCTCTACTCTGATGGCTCTAGCCTTGGAAACCCAGGTCCTGGAGGTTATGGAGGTATTTTAGAGTATAATGGTCATAAAAAAGAGTTCTTTGGAGGTGAAGCAGATACAACCAACAATCGTATGGAACTCCGTGGAGTTATTGAGGGGCTAAAGCTTATTAAAGAGCCTTGTGATATTACTGTTATATCTGATAGCTCTTATGTTGTAAATGCCATTAACTCTTGGTTAGAAGGGTGGATAAAAAAAGATTTTAAAAAGGTTAAAAATGTTGACCTTTGGAGAGAGTATGTAGAGGTAGCTAAAGCTCATAATATTAAAGGAGTTTGGGTTCGTGGTCATAATGGACACAAACAAAATGAACGTTGTGATGAACTAGCTTTTAATGAAGCTCAACGACAAAAAGAGTTATTGGAGTAGCAATCTTGTAGGTGTGACCATGTCACACCTACGATTATTTAAAATATAAAGGAAATACAGAACAATGAAACATTTTAAAGCATTAGAGAAGGCTTTAAACTACAAATTTAAACGAGATGACCTCATCACCGAAGCACTCACTCATAAAAGTTATAAAAAACCTTATAACAATGAACGACTTGAGTTCTTAGGTGATGCTGTACTTGACTTAATTGTAGGAGAGTATCTTTTTAAAAAATTCCCAAAAGAGGATGAAGGTGTTCTCTCAAAGATTCGTGCCTCTTTAGTTAACGAGAAAGGTTTTACTAAACTAGCTCTCAACATTAACCTTGGGGAGTCTCTACTTATTTCAGGGGCAGAAGAGAATAACAAAGGACGAACAAAACCCTCTCTACTCTCAAATGCCTTTGAAGCTGTCATAGGTGCAATCTATTTGGAGTCAGGACTTGAAGTAACAGCAAATATTGCTACTAGACTTATAGAAGATGCTTATGAGTCTATTGACCTCAACTCACTCTCAAAAGATTTTAAAACAGCACTACAAGAGCTTACTCAAGCCGATTTTGGAGAGACACCAAACTACAAACTAATTCGTGCATTTGGACCAGACCATAAAAAAGAGTTTGAAATAGCTGTAGAGCTTCAAAACAAGATTATTGCTTCTGCACTAGGTCGCTCCAAAAAAGAGGCTCAACAGAAAGCAGCTCAAATTGCTCTAAAGAAATTAAAAGGAGAGAGTTAATGAACAATACCTTTGGAAGAGCCTTCAGTATAACTACCTTTGGTGAGTCTCATGGTAAAGCTTTAGGGTGTATTGTCGATGGAGTTCCTGCTGGACTTACTATAGATGAAGAGTTTATTCAGTCAGAACTAGATAGACGAAAACCAGGGAAATCAAAGCTTGAAACTGCACGAAAAGAGGACGACAAAGTAGAGATTTTCTCTGGAGTATTTGAGGGAGTCTCAACAGGAACACCTATTATGATGATAATCTTCAACAGCAACCAAAAGAGCCGAGACTATGACAACATAAAAGATATATTTCGCCCAGGACATGCTGACTTTACCTACTTTCACAAATATGGATTGCGAGATTATCGTGGTGGTGGAAGAAGCTCTGCAAGAGAGACAGCAGCAAGAGTAGCAGGAGGAGCGATTGCTAAACTTATGCTCAAAACTATAGGTGTAGAGATTTACTCTGGACTTTGTGAAGTAGATGGAATAGAGGCTAAGAATTATGACTTTAACTATGCAAAAAGCTCTAAACTTTATGCACTAGACAAAGATATAGAAGCTCAACAAGAAGAGGCAATCTTAACTGCTAAAAATCGACATGACTCAGTAGGTGGAGTAGTATTAACAGTTGCTAAAGGCGTACCTATTGGACTAGGTGAACCACTCTACTACAAACTAGATGCTAAGTTAGCTGATGCTATGATGGGTATAAATGCAGCTAAAGGAGTTGAGATTGGAGAAGGAGTAGCTAGTACATTACTAAAGGGTAGCCAAAACAATGATGGCATTACTCCAAATGGATTTACATCTAACCATGCAGGTGGTATCTTAGGTGGTATCTCAAATGGAGATGAGATTGTAGTTAAGACACACTTTAAACCAACCCCATCTATTTTTCAAGAACAAGATACCATCAATACCTCAAATGAAGCACAAAAGTTTGAACTGAAAGGTCGCCATGACCCTTGTGTTGCCATACGTGGTTCTATTGTATGTGAAGCTATGATGGCACTAGTTTTAGCTGATATGGCACTTCTAAATATGGGTGCTAAAATGGAACATCTTCAAGCTATCTATAATAAATAAACAGTTTTTTTCTGTTTATTTAAATTAATTTATACTTTAAAAAAAAACTACTTTAAATTTCTTACACAATATACAACAGATATAGGCTACAATACTTTTTAACACAATTTTAGAGGATTACCTATGTCACTATATAAACTTTTTTTATCTACTCTTACATCAATAGGATTACTAATTTTTATAGGTTGTGGAGAGAGTCAAAATAGTACTTCTCAAACTACAAGATTAGGTGAAGCAATATCTACTACGGTAAGTAGTGAACAAAATGCTACAATGGCTCCTGCATCTACAACACTCAAAAGTATTACTTCTAATATTTCTAAAGTTGTAGAGTTAGATACCATAAGAGAAAATCAAAAAGATGCTATCTCTTTTAACAAAGAGACTCAATATTGTGATATTTCAGGCTTAATAGAATTTGAATATAAAGGAAACCTACAAAAGCTTAAAAAAGTAGAAAAATTTAATAGTTGTAAAACAACTCAATATAGACAAAATGGCTATCTTACTTTTAATTATGCTAAATTAGATAGCGATGGCAAATACCCTAAAATAGTTAATATAACAGTCAATGAAGATTATACTTTTAATGATATTTTACTAAAAAAGGGTACTATCATTGAAAGTCAAATTAGTTACAATAACAATAAAAGTATTAAAACTATCTCTATAAAAGTTAATGGTACTGTTACATATCAGTATGGAACATACAAACTTATTAACGATACAGACACTATTACACTCTAATCTTCTTCCACTCCCCTTTATTAAAAGCTCTCCATAAGAAGAGAGCTTTAACAAAAGTATCTGAAATCATTGCTATATAAACCCATACAATATTATGAAAATACCAAGAGAGAACAAAAGCAGGAATAATCCTTACTACCCAAAGTGAGATAAGATTTATACGCAAAGTTCTTTTAGAGTCCCCTGCTCCACGTAATGCTCCAGATAATACAAAGTTAAAAGCAAGTGGTATCTGAGAGAGTCCTACTATTTTTAAATAAAGTGAAGCCTCTTCAACAGTTTTTGTATCGTTAGTAAAAAAAGAGACAATCCATTCAGGAGTAAATATCATAAAAAACGAAAGAAAAAACATAAGCCCAGTTGCATACTTAAGGACAAGTAAAACATCTTCTCTTGACTGCTCAGGCTTTTTTGCTCCAAGTCCCTGCCCCATAAGTGCCATAGCTGCAATGGTAAATCCAATCCCTGGCATAAAGGCGAGACCCTCAATACGCAATCCAATCTGATAACCTGCCAAAGCTTCAGTACTATAATTAGCAATAATAGCAGTAAAAAGCATAAAAGAGCTTACAGTTAAAACCCTTTCATATGTTGCAGGAAGTCCAACTTTTAAAGCTCTTTTTAGTAAAGATTTTGAAAAGTATACCATAGGAGTAAATGGTGTTTTCCCTTTAATATAGAGCCAAATATAAAAACTAACTTCTAACATATAAACTATTACAGTTGCCAAACTTGCACCCTCTACACCCATAGCCACAAAACCAAAATATCCAAATATAAATGTATAGTTTAAGATAACATTAACTAAAATAGATACCATTTTTAGATACATAGGTGTAGTTGTATTGCCTGTGGCATTAAGGGCTGTAACAAAAACTTGTTTAAGTAACAAAGCTGGTAACATTATGGTTAAAATAGATACATAATTAACTCCCAACTTTAAAACCTCTTCTTCAACTCCAAACCACATATAGAGTCTACTTGAGCCAAAATACCAAAGTAGAGTAAGAGGAATAGACAAATAAAAAGCAAACTGTAATAGTGTTGCCAAAGCTAAAGAGCCTTGCTTCATACGTTTTGCACCATAAAAACGAGAAATTAAAGCACTTGTTCCTACTTGAAGTAAAGTCAAAACAGAAAATACAAACATAAGAGACTGCAATCCAAGCCCCACAGCAGCCACAGCAAAAGCTGAAATAGTACCTACCATTATGAGGTCAGTAATAACCTGTAACATATCAAGTAGTGAGTTAAACGCAGCAGGAAGAGAGATTTTTAATATTTTTTTATGCTTGGCTTTGTCTATATTGAACAAGAGATACCTTTTTTAAAATATTGAAAGTATACACCATTTTTGGTATGATAATAAAAATTATAGGAGAATCCATGACAAATCACCCACTATACCCTAAACTTCTAGTCTTTTTACAATTTTCTATTATTGGTCTTATGCTTCTTTTTTCAAATAGTATTCTTAGCTCTTTTATTGGTATTTTAGTTTTTTTAATTGGTGCTATAGTTGGTCTTTTTGCACTTAATCATAACCAACTTGGCAACTTTAATATTCAACCTAAAATGAAAGAGAATGCAAAGCTTATTACTACAGGTATCTACTCTTATATTCGCCACCCTATGTACCTCTCTGTACTACTTATGATGTTAGGTGTTTTTATTGGTTCTCCATCTATGATTGAAGCTCTATTTTTAATACTATTAACCATTGTCTTAGCTCTAAAAGCCAAAAAAGAAGAGTCTATTTGGACTGAACAAACAGAAGAGTATGTTAAGTACAAGAAAAGAACTAAACTTTTTATTCCATTTCTTTTATAAAAGGTAAAATCGTTAACACTATATGTGATACAATGCCGAAAAATATTTATTCTAAAAGAGAAACTATGAAACGGAAATCACAAATTTTACTACTATTTAGCACTATACTTTACACAACCCTCTATGCTAAAAATACCCCTTTAGCATTTTCAGAAGAGATACCATACACTCTTAAAACACAAGAGAGCAAAGTTTGTATTCATCGGTCTCCTAAAAAGAGTGAAGATAAAGACAACTCTCTATGTCAAGAGTACAAATTAGAAACTCCTGAACTAAACACTCTTAAACTTAATGATAAACTTAAAAAGAGAATTGAACAAGCTCTAAAACCTTACCTTAAATCTTTTAAAAAAAAGAGCAATAAAGAAGATATACTTAAAGAGTTTTATAATGACTTTAATATTAAAGGAAAGTGGTATGAACATATTCGTATAATACCATATGCTTATACTGACTTAACATATACCCTTTTAGAAAATCGTGTTAGTTACATAGGAGGAGTACATGGTAGTGATGAGATTTTTTTTCACCTTTATGATAGGAAAAACAACAATAAATTAGAACTAAAAAATATTTTTAATAAAGCAGAAATAGAACAACTAACTAAAATAGCAGAAGATAAATATAGAGAAGAGAAAAAGCTAAAACCAACTGATTCAATGAAAAAAGCAGGGTGGTTTAAAGACAAGTTTAAGCTAACTAATAACTTTTGTTTAACATATAAAGGTATACTTTTCCATTATAATCCATATGAAATTAAACCATATAGTGCAGGATATACAGAAATCTTTTTAACAAATAAAGAGCTGTCTCCTATTATAAAAGATAATCCCTACTTTACTTCAAAAAAACCATTTTTTCAAAGTGATGTAGGTGAAGACTTAACCATATATGCCTATACTATAGACTCTGATACCATAGAGCTTAAAGTGGTTAATACCTCTAAAAAAATCAAATCACATAAAACTTGGC
>JALWMP010000167.1 GCA_026996165.1 Campylobacteraceae bacterium
TAATAAACCTCAAATAACTTTAGACTCTATTAATCTTATTAAAGGATTAAAAAAAATATCATCAGCTATTGACAATAATAATCCAAAATATGAATTAAATGGAGCATTATTAGATATAAAAGAGAATGAAACAAAAATAGTAGGTACAGATACAAGAAGACTCTCTATAGTTACTTTAACAAACTCTTCAGAACAATCTTTTTCTCTGATTATCCCTAAAAAAGCTATTTTAGAAATCCAAAAACTTTTTATAGACAATATTAATATTTACTATGATGATACAAATCTTATTATTCAAAATAATAATTACTACTTTTTTACACGTCTAATCAATGGAAATTTTCCTGATTATGAACGCATTATTCCAAATCAAAGTAAAATAGAAATCACATTACCTAAAAAGGAGATGTTAGAAGCAATAAAAATGATTACAACTATTTCACAAGAGATTAAAATTGTTTTTAATTCTGATAAATTAATTTTTAACTCTCTTACAGGTGATAATGTTCAAGCAAAAACAGAACTAATTTTACCTACAGGATTGAATGAAAGTTTTGAACTTAATGTAAACAGTAAATACATTTTAGATTTTATTACACAAGTAGATGATGCTACTTTTAAAATATCTCTAAATGAATCAACCCTACCTTTTGTCCTCAAAGACAAAGAGTTTATTACAGTTATTATGCCTATTATTGCATAAACAAGGAAAATTATTGATGTCAACTAAATATATTTTTGTCACTGGGGGAGTCTTAAGCTCTCTTGGTAAAGGAATTACAGCTGCGAGTATTGGTACTCTTTTAAAACATTCAGGCTTTAGAGTTGGTGTCTTGAAACTTGACCCCTATATTAACGTTGACCCTGGAACAATGTCTCCTCTTGAACATGGAGAGGTCTTTGTAACAAAAGATGGTGCAGAGACAGATTTAGATTTAGGTCACTATGAACGTTTTTTAGATACAGCATTAACTCAAAATAACAACTTTACTACAGGTAGAGTCTATAAAGCTGTTATTGAAAATGAACGTTTAGGTAAGTATCTTGGAAAGACTATTCAGATTGTACCTCACATTACCAATGAAATAAAAGAGAGAATTATAAAGGCTGGAGAGCCTAAAGATATTTTAATTGTTGAATTGGGTGGAACTACTGGTGATATGGAGGGAATGCCTTTTCTTGAAACCATTCGTCAGATGAAACATGAATTAGGTCGTGAATATGTTATGAATATTCATGTTACATTACTTCCATATATTCGTACAGCAGGTGAAATTAAAACTAAACCGACACAACACTCTGTTCAAGAGTTAAGAAGAATAGGTATCACTCCTCAAATGCTAATTTTAAGAAGCGAAACACATATTCCGAATGATATTCGCCGTAAGGTAGCATACTCTTGCGATGTAGATGAAAAATCAGTTATTGAAGCAATAGATGCTCCAACTATCTATGAAGTTCCTCTAAACTTTTTAGCACAAGATATTTTAGAGCCTATTTCTAAAGAGTTAAATTTGGGTAAATTAAAACCTGATATGCACCTTTGGACTGATTTGGTCTCTAAAATTATTCGACCAACAAATAAAACTACTATAGCCTTTGTTGGTAAATATTTGGATTTAAAAGAGTCTTATAAATCACTTACTGAAGCACTTATCCATGCTGGTGCTAACCTAGATACTGATGTTCAAATAAAATGGGTCGATTCTGAAAAAATAGAAAATAATGGTGCTAAAAAATATCTTATTGATTGCGATGGAATTTTAGTTGCAGGTGGATTTGGTGAACGTGGTGTTGAGGGTAAAATTCAAGCTATTCAGTATGCTAGAGAAGAGAAAATACCATTTTTAGGTATCTGTCTAGGAATGCAACTTGCTATGGTGGAGTTTGCTCGTAATGTCCTTGATATAAAAGATGCAACATCTATTGAGTTTGATAGCAATGCAAAAAATCCTCTTATATTCTTAATTGATGAGTTTATTGATTCCTCTGGTTCAAGACAAGTTCGCACCTCTACCTCTCCAATGGGAGGAACTATGCGTCTAGGTGAGTATGAGTGTAACACTAAAGAGGGTTCAAAGTTAAGAGAAGCGTATGGTGATGCTTCAACTATATTTGAACGACATAGACACCGATATGAAGCAAATCCTAAATATCGCAAAGTACTAGAGGAGAAAGGAATGATAATAACAGGTGAATCTAATGGTCTTATTGAAGCCGTAGAGATTGCAGACCATCCTTGGTTTTTAGGGGTTCAGTTTCACCCTGAATTTACATCAAGATTGCAAAATCCAAATCCATCTATTTTGGCATTTGTAAAAAATGCCTTGGGTGAAAATAGATAATATTTGATATATCAGAAATGAAAGGAGGGGCAGACACGGAGGTCGCCCCTACAAATTGAAATATATATACCTGTAGGGGCGACCTCCGTGTCTGCCCCTCCTTCCATTCACAAAATAACAAAGGACAAAATATGCCCTACCCCCAAATAACCCCACCCCAAATAGCCCAAAAACTCCAAAGACGCTTTAGCAAAGATGGTCATCTCTCTCTAGTCGATTTACCAAAACCATCAGAGTTTAAAGATATGGACAGAGCTACAGCTCGTATAGTAAAAGCAATTTACACAGGTGAAAAGATAGCTCTTATAGGTGACTATGATGTTGATGGAGTAGTAGCTACTACACTTATGGTTATGTTTTTTGAGGCGATAGGTATAGAGTTAGATTGGATTATTCCTAACCGCTTTCGTGATGGGTATGGACTCTCTAGTAATCTTATTCCTAAAATTGAGGGTTATGACTTGGTATTTACCGTAGACAATGGTATTTCAGCTGTTGAGGCATCAAAAGAGTGTAAAAAACTTGGAATTGACCTAATTATTACTGACCATCATATTGTTCCTACAAATATTCCAGAAGCTTATGCTATTGTTGACCAAAAGCAAGAGGAGTGTACTTTTCCATATGAGGAGGTATGTGGTGCTCAAATTGCATGGTACCTTATAGCGTCACTTAATAGGGCTTTAAAGGCAAAAATAGACCTAAAGGCATACCTAGGGTTGGTTAGCATAGCAATCATAGCAGATATGATGCCTCTGCACCATATTAATCGTGCTATGGTAAAGGCAGGTTTACAGATTTTAAATCGTTCGGAATTACCTGCTATTAAAGCTTTTAGGGAGCGTTTAGATAAAGAATTACTTAATGCCGAAGATATTGGTTTTCAGATTGCTCCTGTATTAAACTCCGCAGGACGAATGGATGATGCTAAGTGGTCAGTAGAATTTCTATTAAGTTCAAATATCTATGATGCAAGAGTTCGTTTAGAGCGTTTAGTAGAATTTAATGAAAATCGAAAAGCTATGGAGCAGAAGATTACAGATGAGGCAATACAACAAGTAGATATAGACGATGAAATATTAGTAGTAGCAGGAGAAGATTGGCATGAGGGTGTTGTAGGTATTGTTGCTGCAAGAATTGGTCGACGTTTTGAAAAGCCTTGTATTGTTTTAACGAGAAGTGAGAATGGCGATTTTAAAGGGAGTGGGCGTAGTTTTCATGTTTGCAATCTTTTTAAAGTAACAAGTTTTTGTCGACCTCTTCTTAAAAAGTTTGGAGGACATGAAGCAGCTATTGGACTTAGTTTAGAAGCCAAAAACCTAGCACAGTTTAGAGAAGAGTTACAACAACACTATCAAGCTCAAAACTATCCTAAACAACTTATTGACCCAGATATATTAGGAGAGTTGAGTTTTTCAGATATTGGTTTTGAATTAGTAAACTTGCTTAAAAGTTTTGAGCCATATGGTCAAGGAAATCCACGTCCAAAGTTTATTAGTAGTAATGTTATTATAGAAGATGTAAACGATATGGGAAAAGCTAAAGAGCATAGACGTTTTACTTTTTCACAAAATGGAGTAATGCAACAGGCTGTACTTTTTAAGACTAAAGATATTTTTCATATAGGTCAGGTGGTCTCTGTAGTTTATGAAATAAATGAAAATCACTTTAACAATCGTGTAAATTTACAGCTTATGGTAGAGAAAATTTTTTAGTTAAGAGGCAGATAATCTTTGATTTTCTATTGACAATATTAAAAAAATAAAGTAGAATTTTTACTTAAAATATTTTTAATAAAGGAAAGTTATGCTTCGAGAACTATTACGATTTTTATTTACTAAAAAACATCAAAATTTAAATAAAGTACGAATTACGGTTAAGTGTGTAGAGGATTAAATAAAAATCTTCTTATAATTCTCTTCCAATGATTTGGAAGGAGAGTGAAGTTCACTCTCCATTTTTAATAACCTGAGTTCTAAAATGGGAATGAATTGAAATATTTCTCTATACTTTAAATAAAACTCTCCTATAATTTCAAAATGTACAATAAAAAAAAAGAACGCCTTTACATTTCTGAACTCTTAGAAGATGAACCTGCCATTTCATACCCCTCTTACTATGTCTTAAGTACCTCCATGATAAGAAATGAGATGTTGCATTACGCTTTGATTGCCCTACACTCTTTAGATTTGGAAAATTATGAACACCCTAGCTCTTATGAAGATATTTTTGCTATGTTTTCAGGAGGAATGTTTCCTATTTATAAAGAGATGTATGTAGTTGGGTATTTTGGTGGAAAGATGATGTATCTTGATAGCTCAGGTTGGAGAGCTATGTTATGTACTCAAGATGTGTTTAAAATGGAGAATTGGTTAGTCTGTTAGAGAAAAGTTCTATTGTTTACTACGCTTTAACCCCTTTTAGATTATCATCATAAAAAAGATTTTTTAAGGTTATGTAAATGGGGTCAGTTAAAAAGATATTTTTTACTATTTTTATATTTATAAGCAGTAGTTTTGCTGTTACTATTCCTGATGATTTAGCACAAGAGATTTCTACTATTCCTATAGATAAACAGAACTATAGTATCTATATTCAGTCTGTAGACTCAAACTATCCTATTGCTTCATGGCAAACTTATGTAGTTCGTAAACCAGCTTCAGTTATTAAACTTTTGACTACCTACTCTGCTGTTTTAAATTTAGGCTTTGACTACCGTTGGGAGACTAAATTTTACTATACAGGAAAGATAAGACAAGGTATTTTAAGAGGTGATTTATATGTAAAAGCATCAGGAGATTCTACTCTCTCTACAAAAGATTTAGATGATATAATTGCACAAGTTAGAGAAAAAGGTATTCATAAGATTCAGGGAAATATTGTTATTGACCGAACACTGTTTAAAGTATCTTCTCGAAATAATTCAGGGTTTGATAAAAATATATATAGTCCATACAATGCTATGCCAGATGCAATTATGTTTAACAAACGAAAAAGTACCTTTTGTATTACTCCTGACTCTAAACGAGCTAAAATAGTAAAAGATGTACCAGATGGAAGCTATACGATTGTCAATAAATTACGAATAGTAGGTGGTTCTTGTCGTAGAGGTCGTTCGTGGCCGAGGGTACATATTAAGACAGATTCTTCTTCTCGTTCAACAGTCTTTTTATCAGGAAAACTCTCTCGACATTGTGGTACAAGAAAAATCTGTAAGGTTATCTCAATGCCTCACCGAGCATTCTACTTTGCACTAAAAGAGAAGCTTTTAGATAATGGAATCAAAGTAACAGGGACATTGAAGTTAAAAAAAGTACCTATAGGTGCAAAATATCTCTTTTCTCACTACTCTGAACCACTAGAGAGTGTTATCTCTACTATTGCTAAAAGGTCTGACAACTTAATGGCTAGACAACTCTTTTTGACACTAGGAGCAACTTGTTTTGCTCCTCCAAGTACACTTTATAAAAGTAGAAAAGCTGTAGAAAAAACACTTAAAAAGTATCATATTTTAGAAGGTACTACACATATAGAGAATGGTTCAGGACTCTCACGTTCTGCACGAGTAACAGCTAAAACTTTAGCAAATCTTTTAAATCATGCCTATAAAAACTATGGACAACGTTGGATGAATACACTCTCTATTGCAGGGATTGATGGAACGATTCATAACCGTTTTAAATACTCAACTGTTTTTGGTAGAGCATGGATGAAAACAGGAACAATTAAAGGAGTCAAAAATATTGCTGGATATGTTGAGGGAGTCTCTGGACAACGTTATGTTGTTGTTATTCTTGTTAACGATAGACTAGCTCACTCCTACGGTTATAAACTGGCCAATAGAGTTATTGAATGGGTAGCAAATACACAATGAAAACTTTATACTCTACAGCAGTTATCTTAGCAGGAGGTAAAAGTTCTCGTATGAAACAAGACAAGGCTCTACTTCCCTTTGGAGATGCCAACTCTTTAGCTGAATTTCAATATAGACGACTTTCTAAAATTTTCTCTAAAGTTTATATATCTTCTAAAAACAATAAGTTTGACTTTGATGTAAATATAATAGAAGATAGATATAAAGACTCTTCACCTCTAGTAGCTTTGGTATCTATATTTGAGTTTTTAGAGGAGCTAGAGGAGGTTTTTCTTTTAAGTGTTGATGCTCCCTTTGTAAGTAAAACCCTTATTGATACGCTATATAAAAATAATTACTCTGTAGATGTAGTTGTTGCTGAATCTAACAATGGTTTAGAGCCACTCTGTGCTATATATCATAGAAGTTGTCTAGTAGAGGCAAAAAAAGCTTTAAAAGCAAAGAGACATAAACTCTCTTCACTTTTTGAAAACTTAAATATAAAAAGAGTAAAAATTGAAAATGAAAATGAACTTATGAACTTAAACTACCCATCTGAGTATAAGATAGCTCAAAAGAAGTTAAGTTAAAATCTTCTCTTGTATCATTTGCTTTATCATACTTTGAGTAAAAGTTACAAACTTGTTAAATAGTTCACTTTTATATTTGTCTTTATGATAAATCATATAGAAGTTACGTTTACACTCAAAGTTACGTAGAGGTACTTGAAAAAGTTTTTTCTCTTCTAATTCACGAATAACAGCTATCTTAGAGATACAAGTAAGACACTGATGATTAATAAGAAGAGACTTAATAGACTCAGTATGTCCTAGCTCTAAAAAGATATTAATATGGTCTACTTTATCTTTTACATAGTCTAAAAATACCTCTCTAGTTCCTGAGCCTTCTTCTCTTAATACCCACTTTTTATCTTGTATTGTATCAATAAAACATTCATCTTTTAGTGACTCATCGGTAGTAACAACTACTAACTCATCAACTCCAATAATAGTTTTAATAATTTCAGAGTCATTTATTACTCCCTCAATAAATCCAACATCAAGCTCACCCTCTTTAATGAGGTCAACAATTTTTTTAGTATTTCCCTCTTTTAGTGCAACTTTAACATCAGGATAAGTATTCATATATGAGCATATAATAGGAGGCATTAAGTAATCAACAATAGTTGTACTAGCACCAACACGCACCATACCTTTGTTGATAGTATTTTTAAACTCATACTCAATATCATTGATTTTCTTTAAAATAGGAGCAATCTCTTTTTCAAAAGCTCGACCCATCTCATTTAATATGAGTTTTTTGTTGATTCTGTCAAAAAGAGGATTACCTAAAATTTTCTCTAGCTCTTTAATTGCCATAGAGATAGCCGATTGACTAAGCCCCATAGCTTTAGCTACATTGGTAAGGTGACCCTCTCTAACAACGTTTAAAAATATCTCTAGTTGACGTAGGGTTAGTTTATCTCTTTTCTCTTTCATATAAATATTATATCAAAAAAATAGTTTATTTCAATAAAAAAGATAAAAAAAATTTAATATAGATTAAATTAAATCTACACCCTTTTCACCTTTGACCATACCACCAATAACATAAGCATCTGTCTTAGCACAAATATCCTCTACATCTTCTCCATTAACAACTAATACCATTCCTACACCCATATTGAAAGTTCTAAACATCTCATTCTCATCAACATAGTCAGACATAAATTTAAATATAGGAAGTACCTTTATGCTATCTTTAGAGATTTGAGCTCTAAGCCCATTTGGAAGTACACGAGGTAGATTCTCTACAATCCCACCACCTGTAATATGAGCAAGAGCTACAATCTTGTCTCTATTTTCTTTAAACTCTTTTACATAGATACGAGTTGGCTCTAAAAGTGTCTCAACAAGAGGTTTCCCATTGAACTCTGAATCTAAGCTCATACCTAATTTATCAAAAAATAGTTTTCTAACTAGAGAGTAACCATTTGAGTGAACTCCAGAACTTGGAAGTGCTAAAATAACTTGTCCCTCTTTTACATTTGATACTGTATCCATTTCGCTTCTCTCTGCAATACCAACAGCAAAACCTGCTAAATCAAAGTCATCGTTTGAGTACATACCAGGCATTTCAGCTGTTTCACCACCTACAAGAGAACACTCAGCTCTTCGACAACCTTCGGCAATTCCTGCTACTACATCTTTTGCATTTTGAGGGACTAAACGACCTGTTGCATAATAGTCTAAAAAGAACATTGGTGTTCCAAAATTACAGATAAGGTCATTAACACACATTGCAACAAGGTCAATTCCTACAGTATCAAACTTGTTACTCTCAATAGCTAGTTTAAGTTTTGTTCCAACTCCATCTGTTGCAGAGAGAATAACAGGCTCTTTATATCCTGTTGGAAGTGCATAAGCCCCTGCAAATGAACCAATACCTCCAATAACGTTTGCATCAAATGTTGATTTTACATCAGCTTTAATTGCTTCTACGAAATTATTTCCTGCGTCAATATCGACACCAGCATCTTTGTATGAAATGTTTGCCATAAGTTGTCCTAAAGTTATAATTAAAAAAATTGTGACATTATATCTAAAGTTAGCATACATAAAAGAGAGTTTAATTATGTTAAAATGGTGAATAAATTAGGAGATGTAAAATGCCATATATAAAACTATTGACAAGTGTTATACTAGTTGTATCTCTTAGCTCTTTTTGGGCTTGTTCAGATGATAAAAATAGTACAAAAGAGACTAAAACAACACTCTTAAAGGGAGAACCAAGTGGAAAACATGCTGAACTTTCACAAAAATATTTTGAAGAGGGAGAGTTTAAAAAGGCATTAGATGAAGATAAAAAGCAGTTAGTAGAGGATTTAAAATACTATAAAAAACAGAGTCCAGAGATAGCTTTAGATTACAATAATATTGGTTTAGATTATGATGAGTTAAAAGAGTATACTAAAGCTATTGAGTATTATAAAAAAACAATGGAGATAGATGAAAAAACATTAGATAAAAATAGTACAGAACGTTCTATAACCTATTACAACTTTGCCTCTTCTAATGATGCTTTAGGGAACTATGATGAGGCATTAGAGTACTATTTAAAAGCACTCAATATAGATAAAGTTGGCTTAGGTGAGTTTAGTAAAGATGTTTTAGATGAGTATGAAAACATTGCAAAAATTTATGAAAAGATGGGGAAAATAGATTTATCTATAGAGTACTATCAAAATATTGTAGATATTATAGCTCATAGTTCTAATACTAAAAGCAAAAGAGCTAAACGTATAAAATCAAAAATTGAGGCACTTAAAAAGAGATTAAAATAGATGAAAGAACTCATTATTATAGGGGCAGGAGCTAGTGGATTAGTTACAGCTATTGTTTCTGCTCGTAGAGGTAAAAAAGTTCTTATTTTAGAAAAAAATAACAAAATAGGAAAAAAACTTTTAGCTACAGGTAATGGAAAATGTAATATTACAAATCAACGTCCTACCTTAGAACATTTTTACTCTAGCAATCCACACTTTATTAAAGAGTTTTTTGAAGGATATAATTATCAGTCTATTAAACAGTTTTTTAAATCTATAGGCTTAGAGCTTATAGAGGCAAAAGAGGGTAAAGTTTTTCCTATGTCACTTCAGGCATCTTCTGTAGTTGAACTTTTAGTAGCTGAGTGTGAAGAGCTTGGTGTTCAGATACTATGTGAAATAGAGGTTCAAAAAATAAAAAAAATAAAAAATTTTTATGAAATTATTCACAATAAAGGTATTGAAAAAACAAAACTCTTAGTTATAGCTACAGGAAATCTCTCTGCACCACAATTAGGAGGTGTAGATGATGGTATAAATTTTGCAAAAATGCTAGGGCATACTTCTATAAAGTCATTTCCTAGTTTAGTACAGTTGACATCATCTATGAAAAAACTTGAACGTATGGCAGGAGTAAAGATAGAAAGTAGAGTAACCCTCGTCACAAAAAGTGGAAAAATTATCCAAAGACAAGGTGATGTTCTTTTTACTACTTATGGTATTTCAGGATTAGCCATTTTAGATATTAGCCGTTTTGTTATGATAGAGCTTTTAAAAAAGAGGTCTGTTAAGTTAACCATAGATTTAATACCTAAAATGTCACAAGAACAACTATTTGCACTTATGCGTAAAAGTTTAGTTAAAAAAAGCTCAAAACCTTTAACTATATGGTTACAAGGATTTATTAATAAAAAGCTTATATTACCAATTTTAGAGCCACTAAAATTAGAAAATGAGACATTAAATACGCTCTATTCAAATAGGGAAAAACTAGACTCTATTGTCTATAAAATTAAAAATTTTGAGTTTGAAGTTAATGGAAGTAGGGGTTATAAGGGAGCAGAGATTGCTACAGGTGGAGTTGATACAAAAGAGATAAATCCTAAAACAATGGAATCTAAAAAACATAAAGGAGTTTATTTTACAGGTGAAGTGTTAGACGTAGATGGAGATAGAGGAGGTTTTAACCTCCATTTTGCTTGGATTTGTGGGCTTAAGGTAGGTAAGAGTATTTAGATTTCTTTCCTTACTTTGATTTATGCTTTTTTTTCCAATCTTTTTCAAACTTTTTACGCTTTAAAATAGAAAGCTTTTCTATAAAAACTTTTCCTTCTAAGTGGTCATGTTCATGTTGTAGTGCAACAGCTAAAAACTCATCAGTATCAATAATATGTTTTTTACCATATCGGTCATAATATTCAAGAATAACATGTTTAGCTCGTTCTATATCTTCATAAAATCCAGGAATACTTAGACACCCCTCTTGATTTTTCCAAGAGCCATTTTTTTCAATAAAAACAGGGTTGATAATTTCTAACGTATCCTCTTTTTTAATCTCATCATCTTCAGAGTTCTCTTTAGGAAGATTGATAATGAGTACACGTTTAGGTACTCCAATTTGAATGGCAGCTAGACCAACCCCTTTTTTGGTTACCATTGTATCATACATATCTTCTAAAAGCTCATGAAGTTCTTCATTAAATTCAGTAACTTCTTTTGAGATAAGCTTTAAACGTTTATCTGGGTAAATAACTATATCTTTAACCATTGCTAATCCTAGCTAAAGCTCTTTGTTAAAACTTTATCAATAAGACCATATTCCATCGCTTCTTGAGCTGACATAAAGTTATCTCTCTCTGTATCTTTTTCAAGCTCTTTTGCTTTTTTACCACAGTTCTCTGCCATAATTTCATTTAGTGTATCTTTTAGACGTTGAATCTCTTCTGCTTGAATCTGAATATCTGTTGATTGACCTTGAGCTCCACCTGATGGTTGGTGAATCATGATTCTAGCATTTGGAAGGGCATATCGTTTACCTTTTGCTCCAGATGAGAGTAGAAAAGCACCCATAGAAGCTGCTTGACCAATACAAATAGTTACAATATCTGGCTTAATATAGTTCATAGTATCAAACATTGCTAGTCCAGATGTAATAACTCCACCAGGAGAGTTAATATAGAAGTATATATCTTTGTCTGGGTCTTGTGCTTCTAAGAAAAGAAGTTGTGCAACAACAGTTGAGGCTACTTGGTCATTAACTTCACCACTCAACATAATAATTCTATCTTTTAATAATCTTGAGTAGATGTCATAGCTTCTCTCACCACGACCTGTTTGCTCTACAACATAAGGAATATAACTCATAAATGTTACCTTTTAATATAAAATTTTAGTGGTTAGGAGAATACACTTTTTTTGCTTAGAAGTAGGGTGTGATTACTATCACACCACATAATATATATAAAATTTATATGATTATTTTTTTTTGATTTGATTGCTACGATATTAATTGCACTCTATCTGAAAATAGGATAAAAGGGCTATTGCTCAATTCCAATAATTTTAGCAAAGAGTTTATCTTCAATCATTCCCATTTTAACAGCAGGAAAAAGGTTGTTTTCTTGGTAGTATTGAATTACTTGTTGTGGATCTTGTTGACTCATTAGTGCTTCATAGTAAATAGTTTGAGTAACTTCTTGGTCACTAACTTCTATTCCCTCTTTTCTTGCTAGGTAATCAACAAGGAAAGTTGCTTTTACAGAGTTTTCAGCTGATTCTCTTAACTCTTCTCTAAGCTCATTAATTTTTTCTTCATTGTCTTTATATTGGGCTAACTCATCTTCACTCATCTCTCTTGCTTTAACATTAATTTGAGCATCTATCTCTTGCTCTACAATATTTTGAGGAAGTGCAAAATCATACTTCTCAACTAAAGCTTCAATAAGTTTAGGTTTTAGTTCTTCATTATAGAGTTTTGCCATTTTTTCAGATTTTATCTGCTCTGAAATTTTCTCTTTTACTGTTTCGGCTGTAGCATTGTCATCATTTGGAATAAGTTTTTTAACCATCTCATCATCAAGTGTAGCTTCTGCTTTCTCTTTAATATCATTTAGAGTAATTGTAAATACAGCCTCTTTTCCTGCAAGGTCGTCTGATTGATAATCTTCAGGGAAAGTTACAGTAATATCTTTTGTTTGTCCAATTTCCATTCCTACCATTTGTTCTTCAAATCCAGGAATAAATTGACTAGAACCAATAACAAGTTCAAATCCTTCTGCTTTTCCACCATCAAACTCTACACCATCAATTTTACCAACAAAATCAAAGTTTGCTTGGTCACCCTCTTTCAATGCTCTTTTCTCTTTAAGTGGAACATATGAAGCATTTGATTCTAAAATATCTTTTAATCTCTCTTCAACCTCTGAGTCATCTACAGTTGGTTCTTCATACTCTGGAGCTAACTCTTTATAATCTTCTGCCTCAATAGTAGGTCTAAGAGAGATTAGTAACTCAATATCAATCTTATCATCTTGTTTATCATACTTTTTAAAGATAGGGTCAGCAATAATATCAGTAGAGTTAATCTCTAGCTCTTTTTTTGCTTCTTCAAGAATTTTTTGTACAGCTTCATTTTCAGCATCTTGTTGAAGTTGTTCTTTATACATTTTTTTAACTACGGCTACAGGTACTTTACCTTTTCTAAAACCATCTACTTGTGCAGTCTTTGCTACCTGTTTAGCTGCTTTGTTTAGATTCTTCTCAATGTCTGAAGCATCAATAGTTGCTACTACAGAAGCATTAGCCTCATCTGTCTTTGTTGCTGTAATATTCATTACAATCCTTTATTCCAAAATAATTTCAAGATTTTATCAAAATTAGGCTAAAAGGCTATAGAAAAAGTTACTCTTTATTAATGTTTTTTATGATAAAAAAGTTTTTTTTGTTTTAAAGTGAGTTGTTGAATTATTATAGTATTAAGTAAGATTAAAAAAGTGGTGCGGATGAGAGGACTCGAACCTCCACGCCGTGAAGCACCAGATCCTAAGTCTGGCGTGTATACCAATTTCACCACATCCGCATAAGTGGTACACCCATTAGGATTCGAACCTAAGACCCTCGCCTTAGAAGGGCGATGCTCTATCCAGCTGAGCTATGAGTGCAACATAAATATAATACTTAAATCAATTAATGGTACGCTAGAGAGGACTTGAACCCCTAACCCTCAGATCCGAAGTCTGATGCTCTATCCAGTTGAGCCACTAGCGCTTCTTCTTTTGGGATATTGTTCTTTCAATGCTACCAATGGGGTAGGCGACGGGGCTCGAACCCGCGACACCCTGTGCCACAAACAGGTGCTCTACCAACTGAACTACGCCTACCATCAATTTACAGTTTCGATTTAACTATTATATTGAAATTTTAAATATCTAAATGGTCGGAGTGAAAGGACTCGAACCTTCGACCCCCTGGTCCCAAACCAGGTGCGCTACCAGACTGCGCTACACTCCGAAAAAATACTTTAAAAGATATAATCTATCTGAAAAAGGAATGCAATTATAGACAAAAAGTTTTAGAATGTCAAGAGATTGTTTGAAATTCTTTTAAAAACTTTTTAAAAGAGCTTTTTTTAAAAAGTTTTTACTAGTAACGAAGTTAGAGCTTTGGAGCTAGTTAAACTATCTTCTTCTATAAGAGAGTGCTTCTAATAGATGTCTCTTCTCTATATTAACAGAACCCTCTAAATCTGCAATAGTTCGAGCTACCTTTTTAATAGATGCAATACTTCTATGAGAAAGAGAGAAACGCTCAATAGCTGAAAAGAGAACTTTTTGACTCTCTTGATTTAGAACACAAAACTCTTCAACTTCATTCTCTTTTAGTTTTCCATTTAGATTTTTTTGTCCTCTTCTTTTCTGTTGAACAAAAGCTTGGTTTACCATCTTTTTTAGCTCTTTAGAGGAGTAGTCTTTTTTATCATTTATACTAATTTCTTGCATAACAACAAAAAGGTCAATTCTATCTAAGAATGGGTCAGAGAGTCGATTTTTATAGCGTTTTATCTCCTGTTCTGAACAGCGACAGCTTTTAGTTTTAGATAAGGCATTTCCACAAGGGCAGGGATTCATTGCTCCTACAAACATAATGTCTGCTTCATACTCTACTTTTGAGTTAACTCTTGATATATTAACCTTTTTATCTTGTAGAGGTTCTCTTAGAGCTTCTAAAATATTTTTGTTAAAGTGTGGAAGTTCATCAAAAAACAAAATACCATTGTGAGCTAAAGCAACCTCTCCAATCTTAGCTTTGTATGAACCTCCACCAAAGATAGATGCAGAAGTAGCTGTATGGTGAGGGGAACGCATAGGGCGTTTTGCTTTAAAATCAGGCACTGTTCCATCTAAAAATTGGTGTTTAGCAATCGAAAGCATCTCTTGTTCAAGTAGAGGAGGTAAAATATCTTTAAGACGTTTGGCTATCATACTTTTACCACAACCTGGGTTTCCCTCCATTAGAAAGTTGTGCATACCTGCTGCTGCAATAAGAGCTGCTCGTTTAGCAATACTCTGCCCTTTTACATCGGCAAAGTCAGCAGTTATCTCAATATGGTCATAAAAAGTTTTATTGTTAATCTCTATCTTAGTCGCCTCATACTCAAATTGTGTAGTAGAGGCTTGAAAATTTTTCTCTTTTAAAAGTTGAATTGCATCACTAAGTGTCTCTACAGCAATAAACTCTACTCCTGCAATGTGACTTAAGTGTTTCATGGCACTTTTAGGAACAATAGCACGTTGAAGTAAGCCTTGTTCTTTAAGTGAAAGAATAATAGGAAATAGTGTCGAACTTGATTTAACCTTACCATCAAGTCCTAACTCTCCAAAAACAAATAGGTTATCCTCTTCTATAGACTCTTTGTGTAGAGCATTAAGTAGAGCAATAGAGAGGTCAAAATGTGTACCACTTTTCTTTAGGTCAGAAGGACTAAGGTTTATGGTAATTTTTAGAGGAGGAAAGGTAAAATCATTGGTTAGCAAGGCTGACTTTACACGCTCTTTTGCTTCTTGAATATCTGAACTTACCAATCCCACTACAGAAAAACCAGGAAGCCCTTTAGTAAAAGTTGCTTCTACTTCAATACTTTTTGCAACAAGTCCATCGAGTGTTGCACAGGTTAAATGGTTAACAATGGCTTTTTTCTTAATATCTTTTACTTTTGGTGGAAGGTTACCACTATGATTACTTTGACTCATTTCTTATTTTAACATAAAAAAATAATTTTTATTATTAAATAAGACTGAAATCTAATATTTTATTATTATTAGATTTAACTATTAGTCATATAGGTGAAGAGATGTTATAATCTCTTTATTATAATAAACTAAGGCAAATTAATATGTTATTTAAATATAAAGGTATAACTAAACAAGGAAAAAGTGCCAAAGGGAGTATTGAGGCTTCAAGCATAGAAGAAGCAAAACAGAAGTTAAAGGCACAAGGTATCTTTTATCAAGATATATTTGAAACATCTCAGATTAATCTTAAAAATTTTTCGCAACGTGAGATGCCTGGACCTCTGCTCTCCTCTTTTGCAAAGGAGTTATCTTCATATCTTAACTCAGGTATGACAGTCTTAACAGCAATTAAGCTCATTGAGGGGCAACATAAAAAAGAGAAGAAATATACATCTTTTTTGGCTTCGCTACGAACCATGATTGAAGAGGGAAAATCTCTATACCATGCTTTAGCTTCTCAGTCAGTTTACTCTATGCCAGATTTCTTTTTACAGAGTGTTAATGTAGCAGGACAAAGTGGTAAAATGGTACCTGTACTAATTCAGATGGGAACTTTTTTCTCCTCTCAAGCAAAAGTTGCAAAACAGGTTCGTAATGCTATGGCATATCCTCTTTTTATCTTTATTGTAGCTATTTTAATGACTGGATTTTTGATTGCTTTTGTTGTTCCAAAGATTACAGGTATTTTTGAAGATACAGGTCAAGAGTTACCAGAGATAACCAAGTTTGTTTTGGGACTTAGTGATTTTTTAACAGCTAACTATATGCTAATAATCTTTGGCTTTTTAGGAATAATCTTTAGTTTTAAATTAGCCTATAAACACTTTTATGGGTTTAAAAAAGTTTATGATAGTTTGATGTTAAAAATGCCTATTATTGGTGAACTTATCCAAAATCATGAACTTGGGCGTTTCTCTTATATTTTATCACTCATGTTGGACTCTGGTGTCTCTTATGCTCATGCTGTAAAATTAGCAACTACTACTTTTTCTAATGCGTCAATGAAAGATAGTTTTGAGTCAGCGTCTAAGAGAGTTATTGAAGGAAACAAACTCTCTAGCTCTTTACAACGAGGTAAAGGAATGTTGCCAAAACGTAACTTTATGCAGGCATTAGCTTTAGGTGAAGAGTCTAGTGAGGTAGCAAGTATTTTAAGTAATGTTGCAGCACTTTATCGTGAAGAGAATGACGATAGACTAAAGATGTTACTCTCTTTGCTTGAACCATTTATGATGCTCTTTATTGGTTTAGTTGTTGGAGTTATTGTTGCAGCTATGCTTTTACCAATCTTCTCAATGAACTTAGGTTCATAATTATGCTAAAATACTATTTTAGGAGTTACTAATGGCAAAAAAACAGAGATTTAGAGATACCAAAAAAAATAGAGTTACAAAAGGTAGAGATGATAAGGTAGAAAAGCCTACTATTCCTTATGCAAGTAAAAGCAAAAGAGCAAAAGCATTTTTGACCGATATTTTTATGTTATTTATGCCTATTATGTATGCTGTTATATATTTGGTAATGGACGGACGAGAAGGAGCTTCTCATGAGAAGCTTTTAGCATGGATTTATGTAATGATTCCATATTTAATAATTTTAACAATTTTTATGTATAAAGATGAAGGTAGAACACCTGGGGCTAGGTCACAAGGGTTAAAAGTTATTGAGTTTCATACCTTAGAGAAACCATCTTTATTCTCTATTATTTTTAGAAATTTAATGTTGCCATTTAGCCTATTTATCCCCTTTTTTTGGTTTGTTCCTCTATTTCGTAAAGATGGACGTGCTATTCATGATTTTTTAAGTGCTACTTGTTTGATTGTTGACCCAAATCCTCCTCAAAATATAGCAACCAAGAAAAAATCTAATTGATGAAACTACTTCTCTCTCTCTTTTATTTTGCCTACTTTGCTTTAGTAGGTGTATATATTGTTTTTGTTCCAAAAACACTTTTAGATTTTGAGTATACTAAGTTACAAATAGGAATTATTGGCTCTGCTGCACCTTTTATGCGTTTTTTACTTCCATTTGTCTTTAAACACTATATTGAACTAACTCAACATGTTTTTAGGTTGGCACTTATTTTTACTTTTATAGGTGCATTGTTACTACTTATTAGCGTAGAAAATTTTTGGATATATTTAATTGCAAATCTACTTTTTGGTGCATCTATGGGGGTTATTTTACCTTTTGTTGAGACTATTGCTTTGAGTATTTTAAGTAAAAAGCTTTATGGAAAAATTCGTCTTTGGGGTTCTGTAGGGTTTATTGTTGTAGTACTTGCATTAGGAGAACTTAATCTCTCTTCTATCTTAATATTTTATTGTTTATCCTTTTTGGCATTTTTTACTTTTCTATTTGGCTATTTTATTGTTCATCAAGATAGTGTAGCAAAAAAAGAAGAGGAGGAGAAATCTTCAGAATTCTCCTTAACCAAATATTGGGCATTTTGGAGTAGTGTTTTTCTAATGCAGGTTGCTTTTGGTGGGTTCTATACCTTTTTTACAATCTATGCAGGAGAGCAGGGCTTTTCTTCAGAAGTGGTCTCTTATTTATGGAGTTTTGGAGTAATATGTGAGATTGTTATGCTCTATTTTCAAGGACCATTGCTTCAACGAAATCTTTTAACTATTTTAAAGTTTGCAACATTTGTTACAGCTTTTAGATGGTTTCTATTATTTCTCTACCCATCTTCATTATATTTAACTTTCTTAGGACAATCTCTACATGCTATAAGCTTTGCACTATATCATACAGCAGCTATTACTTATGTATTCTCTTTATATACTCAAAAGCGTTTAGCTCAACAGTTTTTTTTAGGTATTTCTTTTGGTTTAGGGGGGTCTTTAGGGGCATTTATTGCAGGAGTTGTATATGACAATTACCCTAAACAGCTATTTTTAGTTGAATCAGTAATTGCCTTGATTGCATTTTTAATGTTATTGGTTCATACAAAACGTAAGAATCAATCTAAAACTATTTAGATTTTTGAGCTAACTCTTTAGCTTGAGTAACCCAATTTTCACGTTCTATTCTTCCAGGGAAAGCCATAGAGTAGTCTAACCATTTAATCTCATCTTTAGTTAAATTAGCAATCTGCTCAAAGTGGTATATACCTATATCATTAAGAAGTTTTTCTAAAACTTTTCCAATACCTTTTATAAGTTGAAGATTATCTTTTTCTCCATTTTTAGGTTCTAAGAGTAGGGTTGTAGGTTTTTTCCCAATCTCTTTTGGTTTATTAGTTAAATCATCACTACTTATTGAGTCTTTATCTTTTTGCTCTTTTATATCAATATGTAACTCATGAGTACCTTCTACTTTTTCATTACAGCTACTCTCTTTTTCACAGCTAGATTTACCAATTAAGTAACCAATAACTCCTCCAATTAATGCTACCAAAATAAGGTAGATAATAATTTGTGATATAACTTCAGACATACCATTCTCCTTTTTCTATAAAATAAAGTAGTGAGACTATCTATTTATTATATAGGTTTAAGAATAAATTTTACTTAAAATAAGCTTTTTTACAAAATGATTTTTAAAAATACAGTAAAAAATAATATTGTTTTTAGAAGAGTTAGGCAGAGAACCCTACTTTTGTAGGGTTAAACTTTTACACCATAAAGACAACAGTGTTAATAATAGGGTAACGTTTTTTTGTTCTTACAATAAATTTACGAACAATACCACTTATCTCTTTTTGAATAGTATTAATAGACGATAGTTGTTTCTCTTCTGCATTAATTAAGAATGTATCAATAATATTTTCAATCTCATGAGTAAAACGTTTGCTCTCTTTTTCAGGAATCAATCCAGCAGAGTTAATAACGGCTTTACCTATTAGTTTTTTAGTTGACTTATTAAGTTGCATAGCAATATTTACAATACCATCTTGTGAAAGTTTTTGTCTATTTTCTACTACATCAGCCTTAATCTCTTTATTGTTTTGGTTATCAATATAGCTTTTACCAGTTTTAACTGTTTTTACTTTTTTAAGATATTTAGTTGTAATCTCAATTTGGTCACCATCACCCATAAGTAGAATATTTCTTGGATTTACTCCACATTCAATAGCTGTTTTAGAGTGTTTAAAGATATGGTTGTACTCACCATGAACAGGTAAGAAAAACTTTGGTTGAACTAGTCGTAAAATAAGTTTTTGTTCCTCTTGGGCTGCATGACCTGAGACGTGAATATTTTCAAAGTCTTTATAGCGTACAGTTACCCCTGCTTTAACTAATTTATTCATAAGTGAAGAGACAGAACTCTCATTTCCTGGAATAGCATGAGCAGAGATAATAATGGTATCACTAGGCTTTAACTTTACATGACGATGTTCATTTGCAGCCATTCGTGAAAGAGCTGCCATCATCTCTCCTTGTGAACCTGTAGTAACAATAAGGAGTTTATCGTCAGGATATTTAGGTATTTCATGTGACTCAATAAAGTGTCTATCGTCGAGGTCAACATAACCTAAGCGTCTTGTAGTCTCAATATTTCTCTCCATTGAGCGTCCAATAACACAGATTTTTCGTCCTGCTTCAATTCCTCTCTCCATTGCTTGGAAAACACGGTGGGTATTAGAGGAAAAGGTTGACATAATAACTCTACCTGTTGCAAGTGCAAAGAGTCTATCAAATGTCTTTCCTACAACTGCCTCTGATTTTGTAAATCCAGGGTTATGTGAGTTGGTACTGTCTGAAAAGAGACATAAAACACCTTTTGAGCCATAGTAAGCATAACGTTGTAAATCCATTGTTTGGTTATCAATAGGTGTATGGTCTATTTTAAAGTCAGCAGTGTGAATAAATGTTCCTACTTTTGACTCTATTGCTAATGAACAAGCATCTATAATAGAGTGTGTGTTGTGCATCCATTCAATCTTAAAACTACCAATATTGTACTGTTTTCTTTTTGTTACAAAGTTAAATAGTTTAACATACTCCATTAGTCCATGTTCTTGAAATTTGTTTTCAATCATTGCTAAAGCAAGAGGTGTTCCCCAAATTGGAAATTGTAATTCTTTAAATAAGTATGGTACAGCTCCAATATGGTCTTCATGTGCATGAGTAATAACAATGGCAACAATTTTATCTTTTATAGCATGTAGATATGAAAAATCAGGTACTAAAATATCAACACCGTGCATTGTTTCATCAGGAAATGACATACCTACATCTATAATAAATGCAGTCTCATCATCTTCCATAACAGCTATGTTTCCACCAATCTCACCAAGACCACCTAGAGGTGTAAATCTTATTTTATTGTTGTTGTTTATATTAATCTGTTTCCATGGGTTCATGCGTAAATCATTTACTTCCATATTCTCTAATATAGAAGCTTTCATTGCTTCACTCATTGGCCCGGGAACAAATTTTTTAGCTCGTCGTCCACCACCATTACGATTTGGTTTTTTATTTTTGTGGTTTGCTTTATTGCTATTTGGTTTAATATTTTTATTTTGCTCATTTTTTTTATGTTGAGGTTTTTTATGTTGTGTCTTTCCTTGTAGCTTATGGTTTGTGCTACGCTTAGGCTTTTCTTTGTTTCCATCGACTTCAGGTTTAGCTTTAACAATATTACCACTATTTGTTTGGGTCATTGTTTTAGGTCTTCTATGAGGATTACCTGCTCTTCTTGGTCTGTCTGGTCGGTCTCTTCTTGGTTTTTCTTGAGTGTTACTTTGAGTGTTGTTGCTTTTCGTTACGTTCTCTTGATTTTGATTTTTTTCTGGTTGTTTGTTCTCTTCCATCTATACTATCCTTGTTTAATTCATTATATAAGTGATGATAAATAGATGTCTCAACTTCATGAGGTCTAATAGAAAGAGTTAGCTCTAATGCTTTAAGTAGTGCTTCAATTTTATCTTTAGGGTAGTGGGTACTTAGATTTTTGACCAATTTTTTTCTAGGTTGTTTAAATGCAACTTTTAAAAAATTTTCAAAACCTTCATCATCTTCACTACGATTTTTACGTATTAAAAGAATAGAAGAGGTTACTTTTGGTGGTGGAACAAAGTTCTCTGCTCCTACATCAAAAAGTAGTTCCCCAAACCCTACAGTTTGAGTAAGTACAGAGAGTCCTGAAAACTCTTTCTCCCCTGTTTGTGCTGAAAACTTCTTCGCAACCTCTTTTTGAACCATAACCAAAATAGATTGGCACTGTTCATCTTTTAATGCTTTTAAGATAATATTGGTGGCAATATAATAGGGTAAGTTAGCTACAAGATGATAAGGCTCATCAAGTAGTCTGTTCTCTCCCCAATGTTCAAGCACATCTCCACAGTTAATTGTTAGTGTTGCCGTGTGGAGTGCGTCACTAAATGTTGTCTGGAGATGCTCACATAATCTTTTATCAACCTCAAATGCTGTGACATTTCGAGTTAAAATTAACTCCTTGGTTAAATCACCTAAGCCAGGCCCAATCTCTGCAACTCGTAAGTTATCATTGGGAATCGATTGGATGATTCGTTTTATTATTGCATCATTTTTTAAAAAGTTTTGACCAAAACGTTTGTTGGCAAACTCTGATAGGTTTTCAATTTTATTCATTTTACACAATTCTTACTTAATATTAACTATTTGAGTTATAATTCTATCATAATAATTGTAAGGAATACGATGGAATATTTTGCAAAACGCATTATCCCTTGTTTAGATGTAGATAATGGTCGAGTTGTTAAAGGTGTTAACTTTGTTGGATTAAGAGATGCAGGTGACCCTGTAGAGGTAGCAAAGCGTTATAATGTTGAGGGTGCAGATGAGATTACCTTCTTAGATATTGGAGCAACTCATGAAGGACGAGCAACTATTGTAGATGTAGTTAGAGAGGTTGCAAAAGAGGTTTTTATTCCTCTTACTGTTGGAGGAGGAATTAGAGAGTTAAATGACATCTATAAGCTTTTAAATGTAGGTTGTGATAAAGTAAGTATTAACTCTGCTGCTATTAAGAGACCAGAGTTTATTAACGAAGGAGCTAAACGTTTTGGTTCTCAATGTATTGTTGTAGCTATAGATGCTAAAAGAGTAGCTCCTAACAAGTGGCATATTTTTACTCATGGTGGAAGAAATGACACAGGCATTGACGCTTTAGAGTGGGCAAAAGAGTCTTATGAACGAGGGGCAGGGGAGTTGCTTATAACCTCTATGGACGCAGATGGGACAAAAGCAGGGTTTGACAATGAGTTAAACTCACGTATTGCAGATTTAGTAAATATTCCAATTATTGCTTCAGGTGGAGCAGGGACAATGGAACATATGAAAGAGGCATTTACAAAAGGTAATGCAGATGCTGCTTTAGCTGCTTCTATCTTTCACTTTAGAGAGATAGATATTATGGATTTAAAACACTACCTCCGTAATGAAAATATACCTGTAAGGATTTAAAGATGTTCATCTGTGCAGGAGAGAGTGAGAGTTTTGATTTTGCTAAATCCATGGGTATTGGTATGGTTGATATGGCAATGAATCTGTCACGATACTTAGAAAATGAAAAACCACCATTTTTAATGTTTATTGGTACAGCAGGGTCTTATGGCATACACCATACCTTTGACATAGTCCACTCAAAAACTGCTACCAATATTGAAAATAGTTTTTTTAATGCTAAAGCTTACACTCCAATAGATAATATGATTTCAGCCTATGAAGGTATTGTTAACACAACATCATTATTTAACACTTCCAACGTTTCACGTGAAACAATAGTAAACTCATCTAATTATATTACAACAGATAGTAGATTGTCAAAGTACTATTTAGAGAATGGAATAAGTCTTGAAAATATGGAATTTTTTGCTGTGTTAAGAGTTGCCAAAGAGTTTAACATTCCTGTTTCAGGGGTGTTTATTGTGACAAACTATTGTAATAAAAATGCACATAGAGATTTTATAACTAATCATAAAGAGGCAATAGCACGATTGAGTGCTTATATTAAAGAACCTATGAACTAATATCTTAAATTTTAATATCACGTTCGATAAAATCGAACCTACAATTTTTTTAAATGAGAGAGAATATGAAAACAGAAAAAAAACCAGCCATACAAGACTACACAAGAGAAGAGTTATCTCAGCTTATTAAACCAGCTTTTAGAGCTAAGCAAATCTACTCTTGGCTCTATCACAAATATGTAACAAGCTTTGATGAAATGAAAAATCTACCCCAATCTTTAAAAGAGGAGCTAAAAGAAAAGTATAGAATAAAACCTTTAAAGATGATAAAGAAAGAGAAGAGTAGAGATGGAAGTATTAAGTATCTTTTTGAGTTAGAAGATGGCAACACTGTTGAGACAGTTTTACTTTTAATGAAGAAAAAAGAGTTTAATGAAGATGGCTCTGTTAAGCATCAAGAGAGATATACTGTCTGTATCTCTTGTCAGGTTGGTTGTAAAGTTGGTTGTTCTTTTTGTTTGACAGCAAAGAGTGGGTTTATTGCTAACTTGACAGCAGGGGAGATTGTTGAACAGATACGTTACATAAAAAGAGACAATAGTATTGATGCAAATAGAAGACTCAATATTGTTTACATGGGAATGGGTGAACCCCTAGATAATCTTAGTGCCGTAAGTCAGTCGTCACGAATTTTTGCTGACCCAGATGGCATGGCAATAGCTCCACATCGTCAAACAATTTCAACTTCAGGTCTTAGTACAAAAATTGTCAAACTAGGAGAGATGAACTTAGGTGTAAACTTAGCAATCTCTTTACATGCTGTTGATGATGAGTTAAGAGAAAAGTTAATGCCAATTAACAAAGCTTATAATATTCAGTCAATTATTGATGCTGTAAAAGCTTTTCCGGTTAACGATAGAAAGAGGGTGATGTTTGAGTATCTTGTTATTAAAGATGTAAACGATTCATTAAATGCAGCTAAAAAGCTCTTGTCACTTTTAAATGGTATTAAGTCAAAAGTAAATCTTATCTACTTTAATCCATATGGAGGAACAGAGTATAAACGACCAAAAGAGAAAGATATGTTAGCTTTTCAAGAGTATTTAACCAAACATGGTTTACACTGTACTATTCGCGAGTCAAAAGGGCTTGATATATCTGCTGCCTGTGGACAACTTCGTGATAATGAATTAGAGGAGAAGTAATGTCAGTAATTGATATTGGATTGATTGTTTTTATTGTGGTAGTTGTGGTTTTTTCTGCTATTGGTGTTTACAAAGCATTAAAAGAAGATGATTAATATTTTATGCTAATAGGGGCAGACACAGAGGTCGCCCCTACGGGTAGTAATATATTTTTATGATTGTAGGGGCAACCTCCGTATTTGCCCCTATGGGTTAATTATTTAAAAAAATTTCTTTTCTCTTTTTCACAAATTTCACCTTTAAATTTCCGAAAATCAACCCTAGATTTTATAAAATATGTAGCTCCATAAGGAAAGTGTAGGGTGTTAGCATGAAGCATAAGGCGTGTTGCACCAGTCTCAATAAGTCTCTCTTCATCTGTCATCTTCATATCTAAATAGTTATTGGTTGCTTTAAATGATGCTCCATAAATTGGGTCTCCTAATATAGGGTGTTTCACGTGAAACAAATGTAAACGTATTTGATGAAGTCTTCCTGTTAATGGTTTACATTCTACTAAAGTGGTGTCTAACTCTTTATCATACTCTAGTGGAGTAAATTCTGTTTTTGAATATTTTCCATTTTTATTTATCTCTACTTTATGCTTGTTTGTGGAGTAATCATTACGCACACGAATAGGTTCTTCAACATTAAAAGGTTCAGTCAACTTACCTGTAACCCAAGCTAAATACTTTTTTTGGATTCTCTTTTGCTCAAATGAACCTTTTAGATAGCGTTCGGCTTCTTTGTGTCTACTTGCTAGGAAAAGTCCAGAGGTTTCCATGTCAATTCTATGTACTCCATTGGCATTTTGTCCTGAATGAGTTCGTACTTCATCAAGCATGGAGTAGTCTGTTGTCATAGTTTTTGGGTGAACTAAAATACCTGATGGTTTGTCAAAAACTAGAAATTTTTTATCAACAAATATTGGCTTTAGTCCCCTACTCTTTGGTTCAAAATAGACAACTTCTATCTCTCCTTCAACTATTGCTCCTGTGTGGTAGATAGATTCTCCATTAACCAAAACACGCCCTTTTGCAATAAGACGTTGTGCTTCACCCTGTGTAAAGTTAAACTGCTTCATAATAAATATAAATGCCTTAGTAGGTTTTTCTACATAAAAGGGACGCTTGACGAATGGCATATTTTTACCTCTTTTTTAGTCGAATTAGATAGAATTCTATCATAAAATTTTATATTTTATTGTTCTTGTTCGATAAAATCGAACCTACAGCTAACATATATAATAAATCACCCAAGGACTAAAATGGTAGAACGATATTCAAGAGAAGAGATGGCAAGTAAATGGACTCAACATGCAAGATATGCTGCATGGTTAGAGGTTGAAAAAGCAGCTGTAAAAGCATGGAATAGAATAGGGCTTATTCCTGATGAAGATTGTAAAAAGATTGTAGAGAATGCTACTTTTTCAGTTGAACGTATAGAGGAGATAGAAGCAGTTACAAAACATGACCTTATTGCTTTTAATACCTCTGTAAGTGAGAGTCTTGGTGAAGAGTCAAGATGGTTTCACTATGGAATGACAAGTTCAGATGCAGTTGATACAGGTGTTGCTTTACAGATGAAAGCTTCTCTTGAAATTATTATTGATGATGTAAAGATGCTGATGGAGTCAATTAAAAAAAGAGCTTTTGAACATAAGATGACTCTAATGGTTGGGCGTTCACATGGTATACATGGAGAGCCTATTACTTTTGGTTTAACTTTGGCTGTTTGGTATGATGAGATGGCTCGTCACTTAAAAAATTTAGAGCAGACAATGGAGGTTATAGCTGTAGGTCAAATAAGTGGAGCAATGGGTAATTTTGCACATGCACCACTTGAACTTGAAGAGTATGCTATGGAAGAGCTAGGACTTAAGCCTGAACCATGCTCTAACCAAGTTGTTCATAGAGATAGATATGCTAGATTAGCAAGTGCATTGGCACTAATGGCTTCAAGTATTGAAAAGTTTGCTGTGCAAGTTAGACACCTACAGAGAACAGAGGTTTATGAAGCTGAGGAGTATTTTGCAAAGGGTCAAAAGGGTTCATCTGCAATGCCACACAAAAGAAACCCTATCTTGACAGAGAATATTACAGGTCTAGCGAGAGTCATTAGAGCTTATGCTAACCCTGCTATGGAGAATGTAGCACTATGGCATGAGAGAGATATTAGCCACTCTTCTGTTGAGCGTTTTTGGTTACCTGATGCGTTTATTACTACTGATTTTATGCTTCATAGAATGAATAATGTTATTGCTAACTTAACAGTAATGCCTGAAAACATGATGAAAAACTTAAATCTTACAGGTGGGCTTGTTTTCTCTCAAAGAGTTTTACTAGAACTTCCTTTAGCAGGAGTAAGTCGTGAAGATGCTTATAGAATTGTTCAGAGAAATGCTATGAAAGTTTGGCAAGAGATTCAACAAGGTAAACCAACTACTAATGAAAAAGGAGAGTCTCTTTACCTTCAATATCTTCTTGCTGATGAAGAGTTGAGAGAGTCATTAAGTGAAGAGCAGATAAGAGAGTGTTTTAACTATGATTACTATACTAAAAATGTAGATGCTATCTTCAGAAGAGTTTTTAAATAATTTATAGTTTATTTATACTAGTTACGAAGCACTAGATTCGTAACTTAATATTGGAATATAAATTTTTAAAAGAGTTATTATTTCAATATTTATTCCCAACGAGAATGTTAATGTCAATGAAATAAGGCTTTAATGCTCGGGTTTTGTAGGTTCGATTTCATTGACATTAACTAGGACGTTTGAAACTAGGAAATGAAAAAAATAGTTATATAGGCGATAGTAATCGCAGCATAGCATTTTTTAGAACATTTATATATAGATATTGTTTCACGTGAAACAATATCTAATAAATTAAAAAAATGAAATTAGATTCTTCTTACTAAACAATAAGTAACTTTTTACTAATATAGCTAATAACAAAGGATAAATATGATTAGAATTGTAAAGCGAAGTGGTCGAATTGAGACATTGGATATTACTAAAATTCAAAAAAATACTTCAGCATCTGTAAAGGGATTAGATGGTGTAAATCAGAGTGAACTAGAGGTTGACGCAAATTTACAATTTCAAGATATGATGAGTTCTGCTGATATTCAACAGACACTTATTAAAACAGCCGTTGATAAAATTGACATAGACCGACCAAACTGGACTTTTGTTGCAGCAAGACTCTTTTTATATGACCTCTATCATAAGGTAGGGCGTAATGTTGGTGGTGTAAAGGGTGAACCTTATGCTCATCTAAGAAAATATTTTGAACATGGTGAGAGAGAAGGACGTATTTTATTAGGGTTAAAAGAGAAGTATGACTTAGATGACCTAAACGATTATATTAAACCTGAACGAGATTTACAATTTAACTACCTTGGTATTAGAACACTTTATGACCGTTACTTACTAAAAGACAAAGATGGTAAACCTATAGAGCTTCCTCAACAACTCTTTATGGGGGTTGCTATGTTCTTAGCTCAAAATGAGTTTGATTGTCAAACATGGGCGAAGAAGTTTTACGACATCTTGTCAAAATTTGAAGTAATGGCCGCTACACCAACCTTGTCAAATGCACGAACACCTAGACATCAGTTGTCATCATGTTACATTGGGTCAAGCCCTGACAATATTGAAGGTATCTTTGATGGCTATAAAGAGATGGCTCTGTTGTCAAAATTTGGTGGTGGAATTGGTTGGGACTGGTCACAAGTTCGTGGAATGGGGTCTTACATCGACGGTCACAAACATGCAGCAGGTGGAGTTGTGCCATTTTTAAAGATTGCCAATGATGTTGCCATTGCAGTTGACCAACTTGGTTGTGTTGCTAAAAATAGTTTTGTTCGAGTTTTAAAAAGTGTAACAACTGATAAGTTTGTACATGATTTTAGAAGAGAGTATAAAGAACACTCTTTAAATAAAGATGAGGTGCTAGATATTATTTCTCTTCATGTAAAAAACTTTACCTTTAAATATGGTAGATTGAGTGAAGATGATATTTATGATTTATTAAAAGATTATATTTCAGGTTTTTCTCTTTTAGAAATTTGTAATAAATTTGATTTGTCTCGAGACCAATATAAAAAAATTATTGGTAAATACAAAAAGATGAATAAAGGTCTACCAGAAGGTTTTCAAATTATTAAAGATGAAAACTATGCTATTCATAAAAGTGGAGTAGTTATTAATTTGACTTCACTAAAAACATTATCTACAACCATAGATAGAAAGGGTTATGTGCGTGTGGCTTTGGGTAAAAAATCAATACCTCTACATAAACTATTAGTAGAAACCTTTTTTGATTTACCAAAAGATGAAAAAATTACAATAGACCATATTGACAATAATAAGCTAAATAACTCACTTGATAACTTTGAAATTTTATCGAATGAAAATAATATCTCAAAAGGTTGGATAGAGACAAAAGAGAAAAGAGTTGAGATGTCAAGAATTAGAAAACATCTCTCTCATAATTTTAGATTAAAAGGAGATAGACGAAATACAGAAGAGATAAACATTTTGGATATAGAAGTAGAAACTATCCCAATTTCAAAAGTACGAATAGGAGACTTAGTAGAAAGCTTTAATATCGAATTAGATAAAGTTCAATATAAAAAGGTTCAGGCTGTTCATGAACTTGAAGTCAAAAAAGAGAATCAAATAAAAATCTCATTTAAAGATGGGTATATTATTACTTCCAAATGGCATCCAATGGCAATAAAAGGTTCTAATGGGTACTACTATAAAAGAAGTGATGAAGTAAAAGTAGGAGAGTATGGAGTTAATCATAAAGGCGAAGAGGATAAGATATTATCCATCGATACAAATCCTAATATTTCAGAAGAGTATATGGACTTAACAGTAGAAGGGACAAATAACTACTTTGCTTCTACAGATAAATTTAATAATTTTTATTTAACTCACAATACACGTAAAGGAGCTATAGCTGTCTATCTTGAACCTTGGCATATTGATGTGCGAGATTTCCTTGACCTAAAGAAAAACTCTGGTGAAGAGAGAAGAAGAGCTCATGACCTCTTCCCTGCTCTATGGCTAAATGACCTCTTTATGAAGCGAGTTCAAGAAGATGAGCGATGGACACTCTTTGACCCTTATGAGGTTCGTGAGTTAACTGACCTATATGGTGAAGAGTTTGAAAAACGTTACATAGAGCTTGAAGAGGGAGATGATGATATTACACGAGAGGTTGTCTCTGCTAAAGCTTTATGGAAAGAGGTTTTACGCTCCTACTTTGAGACAGGAAATCCATTTTTAACTTTTAAAGATACAGCAAATAGAGCAAATCCAAATAAGCATAGTGGATTAATTAGAAGTAGTAATTTATGCACAGAAATAATGCAGAACACAGCCCCAAATCACTACAAAATTAGATTGACATTTACAGATGGTTCAGTTGCACTCTATGAAGAGGAAGAGCCAATAACCGTTGACAGTGGCATGACAAAACCTGCTAAAAAAGTGACAGCACTTGACAGCATAAATGGTAAACAGATTTGGATGGCAGACAAAGAGTTGAGCGATGGTGATACAGCTGTTTGTAACCTTGCATCAGTAAATCTTTCAAAGATTAATACTAAAGAGGATATTGCAAGAGTTGTACCAATAGCCATTAGAATGCTTGACAATGTAATCGACCTTAACTTTTATCCTTTAGCAAAAGTTAAAAAGACAAACCAAAAGACAAGAGCTATTGGTTTAGGTGTTATGGGTGAAGCTCAAATGTTAGCAGAAGCCAAAATTGAGTGGGGTTCAAATGAACATCTATTGAAAGTAGATGAAGTAATGGAATCTGTCTCTTATTATGCTATTAAGTCATCTAGTGACCTTGCTATAGAGAAAGGAAAATATCCAATTTTTGAGGGGTCAGACTGGTCAAAGGGTATTTTCCCTATTGACAATGCAAATAAAGAAGCATGCAAATTAGTTGAACGAGGTGGACTTTTTGGTTATACTCATGACTGGATAAAGCTAAAAGAAAAAGTAAAAAAAGATGGTATGCGTAATGGTTATCTTATGGCAGTTGCACCTACTTCTTCAATCTCTATACTAACAGGAACAACACAAGCGATTGAACCAGTTTATAAACGTAAATGGTTTGAAGAGAATCTATCTGGACTTATTCCTGTTTGTGCTCCTAAGTTATCACCTGAGACTTGGCTCTACTATACTCCTGCTTATGACCTTGACCAAAATATCTTAGTTAAAGCAGGTGCTATTAGACAAAAATGGATAGACCAAGGGCAGTCACTTAACATATTTATTACACTTGACAAAGCAAGTGGTAGATACTTAAATGAGATTTACATGAATGCTTGGAAGTTTGGTCTAAAGTCAACCTATTACCTTAGAAGTCAATCTCCTGAGTCAACGAATGATATTGAAGATAGAAGTATGGAGTGTGTTGGGTGTCAATAGATATTTAATAATATATCCTTTTATATCTATTATCAAGTAGATATTGAGGATAATAAAAATAGCTTTTATTGAGACTTACTAGAGTCAATGGGAAGAAGAGAAGAATATTATATTAAATAAAAGCTATTTATGAGAGTTATCAACAAATAAAGGTTGAGAAGGAAAAATGTAAAAAATTAACTCTCATGTCAAAATTATATACTTTAGTTGTGTTTTAATTGTGAACAGACTACTTCTCATAAATTTTTACAAAATGTTTACCTAGTTTAAGTAAGGTCTCTGTTTTTTCATTTGATAGTAGTGTTAATTTAATAGTATTTTTATCTATAAATTCAATATCATAATTTGAAGGGTAACCAAGACTACCAAGTAAATCCTCTTTTGAAGTCGGAGGAAAGTATAAGATGCAAGACTCTCCTTTATTTAATGAAAAACTATTATTGTTTTGAGTTACATGATAAAGAGGTATATTAAATCTTCTAGTTTGAAAGCTCCATTTCTTTTCAATAAGTTTTTTATCGACAATAGCTTTAAATTTTACATAATAGTATTGATTCCATGCTAATCTTTTTAGAGGAAAAAGAACAAAATCCATTTTGGTTAAACGTCTATTTGGGTCAGTTTTAGCATCTAATATGGTTGTGTTGGTTATCTCAATACCATCTTTATCAAATAGTTGAAAACTTAGTAGTTTAACATTTTTATAGATAGCAGAGTTAAAAGATACACTAACAGGATATCCACTTACTTTATGGTTTGGTAAAGGGTCTGGTAGTTCATCAAAAAAGGCAGGAGGAACATCTCTCTGTTTGTCGTAAGGGTAGATAACCATTTTATGATTTTTATTTTTATTACTTTCAATAGCTCTTGTTAGTTGTTTTTGAGTAATAGTATCTTGTTTATATAGTTTTTCTAATGCTTTTGCACTCATATCATAAACAAAGGCTGTATTGCTTGGGTGAGTTTGGCTTTGACTTACTCCTATGCCAATAATATCTGAACGAAAATCTAAAAATGCCATACGATGGTAAATTGCAGCAAAGAGACCATCTACTGACTCTTTATAGTTTTTATTGTTTGCAGAGACATTCTCTATGACTTGTGGAGCAGAAAAACCAACCTCTTGAATACGCTCAGAGGCGTAAATTCCAGTGAAATCTTTAAAATTTTTATCTTCTTTGTGACCATATATTAGATGATTAGTAAGATAGTTAGCATGATTTTTAGCTGCTTTTTTTAAAATATTGTGGGACTTAAATGGAATAAGCCCCACTTTAGTACGAAATTGATTAAGATAATTAAGTGCTTTGTTCTCTTCTTGTTCTATATTTAAAGGGGAAAACTCTTTGACTATAATATGTGATGAAGGTAGAGGTTCTGCCGATAAGAAATAGAGATATATAGCAAATAGAGTAAGTATACCCATTATAAAAGTGTGTAAAATATTTTTCATCTCTCTTCCTTATAAGCAAAATGCAGTATTATTTTTCCCCATCACCATTATAACAATAAAAAATAAAAATTAACCATAAAAAATCATAAAAAAATAAAATTTTAATTTACTATATAAAATATTGACAAAATAGACTATATATACTATACTAAGTTAAATATTTAAAATTATGGAGCTATTTATGAAAGTATCACAATCAGCAAAAGAGAAGACAAAAGCAAAAATTCTTGAAGAGGCTGTTAATCTTATTATAGAAAAGGGGTTTAAGTCAGCTTCAATGAGAGAGATGGCTAAAAATGCAGGGGTATCAAATCCAACTATATATAACTACTTTCCTACTAAAGAGAAGATTGTCTATGCTTATGTAGAGCAAAAACATAAAGAGACGGCAGAGATTCTACAAAACATAGAAGATTTTCACACCTATACACTTCGTGAACAGCTACAGACACTCATTGAGACAGAGTTAGAGCTATATTTGGAAGATAGAGAGTTTATTATTCAAATCTCAGATATGGTTTTTCGTTCAGGTGGCTTAAAACTAGACTCTCTCTATGACTCAAATGCTCTCTTTATAGATATGGTTGCCGATATATTAAGCATTGCCATAGAGGCAGGAGAGATTCCAAACCCACCTTTTGAGGAGTATCTACCACGTCTTTTTTGGGATTACTATATTATGGTAGTTGCCTATTGGGTCAAAGATGACTCTGAGATGTTTGCTAACACTACACAGTTTATTGACCACTCTTTAGGGGTTATTGAGGCGTTGTTACATTCAAATATCTTAAATAAGGCTAATGATTTGGGAATGTTTCTCTTTAAAACACACTTTCTCTCTGCCCTAGAGAGATTTAGTGTAAAAAAGAGAGGCTTTAGTAAGATAAAACGAAAGTTTGGGGAGG
>JALWMP010000168.1 GCA_026996165.1 Campylobacteraceae bacterium
TTGCTAACTCTTTTGCTGATTTAACATAAGCATCAAAGAGTTTACCATCTAACCCTAGACTCTCTGCTCTTTTTAAAATACCTACTAACTTTAACTCTTTAGTTGAAAAGCCTCTCTCTTGTCTAAATATTAGACCTCGTTTTAGATAACTCTCTAACTCCTTTTTGGTCAACTCACTTAGTTCTAAAAAATCCTCATCACTATACCACTTTCCATCAGTTGAACCTGACATCAACTCTAAAGAGCGTAACATCATAGAGAAGTCATCTGAAAAGGTAAACTTGTTCTCTTTAAAGACAGATTTAATTTGAGCTATAGAGTATGAAAACTGATTTTGAAGATATTTAATAAATTTTATAATATTGATACAAGACTCATCATAAAGGTGTAGATTTGGTTTTGGTTTTTGAGGCTCTGGTAGTAACCCCTCTTTGACATAGAAGAGTATGGTTGATTTGCTCTCTCCTGTTGCTTCCATAAGATGTTTCATTTTTAAAGACATAGCAATAACTCCTAATTTTTTTATTATTATATTTGAAAAGAGAGATAATGTCAAGTGTTAGGCTACACTTTTTAATTAATTTGTTTTATAAAGCTATTTAGCTATAATCACTATTAAAATACAAATTTAATATGGATAACTACAATGAAAAAACTTCTTTTTATTCTTCTTTTCTCTATAATTAGCTCTGAAGCACAAGTTATTGATGCTGTTGCCATTGATGTAGAGGGTCAAGCTATTACAACACTAGAGATTCAAGCTGTACAGCAAAATCTAAAAATGTCAAAAGAGGCTGCTGTTGAGATGCTTATTTTAGATAGGTTAGAGAAAGCTGCTATTGAAAATGCAGGTATTACTGTTAGTGATGATGAGGTTAAACAAAAAATCAACGCTATTGCTGCTTCAAAAAATATGACAATATCACAGATGAAAAGCCTTTTACAAAAGAGAGGATTAACGTGGGAAGGCTACCTAAAAAAAATAAAATTAGAGATTCAAAAAGAGCGTTTCTTTCAAGAGCATATCCTTTCAACCATAGATAGACCTAGTGATGCTGAACTTAAAACATACTACAATACTCACAAAGAGGCATTCTCTTCTGCTCCTACACAGATGAGTTTAGTAATCTATAGAAGTGACTCACCAGAACTACTAAAAGAGGCTATATCTAATCCAATGAGACCTATCTCAGGTGTCACTAAAAAGAGTATTTTAGCAAGTTCAGACCAGATGAGTCCAGCACTACTCAATCTAATTAAACAAACACCTACTAATAGTTTTACTAAACCTATCAATACAGGAAAAGGTTTTATAGCATACTTTGTTAAATCTAAAGGTAGTAGACAGAGTGGATTTGAAGCTATGAGAAATGCTGTTTTAGCTAGTTGGATGCAGAGTAAACGGGCTCAAGCTTCAAAAGATTTTCTCAATAAGCTAAAAGCTAATGCAAAAATTAGAGTGATTCGCCTATAATTTTAAAAACTATAAATATAAAGGCAATAGATGGGCTTAAAATCAGACAGCTGGATACGAGAAAAATCACTTAATGAAGAGATGATAACCCCTTTTTGTGAAGCACTTAAAGGAGAGGGTGTTGTCTCTTATGGACTTAGCTCTTATGGGTATGATATTCGCGTAAGTGATGAGTTTAAAATCTTTACCAATATAAATGCAGAGGTAGTTGACCCTAAAGATTTCAATGAAAACAATGTAGTTGACTTTAAAGGTGATGTCTGCATTGTTCCACCAAACTCATTTGCTTTGGCACGTACTGTTGAGTATTTTAAAATGCCTAAAGATACATTGGCAATTTGTCTTGGGAAAAGTACCTATGCACGTTGTGGTATTATTGTCAATGTAACACCGTTTGAGCCAGGATTTGAAGGGCATATTACTATTGAAATCTCCAACACAACACCTCTTCCTGCTAAAATCTATGCAAATGAGGGAATAGCACAAGTACTATTTTTACAAGGTGATGAGCAGTGTGAAACAACCTACTCTGACCGTAAAGGTAAATATCAGAGTCAAACAGGGATTACCCTACCAAGAATTCTTAAAGAGTCTTAAAAAGTTATTTTAAGACCCCTATTTAAGTAGTTATATTAAAAAGAGTAACCAACCCCAAAGTAACCTACAGAGCTATCCATACCAAATTTCATAGATAGAGGTTCTAACTTAACAGAGTTATTATAAACATCTACAGTAACATCATCTATATCCCATTTTGAGTACTTATATCCTAATGTAGCATAGACTCTAGGATTTAGTGTTATCCAACCCAATTTATAACTCTTAGTAAAAGGAGTAAAGTATAAACCTACATTTAACTCTTGATATGTTCCATCTACAGAGTATTCAGAGTCAATATAGTCATTTTTTATATACCCTGTTTGATACGCAATACTTCCTATACCATATAAAGAAATATTTTCAGTTAATGACTTTTGAAGATTTATAGATGGCCCAACTTTATAAGTCATTATAGATGTTTTTGTATCTTGAAAAAGGTTCTTAAGATTTAAAGATGAATTTTCACTTTCTAATGAAAAATTGCTATTGTCATTTGAAGAGTCTGAAGAGTTTGAACTATCTACCCAAGGTATAGATATACCTACCATTAGACCTAAACCTAAAAAATTATCTTCATCTTTATGTAGTACATCATAACCTAATCTTAAATTTGCATCTAAACCTTTTACTCTATAGTCCATAGTTGGAATCATAAAAGGTGATGATGTAGGTAAAAGACTATTGGCTTGTCCTGCTAAAGCATTATAATCTTGTTGAGTTTGCTTTAAAGTTTGTGAATCCATCCATGTAGCATCATAACTATAAAAAACTTTTGAACCTGCTATATTACTATGACGTTCAACTAAAGAGTATGTATCTATATCACTGCTAATGCTACCCGATGCCCCCTGTGTAAAACCACCATTTAAGTTAAAAGTTCCTGAACCATACTGAAACTCACTTGCTGTTAAAAGTGCAGAAAGTGCTATTAACGATAACCCTACTCTTCTCATAATTGACTCCTTCATAATACTAAATAATATTTATTATAAGATAATGAGATAATAAAATAAAGTATTTAATATATTTTTACTTAGATTTTATTAATGTGTTGCAATTATAATCAAATACTAAGATACAAAAGAGTAGAAAAAAGCATTACAATTTGACATATTTCTAGGTCAATTCAAAAAATTTCACTAAAATATCAATAAGACAATATTTTATACCATTAGGAGTTCAATATGGCAATGGATGCTAACAAACAAAAAGCACTAGATATGGCACTAAAACAGATAGATAAAACATTTGGAAAAGGAACAGTAGTTCGTCTTGGTGATAAAGTAATTGAACCTATTGCTGCAATTAGTACTGGTTCTCTTGGTTTAGATATGGCATTAGGTATTGGTGGTGTACCAGAAGGTAGGATTATTGAGATTTATGGACCAGAGAGTTCAGGTAAGACCACTTTAGCACTTCAAATTACAGCTTCGGCTCAAGCTGATGGAAAAGTATGTGCATTTATAGATGCTGAACATGCTCTTGATGTACTCTATGCTAAAAATCTAGGAGTAGATGTTGAAAATCTTTTGGTCTCTCAACCAGACTTTGGGGAACAAGCTCTTGATGTTTTAGAGACACTAGCTCGTTCTGGAGCAGTTGATGTAATTGTTGTCGACTCTGTTGCTGCACTTACTCCAAAAGCAGAGATAGAGGGCGAGATGGCTGACCTACAAGTAGGACTTCAAGCACGTCTAATGTCTAAAGCTCTTAGAAAAATTACAGGGGTATTACATAAAACTAATACTACTGTAATCTTTATTAACCAGATTCGTATGAAGATTGGAATGATGGGTTATGGCTCTCCAGAGACAACTACAGGTGGTAATGCTCTTAAGTTTTATGCTTCTGTTAGAATTGATGTAAGAAGAATTGCTACACTAAAACAGGGTGAATCACAAATTGGTAACCGTGTAAAAGCTAAAGTTATTAAAAATAAAGTTGCACCACCATTTAGACAAGCTGAGTTTGATATTATGTTTGGTGAGGGTATCTCAAAAGAGGGTGAACTTGTAGACTATGGAGTTAAACTTGACATTATTGATAAGTCTGGTGCTTGGTTCTCTTATGGTGAGGGGAAACTAGGACAAGGTAAAGAGAATGTTAAGAAGAAATTTAAAGAAGATACAAAACTTCGTGATGAGATAGAGGCAAAGGTAAAAGAGGCTTTAGGGATTACAAGTATGTTAACCATGGATACAAAAGATATAAAAGAGAATACAGAGGAGTAAAACCTACTGCTTGTGAACCTCACTCTCCCAAATCATAGATTATGGAAGAGTATTGCAAATTATATTTTGTTCAACAATAAATCATAATAAATTTTATCTTTTTTTGATTTATGTTACAAACGATAAAAAAAAATCTTATATATATATAAGAAACTAAAATTTTATTAAAAAGTTAAGTCTAACTCTATAAAATAAATATACTAAATATTTTATAGGGAGCTTATTTTTATGTTAAAAATTTTAACTTTTTCTTTTACATTACTTTTTTTTATGGCTTGTTCTTCTATAGTTCATAAAGAGAGTATTGAACTTCCACATAATAAAATCTATGCTATAGGCTCTTTTTGGAACTATACTCAAACACCGATGGCAGGTCTTAAAACAGCCTCTATTGTTGAGTCTGTTTTAGCAAAAGAGAATCTATCATTAATCTCTCTAGTTGATGGAAATGAAAATAAATCTCTTAAAGAGAGTAAAGTAACTTTTTTAAAAAAACAAACACAAAAAGCAAAACAACTAAAAGCTGACTATCTTATAACTGGTGAAGTACAAGAGTGGAGATATAAAACAGGAATAGATGCAGAGCCTGTAGTTAGCTATAGTATTAAAGTTATAGAATTAAAGAGTGGTAATGTACTCTTTAATAGTGTTGGTGCTAAGAGTGGTTGGGGTAACAAATCTATTGGTGTTGTTGCTCAAGAGATAGCTTCTGAACTTATTCCAAAATTTACAGACTAAATCATGACACTTAAACGACAATCACCTCTTGTTAAAGCTCTTGAAGTTATAGGATTATCCCTTGTTATTGTTATAGGTGGCTCATTTTTTGATAAAAGTGACCCACTTTTAATACATTACCATTTTTCATTTCTTATCTTATGGTTGGCTATTGTAACACTATTTTATGGTCTTAATATGGGACTTTTAATGTGGATAAATTTTGCAATAGTATCCTTTTTTACCTATAAAGATGACCCTATCTTCACCTCTGTACTATTAGAAAATCTATTTTTTGTATTTCTATTTGGTCTATTTTTTTCTAATCTTCATAGTGAAATGGATAAATATAAAGTAAAAACAAACTATCTACAACTAAGACTCAAAGAGCTTACTAATGCCTTTTTTACACTAAAGATTTCTCATGATAAATTAGAGTCTATTTATATTATTCAACCTGCTTCTTTTAGGTTTGTTATTGCTGAAATTTTGGAGAGTTCAGAACATAATATTCCTACAGAGAGTGCAAGAAATACACTTCGTATTCTTAAAAAATTTTTTTCAGTTAACTCTGCTATGATTTGGAAAGTTCAAAAAAATAAACCTTATCAACCCTTTGCATCTATTGGGAATATTGACGAGAAGATTGATACTAATGATAAATTAATTCAAGAGGCAATAGCACAAAAAAAAGCCATATATCTTAATGACTTAGAGAATAAAGAGCAAACCTCCTATCTATACGCTGTCCCTTTTATTGACAAATATGACACAGTTGTTGCCATTTTAATTATTAAAGAGATTCCTTTTCTCTTCTACCATGAAGATACACTCTTAAAAATCAATGTTGTCTTTAACTACATTTGGACAGAGTACAAAAAACGTGCTTCATTAGATAGAATTGTTAAGAACCAAGAGTGTAATATAGCTCTAAAAAATAAAAATCATGAACGTCAAGATATTGTAGACTTTAAACTTGAAGTAGCAAGACTTACAAATATCTTAAATGGATTTAATATAGATAGTCGTATCTATGTCATAGCAACAACCAATAAAAATCTGCATTTAGAGATAGCTGACTTTATCTACAATAATGATATTTTAGAGATTCTTGACCAATCTATTGCTTTAGAGTGTAAAGAGAACTATGTTCACTTTATATTGATTCCTTTTGTATCGAATCCTGCTATGCACCAAAAGTCAAAAGAGTTAGAGTATGCCTTAGAAAATAGATTACGAAAACGTAAATTTAGTAAAGCATTAGAGCAACACCTATCGACTAAAGATTATGAAAGTTTAAGAAAAAAACACACAAGCGTCCGTAACTTTAATGCTCTTTTAGAGGAGTTTTGTTGTGTTTGATAATATTACTTTAAGCTCTATTTCATCATCTCTTTTAGCACAAAATAATCATTATACAATACTATATATTATTCTTTTTGAGATTATATTTTGGATTATTGTATCTTTTTTACTTGTGCAATTTATGCCAAAACGTTTTAAAAAATATAAGAAAGAGATTTTCATCTTTTTTGTAGTTATTAACATTGGTCTACTCTATATTGGTATTCTTCTTACGCTTGTTATGATGCTATTTGGTCTCTCTTGGGCAACACATAGAGATAGTCAACCCGATTATGAGATGATATTTTTTGAAGACCATCTTTCAGAGTTTCCTATAGTTAACAGTAAATTTCAAGAAGGAATTTTAACTATAGAGGGAGAGCATACAAAGAGTATATCTACAGATGAAAAAATAAAATCTCTACGTATTCTTTACGATAGTAATGCTGAGGGAAATATTGGTAAAATTAAAAAATTTTTAGCTGACAGCTCTGATGAGACACGACTCTATGCTTTTGCTCTTATCTCTTCATTTGAAAAAAAGCTCAATACCCAAATTAAAAATTTACAAGAAAAAATAGAGAATGCCTCAAATAAAAAAGAGAAAAACCAATATCTATATGAGTTAGCATTAACCTATTGGCAGTTTATCTTTCATGGTGTAGCAAGTGATAAACTCTCTGGATTTTATACAAAAAAGATAGAACACACTTTAGAACAGATAAATAACCATGCACCTGCTTTTGTACTTTTAGGAAAGATTCATCTCTTTAATAAAAACTACCAAGAGGCAGAAGAGGCTTTTTTAAAAGCTGTTACACTAGGTATACCCAAAGAGGCTATCTTTACATTTTTAGCAGAGATTAAATTTGAGCAAAAAAGATACAATGAAGTAAGTAATTATATCTCAAATGAACACTTTGAGATTGATATTCGTCTAAAACCACTTGCTAAGATGTGGAGTAAGTCATGAAAATTTTACACGATATTAGTGAACCTGACATTTTAATACCTTGTGAAGGAACTTATCCATTTGTTCGTGGTGGTGTTGCATCATGGATTGCACAGCTTATTACAGGGCTACCTCAATATAAATTTGGTGTAGTTTTTATTGGAAGTAGAAAAGTAGACTACCCTCCGAAACCTCTATATCCATTTCCCAAAAATCTTGTCTATGTAGTAGAACTTTTTATGTTTGATGAAGAAGAAAAACCCCCTATTAAAGCTAAAAACGGTTCTGTAGAAGACTTTGAAGAGATAAAAAAACTCTACCAGTGGTTTAGAGAAGGAAAGAGTAACGAAAGTTTTCCTAAAGAGGCTAAAAGACTTGACTTTTACCTTAACAAAATAGATGAATCAACTTTCTTATATAGTAAAGAAGCTTGGTACTTTATATGCAATATGAATCAAGAAAATGCTAGTGACCTCTCCTTTTTGGACTACTTTTGGTCAGTACGAAGTATCCATACACCTATTTGGAAAATGGTAAAACTTGCAAAACTCTTAAAAGACAAAGGAGAGATTATTCACTCTCCATCAACAGGTTATGCAGGTTTTCTATCAACACTTATTGCCCATGAGACAAATAAACCTTTTATCTTAACAGAACATGGTATATATACAAAAGAGAGAAAGATTGACCTTATATCGTCATCACTCAATCTATATAGCAAACTTGACATCTTTAGAGATACATCATCTACCAACTATATTCAAAGTATGTGGGTACGTTTTTTTGAGGGAATTGGTAAAATGAGCTACAGTCGTGCTAATCCTATTTTATCTCTATTTGGAGTAGCAAAAGAGACACAGATTGCTTATGGTGCTGACCCTAAAATTTGTCGTGTAATTCCAAATGGGGTAGATATTGAAAAGTTAGGAAAAACTATTGAAAATCGTCCAGAGGGTATTCCACAAGTCATTACACTCATTGGACGTGTAGTCTCCATTAAAGATATTAAAACCTTTATTCAAGCCATTCGGATTACAGCAAATACTCTACCTGATGTTGAGGCTTGGGTTGTAGGACCTGACGATGAGGAGAAGGAGTATGCCCAAGAGTGTTTTGAGCTTATTGAGATACTTGATGTTAAAAAAAATATCAAGTTTTTAGGTTTTCAGGACATCTCTAAAATTTTACCTCAAAGTGGTGTTTTAACTCTAACCTCCATTAGTGAGGGAATGCCTTTGGTTATTTTGGAAGGGTTTGCAGCAGGAGTTCCTTGTGTTAGTACAGATGTTGGTTCATGTAAAGAGCTTATCTATGGTGGAGAGAATGAGGAAGACAGAGCATTAGGGAGTGCAGGAGTAGTCTGTCCTATTGCTGATGCAGAGGCTTTAGCAAATGGCTATATTGAACTACTAAGTAATGAAAAAAGATGGAGAGAGGCTCAAGAGGTTGCTCTAAAGAGGGTCAATACTTTTTATACTCAAAAGCTCTTTTTAGAAACCTATCAAAAGGTTTATGAAGATATATTTAACAGCTTAAAGGATAACTCATGGCAGGAATAGGTTTTGAGCTAAAACAGATTTTAAAAGAGAGAACCTTAACTGCTGTATTTAAAACATTTGGATACTCAGCAATTTTAAGTTCTGGCCCTTGGGTTATCTCGATGATTATTATTTTGGGTATTGGTCTTGCCAATATCTACCTCTACCATACCCAAGACCCTACTCAAACCATGCTAAAAGCTTCGGTTACCTATGTCTCTGCTTTGGCACTAAGCTCTGTCTATACAGGCTTTTTTCAGCTTCCTTTTACCCGTTTTATTGCTGATAGGATGTATGAGAAAAAGCACTATCTTATCTTACCTAATTTTTTAGGAATGATTATATTTACTATTATTGGAGGGTTAATTATCTCTCTACCTTTAGCTATTTTTCTTTTTGAGGAGCAGAGTAATTTTTTTATTTTATTATATATAACACTCTTTGTTGTTCTCTCATGTGTCTGGATAGCCAATATCTTAGCTGCAAGTTTAAAGCTCTATAAACAGGTTATTCTATTTTACCTTGCTGGGTATGCACTTATCTATCTTGTTGCATATTTACTTAAAGATTTTGGGATTTTGGGACTTCTTATAGCTTTTATTATTGGAAATTCTCTACTATTTATTTTACTATTTTTAGGGATTATATACTACTACCCATCTTACAATAAAGCCAACAAACACTTTATTCGTTTCGATACTTTTCAAAACACCTATGGTAAATTTTATTGGAGACTTGGTTTATCGGGAATGTTTTATAATATCGCTATATGGATAGACAAAGTTATATTTTGGTTCTCTCCTATTGTAGGATATGTAGTTATTGGTAAACTTCACGCCTCTATGGTTTATGATTTTCCTATATTTTTAGCCTATCTATCAATTATTCCTGGTATGGCTATATTTTTCTTTAGATTAGAGGTAGATTTTGCTAAATCTTATTC